>JBAUZG010000172.1:0-9179 GCA_049585195.1 Bryobacteraceae bacterium | reverse complement strand
CGGCGCGGGACGAGGCCCGCTGATCAGGCTGTTGCTGATCGAAAATCTGCTGTTGGCAATCGGAGGCGGAATAGCGGGCCTGGCGCTGGCGTACGCATCGGTGAGACTGTGGAACAGCCTTCCTATGCCCACCGATCTGCCCATCGATCTCGGCGTCCAGCTCGATCGCCGCGTGTTGCTGTTCACCGCCGGCGTATCAATCCTGAGCACATTTCTGTTCGGTTTGGCTCCGGCTCTTCGAACGACCCGGCCAGATCTTGTGCCCGCGCTCAAGGCGACTGACGGGGTTGCCTCGAGTTCGAAAAAGAGAGGGCGGCTCTGGGGCCGCAACCTGCTGGTCGGCGGGCAAGTGGCGCTTTCGCTGGTGCTTCTGATTGTGTCCGCCGTCCTGGTGGAGGGCTTTCGCGCCGACCTGGATCGCGGCCCCGGTTTTCGAATCGACCGTCTCTTTCTGACGAGCTTAAATGCAAGTCTTGTTCGCTACACGGACTCAGAGACGCAACAGTTCTATAAGCGACTCCTCGACAAGACGCGATTCGCGCCTGATGTGGAATCGGCGGCGCTCGCCTCTTCTGTTCCGTTAGCCATTGGCGCCGCCCAAGTAGGAGTTGTCCCGGAAGGATATCAGTTAAAGCGGGGCCAGGAGGCCATCACCGTCTTCGACAACATCGTGAGCGACGGCTATTTCGAAACGATGGGAATACAAATCATTCAGGGCCGAAGCTTCCTCGAATCGGACCAGGCCAACACGCCAGCCGTTGCCGTAGTGAATGAACAATTCGCGGAACATTACTGGGCGGGCCGGAGTCCGGTCGGGAAGAGATTTCGTCTGCAGAACGCAAGCGGGAAGCCTGTCGAAGTCGTAGGCGTCGCCAAGATGACCAAATATCTCTCTGTCAGTGAGGCGCCGCTCGACTTTGTGTATCTCCCGTTCACTCAGAATCAGCAACCGCAGATGACCCTTATCGCGAAGTCGAAATCTCCCGACCCGACAGTGCTCAAGCCAGTTGTCCGGCGAGTGATTCAAGAGATCGACCGGAACATGCCTGTTTTCGATGCACGCAGCATGAAAGATATTTATGAGAATCGCACGGTGAAGACCTCGAACGTAATTAACGAAATTGTGGCTGCCTTGGGAGTGATGGGCCTTATTCTGGCGGTGATCGGGTTGTACGGGTTGATTGCTTACTCGGTAAGCCGGCGCACCCGCGAAATTGGCATTCGGATGGCAATCGGCGCGGACCGGCCGATCGTCTTGGGAATGGTTTTGAGGCAGGGGTTGACACTAGGGCTCGCTGGGATCGCTGTCGGGTTGCCGATCGGGATTCTGGCGTGCCGAGCGATCAACTCGATCCAGTTCCTGCGCCTTGGACGCGTCGGTGTGCTTCCGTTTTTGGTCGTTTCGGTCCTGCTGTTGCTCACCACTGCGGGTGCCACCTACCTGCCGGCGCGCGGCGCGGCGCGTATCGATCCAATGCGGGCGCTGAGAGAGGAGTAGTTACAAAACCGCAGCCAGCTCGCGCCAGCTCTTGCTTTGCGATTCAGCCACGCCCGCGCAGGTAATGACACCTTGGTAAGTATTCACGCCCTCGCGAATGGCGGCGTTCTCTTCACAAGCCTGCTCAAGACCCTTGTCAGCCAGAGCAAACAGGTACGGAGCAGTTGCATTGGTAAGGGCGAACGTCGAAGTATGCGGAACCGCAGCTGGCATATTCGAAACGCAATAGTGCAGAACCTTGCCCACAAAATAGACAGGGTCGGTGTGCGTGGTGGCATGCGACGTCTCAAAACAGCCGCCCTGATCGATCGCCACATCGACCACCACGGCGCCTTCCCTCATCGAGCCGATCATGTCGCGGCGCACCAGCTTTGGAGCGGAAGCGCCGGGGATAAGAACCGCCCCAATCACGAGATCGGCTGTGCGAACCCCCTCGCGCAGCGTGTACGCGTTTGAGGCGAGCGTAAGGATGGCGCTCGAATAGATATCGTCGAGCTCGCGCAGCCGGTTGAGATTCTTGTCGATA
Source organism: Bryobacteraceae bacterium (assembly GCA_049585195.1). Lineage (GTDB taxonomy): Bacteria > Acidobacteriota > Terriglobia > Bryobacterales > Bryobacteraceae > KBS-96. Next base: position 7,155 of record JBAUZG010000172.1, on the reverse strand, counting down.
ACGGTCACGTTCGCGCCCAGACCGCAGGCCATTTTAATGGCATTGTGCCCAACCACGCCTCCACCGACGACCACGACGTTCGCCGGCGCCACACCTGGCACTCCGCCTAACAGGATGCCTCGTCCGCCGTTGGGTTTTTCAAGATACTGAGCGCCGACCTGCACCGCCATCCGTCCGGCCACCTCGCTCATCGGCGTCAGCAACGGAAGCGAGTTGTCTGCCTCGCGAATCGTTTCGTAGGCGACCGCATTCACGTGTGCTTTGAGTAAAGCGTCGGTCAGTTCGGGCAGCGGGGCGAGATGAAGATAAGTGAACAGCGTCAGACCGGGCCGAAAAAAGGCCCATTCGGAGAGTTGCGGCTCCTTCACTTTTACGACGAGATCCGAACGTTTCCAGACCTCAGCGGGTGAAGCCACAATCGAGGCGCCGGCCTCTTCATACTCGTGATCGGCAATCGAGCTTCCCGCTCCGGCGCCCGATTCCACCAGAACCTCGTGCCCATGCTCGCTGAGCCATTTGACCATGCTGGGCACACAACCCACACGGCTCTCGTGGTCCTTGATCTCCCTAGGAACCCCAACTATCATCAATTTGTCCTGTTTCGCTGTCTTTTATTGTGCCGATTGTGGCGCCTCAGCCGGAGCCTCGGTGACTGGGGGAGGAACCGCCGGCAGCTCTGGATGGGCGGTTGTGACTGTGCTTCCGTCGTGCTTCGGTCCCAACCCAAGCTGGATCAAAGACAACGAATTGATTTTGCCGTCATTTTCCAGTTTGTTGTCGGTCTGAAACCTCTTGAGCGCATCCACCGAATCGTCGCCCCAAGTGCCGTCCACCGGCCCTTTGAAATAGCCCTTATCGGCGAGCGCCTGCTGAATTTCCTTGTAGCGCTCAGGCGTGGGATGTGCTGGGTAACTAGGTCCCGCGGGCTTGCGCTTTCGAGCTGTGTACCGGCCCTTTTTGGTCTTGTGAACAGTTTTCGCGGCAGCTGTCTTCGACACCGCGTTGGATGTCTGCTGCTCAGCGGCAGCAGCGAGGACCGTCAGAGTCAAAAGCAGCGCAGCAAATCGGAATTTCATGCTCCGAAACTGTATCAGTTTATCAAGCCTCACTCGGTTGGAAGCCTGCCCGAAACGTAATACTTGCCTGCTTGGCGCTCGCTACCTGAGCCCTCCGAATGGACGATCCGGAATGCAACCGGCTGTCCCGGCTTTAGCGTCTGCTGAATTCTCAAAACGTCCTGAGGCGATGTCACCGCCTGCCGGTTAATCGAAAGAATCACGTCGCCTTCGCTCAGGCCGATATCCTCCGCGAACGAACCCGGGTCGACCGTAACCACTTTCACACCGCTATTGTTTTCGATCTGCATTTTCTGGCGATCCGTCTCGGTCAGGCGGCCGATCGCGATTCCAAATTTCGCTTCCGTAGGGTCTTTGGGCGCAGGTTCCGGGTTCTCCTTCTGTGCGCCAAGCCGATCTTCCCAGATTTTGGAACGTTCGGCGATCGCCACTTTGAAATCCAGGCGCTTACCATTGCGATCGACAGTAAGCAGCGCGGTCGAGCCGATGGGCATGTCGGCAACGCGGCCCACCAGGTCGGCACCGTCTTTGACCGGATGATCGTTCAGCGCGAGCAGAACGTCACCCTCCTTAATTCCCGCCTTGCCCGCCGGCTTATCGACAGGCGCGGACTCGACAATCACTCCATGATCGAGCCCGAAAGCAAGCAGTGTGTCTTTGTAGTCAACTTCGTTCCGCCAGGTTACGCCAATCGAGCCGCGAACGACCCGCCCGTACCGGATGATGTCGTTGTAGACGCGAACCGCCATGTTCGAAGGCAGCGCGAATCCAATGCCTTCATACGCCCCGCTCCGAGTAGCGATCATCGTGTTTACCCCAATCACTTCTCCGCGAATATTGAGCAGCGGGCCCCCGCTATTGCCCGGATTGATCGCTGCATCGGTTTGGATAAAATGCTGGAATTGCTGCGAAATGCTCGTATTCGGCAGATCGCGCGCCGTGGCGCTCACAATGCCGGCCGTGACTGTGGCTTCCAATCCAAACGGGGCTCCGATCGCAACCGCCCAGTCTCCTACCTCCACGCCGTCTGAGTTCGCAATCTGGACCGGCGGAAGCGGACGTTTGGCATCAATTTTGATCACCGCCAGATCGCTTTCCGAATCAATGCCCACTACGCGGGCCCGGTATTCATTATCATCGTCGTTGATCAATCGCACTTTTATCCGGTCGGCTTTCTCGACAACGTGATTGTTCGTAATGATATAGCCGTTCTTGTCCACGATAAATCCAGCGCCGCTGCCTTCCTGCCGGAACGGCCTGGGGCTCTGCTGTCCAAAGAACTTGCGCAGCATATCCTGGGGATCTTTTGGCGCTGGTTCGGTGCCCTGATTCTCGTCCTCGTCCTCCGGATCGGCCTTCTGACGCTTGTCCGGCTTTACCAGATAGTCGGAGTGAATATAGACGACTGAGGGCTCTAACCGCTTCGCTAACTTGCTGAATTCATTACCAAGGGAGGATGCCTGCGGGATCGTAATCGGCGTCGCGTCCGGTGCCACGGCTGACGACGACTCGCGCGCCCTCACGCCCGTGTTGATCAGCGTCCCCAGGATGATACCCAGCAATAGCGTGAACAGCAGGAGAGTGATGCTCAAGAGCTTCTGCTGCTTCATTTTCGCGAGAAACGACGACATTAAAAACTACCTTTCCCGGACTGCGAATACTACAAGTATATGGAGTTATCGAAGGCTACGGATGAACATTATTGGCCAGCCATGGAGCAGCTTGCCCATGAGATGTTACGAGCGTGTGATCGGTTTCAGTTCCACTACCAGTATGCCTCCCAGTATTAGTGCCGCGCCCACCAGGCCTCTCGCAGAGAGGGATTCACCGCCCAGAATCACCGCGGTCGCCAGCGCAAACACCGGTTCCAGGGCAAAGATCAGTGCGGTTCGCGTCGCACTCGTATATTTCTGCGCCCAGGTGTAAAAGGCGAAAGCCAAGGCGGTTGCAAAGACGCTCGTCAGAACGAGAGCGAAAATGACGCTCCCGGACCATAGCGCCCGCGCCGGTTCTACCCACAGCGCCAAGGCCGAGAGCAAAGCCGCGCTCAGGATTTGTCCTAACGCAACAGCTTCGAACTGTTCCCGCTGAGAGTAATACCAGAGCACCAATAAATGGAGCGCAAACGCAACAGCACAGCCAATTGTCAGCAGATCGCCGACGTTCATGCGGAAGTCGAGCGTAGGAAGAGTCAACAAGACCAGGCCAACGGAGGCCACCGCAATCCCGGCCAATTCCGACCTTTGCGGGACCCGCCGATAAATTATGGCGCTCAGGACGGGTACCAGGACAACGTATAGACCGGTGATGAAGCCCGATTTCCCGGCGGTCGTGTATTTGAGGCCGTAGGTCTGGAGCACGTAGCCAGACCACAGGAACAATCCGGCTAGCGCGCCGCCCCGCAACCCCGAAATTACCGCGCGCCAACCAGCCTGTCGAAAACGCGTGGCGAACAGCGCGATCATGCATAAACTGGCTGCTCCGAAGCGGAGCGCAAGGAAATAAACTGTCGAAATATCGCTAAGCGCCGACTTGACGACAAAGAACGTGCTACCCCACACGAAGGCCACCAAGGCAAGCGCGAAGTCGGCCCGCCAGCGCGGGGGCGCTTTACGATCGGGGCTTACGTCAATGGTTGTGGAATTCACGTTGAGTCTCGAGCCTGGTTGACCGGCTCGGGGCTAATACAGTAAATTTAGACTAGTCAAATCGACCGGTCGAACTCGATGCGCGAGATCCAAGCCTCCGAAGCAAAAGCTCATCTACCACAACTGCTAGACGAAGTAGAACGGGTGAAACCCTTATCATCACACGCCACGGCCGCCCAATTGCCAGAATTGTGCCCGAAGCGAACCGACGCCAAGAGCAAATCGACAAGGCTATCGAGGGTATCATCGGCCTCAGGAAGCGAACCGGAAAAATTACCGTCGACGAACTCAGATCTGCCCGCGATGAGGGCCGTAAGTAATAATGCCCTTTGTGCTCGACGCGTCGATTGCAGCGTGTTGGGCATTTGAGGAGGAAGACCATCCGCACGCCGATTGGGCCCTGATCAGAATTCGAGCAGATGAGGCGGTTGTGCCAAGCCTTTGGTGGTTCGAAGTCCGCAACATCTTGATTGTCAACGAGCGTCGCAAGCGGATTACCGAACTTGAGACAACCAGTTTTCTTCGAGACATTGCCCGACTGCCAATCAGGACCGATCGCGTTCCGGATGAAGCTGGAGTCTTTCGACTTGCCCGAAGCTACGGGCTGTCCGTATACGATGCCGCTTACTTAGAATTGGCGCAGCGGGAGGAGTTGCCGCTCGCAACGCTCGATTCAGTTCTCGTCAGTGCGGCTCGTAGTGAAGGCGTTTCGTTAATTAATTTAATTGGCGAAAGCCCGGACGTGTAGGCCGAATTGCCAAGCGTCCCGAAGAATCGGGACGCGGCGGACTCTGAGGTGGAGCGGCCACTCGCCGCTGCCGTACCGAGACTTAGTCTGTGAGAAATCGGACTAACTTGCCGAGCTAAGCGGTTGATTTTGCGTGCCTTCCGTCAGTGCAGCAATCAACAAAAGCACCCGCCTGAGCCCGGTTTCGCGGCCCTCGGGGTGAAACCATTCCTGCGCCGTATGAGCTCCGCCGCCATGGCCCCCGGTCCCAATAGAAATAGCAGGTAAACCTAACGAAAGAGGAATGTTGGCATCCGTTGAGGCGCAATTGATCCTCGACCGGATCTGGAGATAGCTGTCTACGGCCTGCACGGCTCGGAGAAGAGCGGAATCGGGATCGAGCTTGCCCCCGGGCCTTGAGCCTAATTCTCTGATTTTGGCCGTGATGCGGGCGCCTTTCGCGTGCCGGTTTTCAAATTCCAATGCCCTTTCGACCGAATTGCCCAGCAGCGCGGCTAAAGATTCCAAAATTTCGCCCTGTTCTGAGCGCAGATCAAGCTTCGCCAGCGCCTGAGCCGGAATGGAGTTAACGCTCGCGCCACCCTCGACAATCCCAAAGTTATAGGCAAATCGCGCAGTTTCGCCTTCCTTGCGAAACTCGACGGTTTGGGCGAACGAGCTTATGGCGTGGCTGAGAGCATGGACCGGGTTCGCGGTCCCCTGATCGTTCCAACTATGGCCACCCGGGCCTTGAAACAAGATTTCGAAGCGGCGGCTGGAGAGGGCTTGCGCTGTAATGTTGTCGAGCGACGGCCCGTCCAGGATGACGAACGCCGCAATCTCGAGCGAGTTTCCCTGCCGGCACAGATACCGCATGCCGTTGAGATTACCCTCGCCCTCCTCCCCGACATTGGCCACAAGGATGACGGATCGAGCGACATTCCGCAGGCCTGGAGACTCGCCCAGTGCGCGCCCTACAGCGAGTAGAGTAGAAAGCCCGGTGCCGTTATCCGATACGCCGGGGCCATGGAACCGTCCGTCCGGCGAAACGGAAATGTCTTCCGGGCGCTGGGGCGCGAGCACCGTGTCGAGATGAGCCGTCAATGCCACGCGCGGGCCTGACGAGTCCGGCCAGATGGCAAGCGCGTTGCCCGCCCGGTCGAAACTCGTTTCCCAGCCGAAGCGCCGTAGCTGCTCAGCCAGCCAGCTCGCCCGCCGCGCCTCAAAAAAAGTCGGGGCTGGGACGCGGCACAAAGCTAAATGCTGCTCATTCACCCAGTGACGTTCCCGCGCAATCCAACGCTGTGCTTCTACAAGATCGGGCCGGTCGGCGAGTTCCGCAATGCGCCGAGCTTCGGGCGACATCCGCCGTGCAAAATTCAGCAGCGATTTCGGTTGAGTAGCCACTTGCCCAAAAATTCAGGATAACGTGCGAAAGGTAGGCTGCGGCTAATTCCGGGTGAAATTAAGGGGCGGAAAGATAATGGCTTGCCCTGGGTGGTTCGGCTCCTTGATGGAATTTATGGACTTCCCGCTGCACCTCGCGATCGGCAAGAGTCATCCGCTCGTGCTGGCGCAGGTGCTCCGCCCAGCTCTCCACGAGAAAGCTCTCAATGTGACGTGTGGGAACAGCCGCGTCCTGATAAACGCCCCAGCGGATCGCTCCGTCGCGGCGCCGGATACGACCGAGTTCCTGCACTGCTTCAAGAAACTGGGCCGAATGGTCGGGACTAACGTCGTATTCGACCTGCACCAGCACCGGCCCGCGCCCGGGATCGGGCGGAGTTTTGAAGACGGGTTCAGGCCAACGGGGAGAAACGGTGATTTCGCGTTCATCGCCATGCCGCAGCGGATAGAGTTTCGCAAGGAGGGGCGTCAGTAGAAGGACGGCCCCAGCGGTCACGAAGCTGGCTCGAATGCCGTAGCGCTCCGCAACTACACCCCAGAGCATGCTCGAAATCGCCATCCCTCCCTGGAACACCAGCAAATACACTGCCAGCGCCCGGGCTCGCACCCAGTTGGGAAGCACCGTTTGTGCTGCAACGTTAAAGCTCGACATCTCCGATACCCAGGCAAAGCCGCCCGCTAACATGGCGATCGCGGCAAGAGTGAAGTTGTGCAGAAAGCCGAGTGACAGGGTCGCGAGTCCCCATAAAATACCCGCAGCCACCACCAGTTGGTCGGGGGAGAAACGCATGCGGAATTTCGCTAACAGCATGGCGCTGAGTACCGATCCCACCCCTAAACAACCCAGCAGAATGCCGTATCCGGTAGCCGTGCTGTGCAGCTGCTTTTCGGTGACGATAGGCAGAATGCACCAGATTGCGCTGCCGCCGATGATAAATGCGCCCGTCCGAACCAGCACGTTCGTCATACCAGGCGAATAGCGAACGTAGCGTAATCCTGCCCAGGTGGCCTGCACAATACGTTCGCTTGCGGCGGCGGACTGCTCTTCTCCCGGCCGCTTCCACCACCAAAGGACCAGAATTACGCCCACAAACGAAATTGCATTCAGGAAGAACACGGCAGCTGGACTAAAAGCCGCTACCACCAACCCGCCGAGCGCCGGCCCCACTGCGCGAGCCAGATTGAAGCTTACGGAGTTGAGGGATATGGCTTGTGGCAACTCTTTCCTGGGAACAAGCTCCGGCACAATCGCCTGCCAGGCGGGGCTGTTCAAGGTGGATCCGATGCCGAGCGCAAA
>JBAUZG010000171.1:0-1617 GCA_049585195.1 Bryobacteraceae bacterium | reverse complement strand
CGTATGCACCGGTGACTTGCCCGAAGTTCGAGGAACTGAGATTAGTGCTCAGAGTGCCGTAGCTTGCCCCGGCCTCCTGTCCGGCCGGCGCGAACGCTCCCACAAAATTGGTGTGGTTGAGGATGTTGAAGGCTTCTCCGCGGGCTTGCAAAGTGAGCCGCTCGGTGAGCCTGAAGTTGCGGCTTAGCGCGAGATCGAAACTAAAATTTCCCGGACCGCGCAGCGCATTTCGCCCGACGTTACCATAGGTCCCAATTGGGTTCTGGATGAAAGCCGCGGGATTGATGAATTGGACGCAGATAGCCGATGACGAACAGGTGGGGTTGATTGCGGATGTGTTTGTGAGCACCTGGTCGGGGCGGTCATTGCCGAGACCCGTCAGCGAATTGTCCTTGCCGGACGTGATAAGAAGAGGCTGGCCGCTTGAAGCGTGAATCAGGGGCGCGAGCGACCAGTTGTTGATCACGTGATTCAGGAACGCGTGGGAGGTGTTGAACGCGCTCTGCGCCACTCCGGTTACATTGAAGTTGTAACGCGTGTCCGAAACGCACGGCCCCCAATCGGCGTGCCGGTTGAAAACTTGCGAGTTGGTCGAGCCGGCGAGCGCAGCACCAAAGTCATAGTCGGAGAGGCAGTAGGAATCGGTGAAATTGGCATTCACTTCAAAATTGCTGCCGAAGCGGTGCCCGAGCGATGCCAGCAGTCCCTGATAGCGGGCGACCGCCCCGTCATCCATCGTGTCCACGCTGGCATAATAACCGCCGGTAGTTGGGTCGGTCAGATAGAAAAGGCGCCGCTGATTGGTGTTAGCCGTGCTGGAGCAGGTTTTGTACTTGACGCCGTCTATTGTGCAGGGGGCGGTACCCAGATACTCCGCTGGATCTCTTTCTTCGGCAATCCAGAGGTGAGTCGTTTTGTTGCCGAGATAGCTGATAGAAGCGAGCCAGCTAGCCGCGAACTGGCGCTGATAGGTAACATTCCATTGCGCTACATAAGTTGGCTTGGGATTGATTGGCATGTTGATGTATGTGCCGAATTTCGGAAAGTAAAGATTGTGCTGCGGGAAGGGATTTCCGCCCGAATATCCGGCCCAGGGATTCGTCAGCGTCCCGGTCGATCCGACATCGATATCGTTGCCAAACGGTGGATTGGTGGTCTCGCGCTCGTTGAACCATGTCTCGGTCGAGTCGTACAGGATCGCTCCGCCTATGCGCAGGGTGTCACGGCCATCGCCATGCGGATTCCATACCAATCCAGCGCGCGGCGCAAAATTGGCATAATGCCCGTTCCAGTTTGCGGCCGGGATTCCGGGGTCGCCCGGGAAGAACAATCCGGGAGGCGCGGTGGGGTGCACGGTGCTGACCTGGCCGGCTAAGAAGGCCGCCTCGCTGAAGGAATCGCCGCGCCCGTATTTGTCGGGGTCGGCAAAGGTGGGCTCCCAGCGCAGGCCGAAGTTCACAGTAAAATTCGGAGAGACCTTGAAGCTGTCCTGCGCGTAGATGCTCATCACCCATTGCCTCAAGTCGTCCGGCGTCGCATTGGTTTGCTGGAAATCGCTCATATATCCGAGCATGAAATCCGCCATTCCGAGGCCGGTAAACTGACCATTGAAGGTCG
>JBAUZG010000170.1:0-2049 GCA_049585195.1 Bryobacteraceae bacterium | reverse complement strand
GACGCTCATCGACGCGCGCAGTGACCGCATTCTTGGTTTCACGGCGTTCGGGCCGGAGGCCGGCGAACTTATGGGTACGGTTCAACTCGCGATGCTGGCAGGCCTGCCGTATACGACCTTGCGGGACGCAATGTTTGCGCATCCGACGATGACGGAGGGCCTGAAGGCCTTGTTCATGAGCGTCCCCCAACGGCTGGAGAACCATGCTGAGCAGTTCCAACACGCGCGAACGCCCGCGGATTGAGCCGAAGACCGACGAGGTAGGTTGAGCGCTGCCGATAGCCTGCGTCTTCACTGGCCGGAGTACCAGATGCCTCCATTGCCGCAATGAAGTCAAGAACTATTTAAACGAGACGATTATGAAACGAGCTGTTTTCGGACTAATAGCAATTGGTGTTGTAGCAGGCGTTATCGCGTTTAAAGGCTCCGCATCCGGACAGACGGAAGGCGAGGCGGCCCCGATTTACGGAGTCAAAATGCCTGCGGGATACCGTGACTGGACATTGATCTCCGTGGCCCGCGTGGGGACGCCTTTTAACGACCTGCGCGCCAAGCTGGGCAATGACGTAGCGACCCGCGCGTTTCGGGAAGGGACGGTGCCGTTCCCGGACGGGACAATCATTGCTCGGCTGGCCTGGAATCAAGTCGCGTCCGAGGACAACAACAACGCGTTTCGCGCTATTCTGCGACAAAGATTCAGCCCCGATGTGCTTCAGAAGCTACTGTCTGAATCTTTCGTGGCTGGACAGGCGACCAATGTTCAGTTCATGGTTAAGGACTCAACAAAATACGCCTCGACCGGCGGCTGGGGGTTCGCTCAATTCACCGACGGCAAGCCGGATGGTGAGGCGGTGCACAAGGGCTGCTTTCTATGCCACGCGCTGGCCAAAGATCGCGACCTGGTCTTTACGCATTACTCTCATTGACGTTGTGAATCGCAGCATTGGAGAAAAGAAATGGCACAACTGACATACGAAAAGCAGATCACTGGACTTGTGGTCCTCGACCCGTAGAACGATTTCATTTCCGAGGGCGGCAAAGTATGGGATCGCATCAAGGGTTCGCTGAAGGCAACCGGTGCATTCCGCACATGCTGCGGTTTCTCGATGCTGCTCGACGGACGGGAATCCGCGCATTCTATGCGCTGCGCCGGCAATATCGTCCCGGCGATTACGATACGTGGAAGTATGTTGCGCCAATTCAGAGGGCAGCCTGAAAGCGAAAGACTTTCGAACACGGCACCTGGGGCGGTGAGATCCGACCAGAACTCAAACCGGGCTCTGGAGACGTTGTGGCCGCGGAGCATTGGTGTTCCAGTGGTTTCGCCAACACCGATTTGAATTTGCAGCTCAAAAGACACAGCATTCACACGCTCATCGTCATGGGACTGATCGCACACGCCTGTATGGAGGCCACGGTTCGCTATGCCGCTGAACTCGGCTATGAGATCACGATGGTGAAGAATGCAACTGCGGATCGAGAGATGCATGCCGCGCTCGAAGTCAACATAACCAACTACGCCAGCGCCATTGTAACCACAGATGAAGTCGTCGCAGCACTTCACTGACGTACAGAACAGCGGGCCAGAACTCGGGTGATGCTCCCGGTAAACGCGTCCCATCCAAACACGCTGTTCGAGATTACTCCTGCCTTGTCTAAATAAACCGGCCAAACCTGTTTGAACCTAAATATTCAGCGTAAGCGCCTTGTAATCAAATGGTTTGGCCGGTTTATGCCGATTTATCCGGTCCAATCTGTGCACGCGCACCTAATTCACAGATTCGACTTCGGTTAAGTCGCACGCGGGCATCAGGATTGGCCGGATAAGTCGCGATGTGTTTACTGATCCTGCAGTATCTGGTTGAAATACCGGGTTACTGCAAATGAAAACGCCCCAGGGCCGCTGTCCGGTACTTTTCCAGTAACCCCACATTTCAGCGAGTCAGTTAAACATGGGACTACTCCGTGCGCGGCCGCAAAGGCGGCGTTAGCACGCTCGTTGTTGCCGAATGGTCTCAACTGCTGCCAAAAGGTGCGACAGTTCTCGAC
>JBAUZG010000169.1:0-14605 GCA_049585195.1 Bryobacteraceae bacterium | reverse complement strand
TCCTTGACCTGTTCGGCAAGAACTTTGCCGGCGCGTGCTTCCGTCTTACGAACCGCCTCGGTGAATTCAACCACGCCAGATCGAATGTGTTCTCTGATCTGCTGCGCGGCATCTTCCAAGACCAATTGGTTCAACGTCACCAACGCGAATGCTGGATCGCCCGGCTCGACGCGTATGCCGTCGCGCGCGGCAACCTCGGCGATTAGCCGTTTCACATCGATCATATTGGACAACTAAATCAGATCCAGTCCGTCAAGCTGTTCGAACCAGTCTCGCTGCATTACTTTGAGGCGCTGTTTCGTCATGATCGAGAATGGGCCGTCTTTGATGGCCTCATCCAGTGTAAGTTTGCGCGAGATGACCTCTTCGAGATCCCTGCCAAATGTGTCCTGGTTTCGCCTTGTCAGATGAACTGACCCGAACACCTTGTCCGCGCTGTCCTTGTAAGCTCCCATATCTCCGAAACGCTTGCCGTCGCGCTCGATGCGTCCGAAATACTCGTTCAGCCATACGATGATATTCCGGTCCGAAGTGCTGTCCGCAAGGCTCTTGAACCCGTACATGTCGGAGGCGGGAATCGAGGGCTTGGAAGCGATCGCAGAGGCCGCCGACCGGGCAGGGGCTACGGCCGTGCTGATTGCGGAGGATCAAACGCTTGCCGGGGCAATTTTGCTGCGTGACCGTCTGCGCGAGGGGCTCCACGAAGCAATCGCACAGCTGCGCAAGTTCGGTTTAAACGATTTGCGAATACTTACCGGCGATCGGCTGCGCGCCTCGCAGGTAATCGCTCAGCTCGCCGGAATTCAGCAGGTAGAGGCGGAATTGCTGCCCGCGCAGAAAGCAGAGCGAGTACGCCAATTGGTTGCCGAGGGACGTAGCCCGGCAATGGTGGGTGAAGGGTTGAATGACGCAGCCGCGCTCGCGAACGCCAACGTTGGAATTGCGGTTGCTGGAGCCAGCGACATCACTGTCGAGGCGGCGGATGTCGTCTACCTATCTCACTCACTCGAGGTTTTGTCACTCTTCTTTTCAACGAGCCGCCGTGCTGTGCGAACGGCGTGGCAGAACATCATCCTGTTTGCTGGAGTGTTGAATGCTGCTGCTGTCGTTCTCGCGGCGACAGGCAGAATTGGGCCCGTCGGCGCCGCAGTCACCCATCAATTATCGTCGTTCCTTGTCATGCTGAATTCGCTGCGGCTGTTGCATACGCCGTCCAGTAAGCAGTCGTTCTTTCGAAGAGTCCTCGAGAAGGCGGCGGCGCGTTTCGAGTTGCGCGATCTCAAACACAGGATTGACGGCCTCGCGGCGAAACTGGAATTTGGCGCTCTGTTCAATGCGGCTATCGAGGCATGGCCGCGTTGGAGGCGCTTCGCATTGTATGGAGCGATGGCCGCGTACGTTCTCAGCGGAGTCTATCTGATCGGCCCGGACCAACTCGGTGTAATCGAACGATTCGGCCAAAAACAATCGCCCTATCGAGGTCCAGGGCTTCATTACAGACTGCCTTGGCCTATCGACGGACTCACCCGCGTTCAACCTCAACGACCTCGCGTTGTGGAAATAGGATTTCGGACAAGGCCGGCGCGAGTAGGCCAAACCGGGCCCGCCACTTATGAATGGAATTCACAGCATCGAGCCGGCCGTTACGAAAAGGTTCCTGATGAAGCTCTCATGTTAACGGGCGATCAGAACATGATCGAGCTCACTGCTACAGTTCACTATATCCTCGAGCGCCCGGACGATTTTCTGTTTCGCCAACTTGATGCCGATGCAACCGTGCGAAGCTCGGCGGAATCGGTGATCGAATCGGTTGTCACATCTTCGCCCTTGGATGATGTGATGACGCTAAATCGCCGCGATGTCGAGCAGCGGATGCAAAAAATGTTGGGCGAGCGCTTGAGCCGCTATCAGGCGGGAGTCCGCGTGTTGCGCGTGTCGCTCGAAGACATTCATCCTTCGGTCGAGGTCGTGGACGCGTTCCGCGAGGTGTCGGATGCATACGAAGAGAAAAACAGACTCATCAACGAGGCCGAAGGATACCGGAACGAGCAACTAGCTCTTTCGCGCGGCAACGCGGCGGCCCTGATTACCAGCGCACGTTCCTACAGCGCCGCGAGGAAAACCAGAGCCGAAGGCGATGCCAGCCGCTTCACGTCGCGCGAACAGGCGTTCCGGTTGTCGCCGGACGCAACCAGCACACGACTCTATCTCGAAATGATTGAAAATGTCTTGCCAGGTAAGAAGAAGCTCATCATCGACAAAAGCAAGGGCCGCCGAAATCTTTTCCTCCTCGAGGACGGCGTTGAGCTGCCGCCAGGTGTTCGGCCCTTGCCGGAGTAAACAAATGATCATTACTCGAAATCAATACAAGACCGCGCTTGGCATCATCGCCTCGCTTGCGCTCTTTTCATCGTTGTACACGGTGCGCGAAACGGAATTTGCTCTCGTGACGCAGTTTGGACGGCCTGTACGAACGGTCGACCGGGCCGGCTTGCATGTGAAGTGGCCGTTTCAATCGGTGCTGCGGTTTGACAGGCGCTTGCGTATCTACAATCCTCGTCCGTCGGAGTTGCTCACAAGAGACAAGAAGAATCTTGTTGTGGAAAACTACTTGGCCTGGCGGATTGACGATCCCGAACGGTTTGTGCAAACCGTCGGCGATGTCACTGCCGCTGAAATGCGCCTCCATGACATCATATGGTCCGGTTTGTCCGCCAGATTGGGACGAGTGGACATGGATTCACTGGTGAGCGCCACGCCAGAAAGGGTGCAGGCTTCTTCTATTTTTGATCAGCTTACCTACGATGCCGATCGCTCCGCTCTCAAACATTATGGGATTCGCGTAATAGATGTACGAATTAAGCGTTTGAACCTTCCGGAGCAAAACAAGCAAAGCGTCTTCGCGCGCATGCGAGCTGAGCGCGAACGTATCGCCATGCAGTACAGGGCGGAAGGCGAAGAGCAGGCGTTAGCGATACGCGCGGATGCCGACCGCCGTAAAGAAGAGATTCTATCGGCTACTTATAAAGATGCTGAAAAGATACGCGGAGAGGGCGATGCCGAGGCCACCCGCATCTACGGCGCGGCCTATTCGGCAAATCCACATTTTTACAGACTGTTACGAGCGCTCGAGTCTTATAAAAAGGTCCTCGACGACAAGACGACGGTAATTCTCAACTCGGACTCGGAGTTTTTGAAAATCCTTACTCGCGGAGAGGCTGCAGCAAAATGAGCAGCGCGCTTCTGGTTCAAGGCGAACGGGAGATTGAGCAACATCCACCACGGCGGAATAGGCAGCGATGGGTGCTGGCAATCGCAGCCGCGTGGCTGCTTTCAGGCGTTTATCTCGTGCAGCCCGACCAGGAAGCGGTGCTGACCACTTTTGGCAAGGTCGCTTCCGGGCGTGTCTTGCCGGGCTTACATTACGCTTTGCCTTGGCCTGTCGATCGCGTCTACAAGCTCAAAGTGCATCAATTGCGCCGGATTGTGATCGGAGGCGATACCGCCGATATCGTGCTAGGACGCGTGCAGCCTGCGGAGTCACAGTTTTTGAGCGGAGATCAAAACTTGTTCACCATGCGCGTGGTCATTCAATATTCGGTAAGCGAACCGTCCGCATATCTGTTCCGTGGCCAGAATGTCGATGAGATCGTTGGCGCCACGGTCGAATCGGAATTGTCGCGGCGCGTAGCGCGCACCCGCGTCGATGACATTTTGACGACAGAAAAGGTCGCGATCCAGCAGGATGTTTTGCGGCAAGCACAGCAGACGATTGAGGCATACGGCATCGGCGTTCTGCTTTCCAGCGTTAATGTGGAGACTGCGAGCCCGCCGGCTGAGGCCGCCGACGCTTTCCGTGACGTTGCTGGAGCCCGAGCCGATGCGCTTCGGATCGTTAACCAGGCGCAGGGTTATGCCAATGACCTGATCCCCCGGGCGCGAGGCGAAGCAGACCAGCTCCTCGAGTCCGCCCGCGCCTATAAAGACGGTACGATGAACCGTGCCTCGGGTGACGCCTCCCGCTTTGTTGAAGTTGCTGCCGAATATGCCAAGGCGCCTTCGGTGACGGGCACCCGTGCGTATCTCGAAGCGATGGAACAAATTCTGCCGAGAATCAAAAAACTAATAATCGACTCGGACCAGAATCTCGACGTCACATTCGTTGGCCGGCAAGCCTCAGCTACTGCGACCAACCGTTAGTCCGCCGGTAAAGGCGAGTCCGTCGCACACGAGGTGAACGTACAATGGATCTCTAAATACATTGAATGGTTTCTTCGTCTAATCACTGCATAGTTTCTGTCAAAAACCACCCTCCCCACCAAGCTTTCTTCGAAAGCATTAAAAGGCATGGTATTGTTTGCTGCGCATTGATCGCAGCCGTCCTTTGTTTCGCTCATGCCGCTGGGGCACAGGTTACCGCGTCTGTATCGGGCACAGTAGAGGATGCATCGGGGAGCGCTGTTGGCGGAGCCACCATTACAGTAACGAATCTCGAAACCGGCGGACGGCGGCAAACAACCAGCGATGCGTCCGGCGACTACAGCATCTCGGCGTTGCCGCTCGGACGGACGGAAGTCAGAGCAGAAAAAGTTGGCTTCAAACCGGTTGAGCGCACTGGAATAACGTTAGAACTCGATCAGAATGCGAAGGTCAATTTTCGGCTTCAGATCGGCGAGCTCGTCTCACAGGTAACCGTCTCCGAACAGGCGCCCATCGTCAACACCACCACGGAGCCCGTCGCGGGACTGGTCGGAGAGACTCAAGTCAAAGAGCTGCCCCTCAACGGCCGCAGTTTCGATAATTTGATCACTCTCAATCCCGGCGCAATCAACTTTACTTTGAAAAGTACGGGAACCAGCACAAGCAACGGCAATACGTTCTCCGTGGATGGCCGCCGCCCCATGGACAACATTTTCTTGTTGAACGGTATTGAATATACGGGGTCGAGCCAGCTTGCTAATACCCCCGGGGGCGCGAGCGGCGAGTTGCTGGGCGTAGACGCAGTCCGCGAATTCAACATTCTTTCCGACACTTATTCCGCGCAATACGGCAAACGTGCTGGAGCGCAGATTATAGTCGCCACTCAATCCGGGACAAATTTTGTGCACGGGTCGCTTTTTGAATTTCTTCGAAACAGCGATCTCGATGCTAGGAATTTTTTTGATCTTGCTTCAGTTCCACCATTCCGTCGAAATCAGTTTGGTGCGGCGCTTGGCGGACCGATACGAAAAAACCGCTTGTTCCTGTTTGGCAACTACGAGGGATTTCGTCAAGCGCTCGCCGTCAGTAGCGTTAGCGAAGTACCAGACCAGTTCGCTCGCCAAGGTCTCCTCCCAAATGCTTCAGGGATCTACACTCCGGTTTCGAAATTAAACCCCGCTATGCTGAAGTATTTCGCGTTCTGGCCCGAAGCGAATGGTCCAGAGCTGTTGGCCAATGGTCTCCCTTCGGGAACTGCCCTTTCCTACAACAATCCTCGGCAGAGCATAAATGAAGACTTCGGCACGGCACGAGGCGATTACGCAATCAGCGACCGCGATACTTTAACGTCGGCGTACACGATAGATCATGGAACGAATCTCACGCCGGCTGCCGACCCTTTGTTTGCATCTAACCTTATGCTCGTCAGCCAAGTCGCTAGCTTGCAGGAAACGCATGTGTTTTCACCAGAGGTGTTGAACACCGCCCGAATCGGCTTTTCGCGCGCTGCGTATACCTTCGACGCGCCGCTAGTCACGGCCTTTCCCTCCGGCCTGAACTTTGTTACGGGTAACGGCGGTCCGGGTGGAATTGTGATTGGCGGCGGTGTCACCACGACGGGCGCTTCAGCCATCACTTCGGCAGGGCCCAACAACGCAGCCAACGTATGGAATCGCAGAAACCTATTTACCTATCAGGACGATTTTCAATGGACCAAAGGCATGCACCAGATCAATTTAGGTGTTTGGTTCCAGCCAATCCAGGACAACGAAGACACGGCATCCAGGCAGCTCGGCCAAGCCAGTTTTACCAGCCTGACTACGTTTTTGCAGGGAACGGTAAGCAGCTTCCAAGTGGTGCCGAATCCGACCGAACTGGGCTGGAGAAGTTTCTTCGGCGCCTGGTACGCGGAAGACATCATCAAGCTTCGCCGCAATTTAACTGTACGCGCCGGGCTGCGCTACGAATTTACCAGCGGCTGGAACGAAGCATTCGGCAGGGCGGCGAATTACACCACCAACGGGCAAGGCGTGCTGGAGACGAATCCATTAGTCGGCAACTCGGTTTTCACATCGAATAATGCGACGCACCTGCTTGGCCCTCGAGTGGGGCTGGCATGGGACCCTTTCGGGGATGGAAAGACGGCCATTCGAGCCGGATATGGCATGTACTATTCCCTGATTGACGACCTAAGTTTTCTGTTGAACTCGTTGCCGCCGTATAACGGGACTGCATCTTTTGCGAACGTTGCCCTACCATCTATTGTGCCGATCGCCTCCGGGGTTCAGCCACCTCCATCGTGCGGTCCCGGGATTGCTTCGCCCTGTACGATATACGCACCTCAGGGCGTACAACCGAACGCAAAAACGCCGGCAGTGAACGAGTGGAACTTCACAATTGAGCGTGAGCTGAACAAGGAGATGGTATTGAGCATCGCCTACGTCGGCTCTTTCGGATATCACAGCTTGATCAGTATTGACCCGAACAGCATCCCGGCTCAAACGTGTTCCAACGCGGGCGGCTGTCTGGCGGGCGGCATTGGTTCAGCGCGAAGTATCGTTCCGCAAGGTGCGAGCTATATACCGGTTGGAGCACGTCCTAACCCATATCTATCCGGTGGCTTCTTCTGGTACACCGAGGGCAACAGCAGCTATAACGCTTTGCAGACCAACGTGACGCGGCGCTTAAGTCACGGCCTCGAGCTTCGGGGCAATTATACGTGGTCCAAGAATTTAGATGTAAACTCGGCTCTCACTGGCGCCCAAGCAACAAATGAAGCGCAGATGGTGCTAAACCGCAATGACCTTCAAGCCGACTGGGGTCCATCAGCGCTCAATGCGGAACATCAGGCTAGCCTGTCAGCGCGTTATGAACTGCCTTTCGGACGCGGAAAGCAATGGTTCGGCTCTGTTACGGGCGTTAGCGACAAGATCATCAGCGGCTGGCAACTGAATGGAATCGTAACTTTGCTGAGCGGCTTCCCATTCACACCGCAGATCGGTTCTAATCGCTCGGGCGATGGAGACACCAGAAACCCCGATCGGCCGTCTCTAAATCCCGCATTTAACGGATCGCCGATTGAGGGGAGCCCGAATCAGTGGTTCAATCCAAACGCATTCATTCTGCCTGCGGCCGGCACCTACGGGAATCTGGGTCGAGGCGTGTTTGATGGACCCGGGCTCGCGGAAGTCGACCTGTCGCTCTTCAAGAACGTTGCCGTAACGGAGCGCATTAACCTGCAGATTAGGTCTGAATTTTTTAATGCTTTGAATCATACGAATTTCGGAACGCCGAACGCGATCGTATTCTCGGGCACTCAGATCAGCTCTACCGCCGGTCTTATCACAAATACGGCGACTACGTCACGTCAGATTCAGTTCGGAATGAAACTAACGTTCTGATCGCATTTGCATCGACCGGCGCTCATGTTCGTTTGGATATCAGATCTTGACAATCAAGATGTAGGCGGGCTATTCTGAGTTATACATTGTTTTGGAATATCAAATGGAGGAACCGAATACAGACCTAATCCAGGGCACCCTGGACATGCTCATCCTCAAGACGCTCAGCCTTGAACCCATGCATGGATTTGGCGTTGCCCGCCGCATCGAGCAGGTGTCGCGCGGCGTTTTCAAGGTGAATCCCGGCTCGCTCCTCACTGCGTTCCAG
The DNA here is from genome assembly GCA_049585195.1 of Bryobacteraceae bacterium. Classification (GTDB taxonomy): domain Bacteria; phylum Acidobacteriota; class Terriglobia; order Bryobacterales; family Bryobacteraceae; genus KBS-96. Next base: position 6,736 of record JBAUZG010000169.1, on the reverse strand, counting down.
CGGCTGGAGCGCGTAGGATGGCTGGATTCCGAGTGGCGCCAAACAGATAACTCGCGCAGGGCGAAGTTTTATTCGCTCACTCGTTCAGGGCGAAAGCAGCTTGAAGTTGAGACGACAAACTGGAACCGCCGGGCGTCTGCGATAGCGCGTCTCTTGAAGGCCGAGGGATAAGCAGTGTCCCTCTGGCGTCAGTTCACCCGCGGATTGCGCGTGCTCGGGAACCGGCAGGCGGCGGACCAGCAAATCGCCGACGAGGTAAGTCACTACCTGGATGAAGCCACAGCTAGCTTTGTCAGCAAAGGACTTCCACCCGATGAAGCCCGCCGGGCCGCGCGGCTGGAACTAGGCGGCACAACGGCAGTTCGCGAAGAAGTGCGCGGCTACGGCTGGGAGAACAGACTAGAAGTCTTATTTGCCGATTTGCGCTATGCCGCTCGCGGGCTAGTAGCAAACCCGGGCTTCACAGTGGTCAGTATGCTCATTCTGGCGTTGGGCATCGGCGCATCGACGGCAATTTTTTCTGTTGTGGACGCGGTTCTCCTGCGCGCGCTTCCTTATCCGAATCCCCACCAAATCGTTCGCGTGTGGGAACAGACTCCCAACGGTCACCGGCCGAATTTGGCACAGTCGAATTTCGATGATTTTCGCACACAGAACAACACGTTCGCGAGCCTCGCGGCATATGAATACTGGCTATCGTCCGTTTCCGGCGGCAGCGAGCCTGCGCGTGTCAATATCGCGAAAGTTTCGAGCGGCTTTTTTAAATCTCTCGGCGTCGAGCCTTTTCGCGGCCGCCTATTTGCATCGGACGAACAGCGTCCGCATGGCGCGCCGGCAGCGATCGTCAGCTATAGCTATTGGCGGCGATACCTCGGCAGTGCGGCGGATCTTTCCAAATTCCATTTAAGAATGGAGGGAGCGGTCTATCCCATTGTCGGAGTGATGCCGGAGGATTTTGATTTTCCGCCTGGCACTGCCGCATGGATTTCGAGCGAGCTTAGTGCCGAACGCCCCAACCGCACCGCGCATAATTGGCGAGGCCTTGGCCGCATCCGCGATGGGATTACCGTGGCCCAGGCTCGCGCGAATCTCAGCGCGATTGCTCGCCGCATTAGGCACCAGTACGGAAAGGAGGTTGATCTCAACGACGCAGCAGTAGTGTCCCTCGCCGACGCGGTGGTGGGAGACGTGCGAACTGCTCTCCTGACACTTCTAGCAGCCGTGGGCCTTTTGCTCCTGGTCGCCTGCGCAAATGTGGCCGGATTGGTGTTAGCGCGCACTTCTGCCCGCCGCAAAGAGCTGGCTGTTCGTGCGGCGCTCGGCGCGGGACGCGGTCGTCTGATTCAGCAGTTCCTCGCCGAGTCTTTTTTGCTTTCGTTCGCTGGAGGTGTATTGGGCATATTGCTGGCAATTTGGGCCGTCAGGGTACTTCCGGCAATTCTTCCGGCGGATTTGCCGCGGCAGCAAGGCATCACTATTAACACGCCGGTTCTGCTGTTCGCTTTGGCCGCAATCGTAGCTGTCGCCGTTTCGCTTGGGCTATTTGCTGCTTGGCGAGCCGGCGGTGGAGATCCCCAGGAAGCGTTGAGCGCCGGATCTCGCAGTTTCACGGCTTCAGGCGCAAGCCAGCGGTTTCGCGGTTTTGTGGTGATAGGCGAAATTGCCACGACCCTTGTGATTTTGGTCGGCGCAGGGCTTCTGGGCCGCAGTTTTTTAAGACTCATTTCCACCAGTCCCGGATTTCGCCCGCAAAACCTCATCACCATGGAATTTTCGCTTCCCATTCCGCCATCGGAAGTATTTGGTATGGACCAAGCCGCTGTCGCGCGTCAAGCCTATCTGATGGACGATATATTGACCCGGCTTCGCGCAATTCCCGGCGCGGAGACGGTGGGCTTGGCCGGCGGGATGCCGGTCGCGGCCGGCGACGATCTGCCAGACGGGACATTTACCCTACTCCATGGCCAAAAACCGCCCGCCAATCTCAATGAATGGGAGCGTATGGCTCAAAACCATTCCCAAGCCGGACATGCCCTTTATTGCGTCGCCAGCGAAGCGTACTTCCGCACCCTCGGCATTCCGCTCATCCGCGGGCGAATGTTCGGCGACCAGGACGATTGGAATTCGCCGCATGTTGCTGTAATCAGCCAGGCGTTGGCCCGCCAGCGCTGGCCCAATCAGAATCCCATTGGTCAAGTGATAGAGTTCCCGATGGATGGCATTTTGAAACCGCTCACAATCGTGGGCATCGTCGGCGATGTTCGAGCGCGAGGCCTGGATTCTCCGCCCGATTCCGTCATTTACTTCGATTACCGCCAGCGCGGCATGAACGTCAATTCATCTCCCACCATCCTCATGCGGAGCGCCGCGCCGCCTCGAGAGATCGTTCCCACCGCGCGCGGCATTTTCCACGATCTCGCTCCTGATGTTCCCGTCAAATTCTCCACCTTCGAGGATGAAATGGGCGGCTGGCTCGCCGATCGTCGTTTTCTGCTTCTTCTTGTGGGATTATTCGCCGCCGCCGCTCTCGCCCTTGCTGCGGTCGGCATCTACGGGGTTGTTGCCTTTTCCGTAACCCGTCGCACCCAGGAGATCGGCATTCGCATGGCGCTCGGCGCGCAGCGTAGCGACGTGCGCCGTCTAATATTAGGTGAAGGCGCTCGGCTCGCGATTCTGGGCGTGGCCATCGGCATCGCTGCATCCGCCGTTATCACGCGCCTTTTGTCGAGTCTCCTGTTCGGAGTTAGCGCCACGGACCCAATCACATTCGCCGGCGTCGCTGTGCTTCTTTCTCTCGTTACGCTGCTCGCTTCCTACATTCCCGCACGCCGGGCCATCCGCCTTGATCCCAATACACCATTACGCTACGAATGAGCCATGGCACGCTCGTAAGTGACCGGCCACACAAGACGTTTCGAATGTCTCGGTTGTTCTTCCATCTCAGAGTTTGTGCTGCTTTCATTGCATGCACGAGCGTTGCGCGGACCGCCGATGTTTCCTTCCAATTCGAAGCGCATAGCCCGCAGCCTTACACGCCTGCCTATCTCGGCAACGGTGTTATCAGTCTGGTAACTACTCCGCTAGGTACTGAGCCAGGCCGCTCGTTTGTAGCCGGTGTATACGATGAAACGCCCGGGGATGTACCCCGCATTGCTTCCGCTCCCGCCTGGAACGAAGTCGACATCTTCAATGGCTCTCATTGGCTGAACTCCGCCGCGCCCCCACTTCCGATCGAAAACTATCATCAAGTGCTCGATATGTACGACGGCATTCTCCGGACTACGTACATCTGGATGCAGGACAACCGGAGAATCGGCGTGGACGTTGAGGAATTCGTCTCGCGCGATCGCCCCGATTCGGCTGCCGTAAGAGTGATCCTCACGCCCGAGTTCGCTGGTGAAATAAAGATTCGCCTCCCGCTTCGCAACTGGCCTGCTCCGCATCGATATGCCTTGGCGCGAATTGGAACGCTCGATGCCGCGGCGCGGAAAGACCCATGGCTCATCTGGTATCCCGGTCACCTCGATGTGACAGATCTGAAGTCTCAAACTTCACAGGGTTACGCTGTGCTCTCGCTTAGCGCGCGTGCCCCTGGCGCCGAGGTGACGATCGGCGAGGCCGTCGCGGTTCGGTGGCCAAATGAGGCGAGCCTCGCCAATATTCGCAAACAGCCTGAAGGAGAAACGGCTGAAGTGAGCCTCGCCTGCATTTCCGGCAATCATTACAACTTCACTAAATTTGCAGCTATCACGCGCGAACGGGATGCGACGCGTACCGCCGACGCGCTGCTCCGCCAGGGTTGGGACAGATTGCTCTCGCATCACGTTTCAGCCTGGCATGCCCTCTGGGAGTCGGATATTCTCGTTCGTGGCAGCCCTTCCCTCCAGCGCACCATACATTCCATGTTGTTTTATCTGCTCGGCAGCACTCGCCAAGGTCTCGACATTAGCACCGCGCCCATGGGCCTCAGCTCAGCCGGTTACTACGGGCACATCTTTTGGGACGCGGACACATTTCTGTTTCCTCCGCTTTTGATCCTTCATCCCGAGCTCGCGCGTCCGATGGTCGCATTTCGCTCTCGCACTCGCGAAGCCGCCCGGCGAAACGCGCAAGCGAATGGTTTCCAAGGCGCCATGTACCCCTGGGAAGCCGGCCCTGACGGCATGGAAAGCACCCCACGCTTTGCTATCCAGAACGCCAAATACGAAAATCACATCAATGGCGATGTCGCTCTCGCCGCCTGGCAATACTGGCTTGCCACCGGCGATCGCCAATGGCTAGAACAAAACTGCTGGCCCATTCTGCGCGATACGGCCGATTTCTGGGCCAGCCGCGTTTCGTTCAACGCGAAGCTGCGGCGCTATGAAATTGGTAAGGTCGTCGCCGAAAACGAGTCGCTGATTGGCGTAAGCAACGATGCCTGGACCAATGCCATCGCGCGCGAGAATCTAGAACTGGCGATTGCCGCCGCGCGTGCGACCCATCAAACGCCTAATCCCACATGGCAAAAGATATCCGGTACTCTATACCTTCCGGAAAGCGATTCCCCGCTGCTGTGGTTCCCGCTTGCCTTGCCTTTCACGCCTCTCGAGACGCGTCACATTCTCGATTCGGCGCTCCGTTATATTCGCAGCGGCGAAACCGGCGCGATGATGGGCGGCGAATTCTATCCAATCCTAGCCGCCGAAGTAGGCAACCGGCAACTCGTCGGACAATTGCTGGACCCGCTTTCGAGACCCTACTTGCGGCCCCCTTTTCAGGTAATCGCTGAAACTCCGAGCAACCAAAACACGAATTTCATTACGGGCGCAGGCGCTTTCCTCCAGCAGTTCGTCTTTGGCTACTCAGGGCTGCGGCTAACGGACAGAGGCCTGGAGCAAAAGTTTCACCCTCTCTTGCCGCCAAACATAAACACTCTGACTCTCAGGAACATCGCCATCCGCGGCAAGAGGCAAACACTCGTTTTCACTTCCAATAGCCGTTAGCAGGACTCTGCGCCCACCTCTCGCGGATCTCCTGCTTCCAGCTTCCAGATACGGGCGCCTGCATTACGCGAGAGAAAAGGTCAAGATCCTCTGTTTCGCGCTTATACAGGCGCACTACATCGGCAACGCTGACTCGGCGCGGATCACTTTCCAACGGTTCAATCCGGTCACCAGATTCGAATTCACCTTCTTCAACAATCGAGAAATAGATCCCGGACCGGCCGCTGGCCCAAAATCTCCTCACCATATCGGAACGATTCATACGAATCGCAAGCTTAAAGCAGGGCATTCTTGGTTGGGTTACTTTCAAAATTGCTGAACCGGCGCGGAACACATCGCCAATATGCACGCCCTCTTCGAGCATTCCTTCTGTAGTGAGATTTTCGCCAAACGCTCCGAACGGAAGCGGCGTCCCCGGAAGTTGCACGGTCCAGAACAGATAGTGTTCAGCTGAATACGAATAGACGGCTTTGTTGGGTCCCCCGTGTACGCTGAGATCCGATTGCCGGTCGCCCTGCACATTGTAGTGGCGCAAGGCAACTTTTCCTTGAACGGGCTCTTTGAAAATGCTGGTCAGTACCCTGCGATCACCTGCCTCAACTTCGCGCGGTTGTCCGACATTAATGGAAACGATTCGCCTCAATTGAGCGGTCATTTGTTTATAAAGGAATTATCTCGTGATCGTTACGTTAGTCCCTTATACCGGCAGGCTTACTCCACTCACGCTCGGCTCACTTCTTTGTGGAATACCAACGAATAACCACCTGCTCGTGTTTTGCCGCATATTGCAGCGGTTTGGCGGAGCGATGATGGTTCCCGTCGGAGGAATATAATCGGACTAAAGCGAGTCAAGCCGCAGCCGGGAGGCAGTCATGGCTTTCACAGACGCTGAAGTTCGAGCCAACCGCGAGTATTTCGCTCATAAGCTCCACGCCGAAAAGCAGAGAAATGATGTGTTGCACGCCGTCGAAGGAGGCGCATTCAACTTTGTGCTTCTCGACACGCGCGGGAGGGAAGCTTTTGCGAGTGGACACATACCAGGGGCACTCTGCTCGCCGATGGGAGAGATAGAGCAACTCATACCGCTTCTGCCCAAAGACAGAGAAGTGGTGACGTATTGTTGGAGCCACGATTGACAGCTTTCCGCTAAGGCAGCTCTGCAGTTGGCAGAGCATGGAATTCTAGCCAAGGAGATGAACGTGGGTTGGAAAGAGTGGACTTACAATCGTCATCCGACTCACCAGGGCAAAGCAGACGGATTCCGGTGCGAATGCAGTAAATGACGCCATGAATGGGTCAGCGAACAGTTTCTCCGATACAGGGCTGGCTCGGATGGTGGGGCATGGCTTAATTGCCACAACCGAGAAGTTTTACCACTTTCAATTCCCGGGTTTGCGAGTTTTGTCCTCGATGGGATTCGGGTACGGGTATCTAAGGGCTTTCAGATGATTTGGCGAACGCAGGAGCCGGCGCATCCTCTTGACAAGAAGAAATAGCTTGCTCAGAGGGGCACGAGGTTTTTTCGCACCGCATAGAGAACGATCTCGGCGGTGTTGCGAAGGTTGAGCTTCTGCATCATGTTGGCGCGGTGGCTTTCGACGGTGTAGACGCTGACGTCGAGCAGGGCGGCGACTTCTTTGTTGGTTTTTCCTTGGGCGAGCAGTTGCAGAATTTCTTTTTCGCGGCCGGTAAGCAGCTCGTAGCTATCCTGGACGCCCTGCTGGTTCATGAGACGGACATAATCTTCAAGC
>JBAUZG010000168.1:0-10941 GCA_049585195.1 Bryobacteraceae bacterium | reverse complement strand
GCACCCGCTGGGCGGCGTTCGTATACCTTTGCGATGTGGAAGCCGAACGGCGAACGGAATATGTTGCTGATCTCGCCCGGAGCGAGATCAAATACTACGGATTCGAATTCTTCGACCATCTCTCCCCGCGCGAAGAAGCCCAAGTCGCCGCCGCGTCCCGGACAGTCGGAATGTTCATCGGCTATCTCTTCGAACGAGCGGGCGCCGTTCAGCATCTGCTTGATGCCGCGAATCGCCTCAAGAGCTTTCGCCTCTGTCGCTGCTTCATCGACATTCTTCACGATGTGCGCAGCGTGGACCATCTCAGAAGTGTGGAATGAATCGATGTTGCGCTTGTAGAATGCCGTCACCTCATTGTTCTTTGGAACCGGAACGGTGGCGGTGGCCTGCGCGAGCAGGCGCTCGATCCGCAAGTCGAGTTCGATCGTCTCGCGCAATGACTGTTGGTCGCGAGGCAGCAGACACGCAGCCTGCCGCGGGCTACGTAATTGGTACTGCTCTAAAGCCAGATCAATTGCTTCGGGTGGCACCGGCCTTGAATCGCGAAAAGCCGCCTGCCGCAGCAAAATGCGCTCGATTACGTTCTGGCGGGCCCATTCCCAGGCCCGAAGATTGATGGAAAGATCGTCGGCTTCGGCCATCTCCACCTGGAGCCGCTCTCGCACGAGACTCGCTTCGTGCCGTATCAACTCATGATCGACATGCTCACCGTTGACGACGATTCTCATAAACGATCGCTACTACGAATGCAGCCCGCCTGTGAACATTTTGCCCTCGAATCTCGTACCATACAGTGGAGGCATCGACGTGGCGTTACATGATTTCGTAGAAGAAATTCAAGTCCTGGGACGCGACCTGGTAGATAAAGTCAAGGCCCTGCTCCACGAAGGCAACGTCCAGCGCGTCATCATCAAAGACGATAAGGGCAACACGTTTGTGGAAATCCCTGTGACTGTAGCGGCGGTCGGCGTCATCGCGGCCCCTATTCTTGCCGCCATTGGCGCCCTTTCCGCGCTCGTCGCCAAGTTCACGATTGTGGTTCAGCGCTCGGAGCCTAAGCAGCCCTAGCCGCTACTTAAAGATCCCTTTCAGCTTATCCAGAAAGCTCTTTTTCTTCTGCTTGCCATTATTCTGCTGTTGCGATTCGTCCGGATTGCCATTCTGCGCGTTCGCATTAGGAGGTTGCGCCGCCGCGTTCGGTGCTGCGCCATTGGGCGTCGCTTGCGGATTCTGAGGATTGTATGGCGGAACGTTAGCGCCATTCGTCCCGTCAACAGCGGGAGTGTTTTGCCAATTGGCAAACTGCGTGCCTCCGTTGCTGTGCAAATGGCAGAACTGTGTTGGTTGTGTGCCGGGCAGGTAATACTCGGTAATGATGCGCGGGCAAGCGCTTGTGGCAAGCTCTCCCGTATCGGGATCGATCTGAACGCTCACCACCCCGTCGGGCACATCGAAAGCGGCGGCATCGCGATACTCGTGGTGTAAGCTTGCAAGCTTCATAAAGTCCGTCCAGATTGGCAAAGCCGCCTGAGCTCCTTCGAGCTTTAGATCCCGGTAATCGTCATAGCCTACCCAAACGATGCATAGTAGCTTGGTTGTAAAACCCGCAAACCAGGCATCACGCTCGGTGCCTGTTTTCCCAGCCGCGGGCAACGTGAATCCGCGCGCGCGAACCCCCGCGCCTGTGCCGGATTGAAGAACTTCCTCCATCAGGTTCACCACCAGATAGTTGACCCGCGGGTCGAGAATCGCTTTCTGATCGGGTTTCGAGGCGTAAATCTCCTCTCCCGTGTGGTCATGGATCGACTGTATGAAGCGCGGACTGACGTAGACGCCTTTATTGGCAAACATCGTATAAGCGCCCGCCATTTCGAGCGGCGTCACATTGTACGCGCCAATAGCCATGGCTGGAGTTGCCCGAATATTATTCAGGCCAACACGGTGAGCAAGGTCGGCAACTTTATCGTATCCGGCGGCCTCGGCAATCTCGATGGTCGGAACGTTCAGCGATTTCGCGAGTGCCATCCGCACGGGCACCTGCCCATAGAACTCATGTTTATAGTCGGATGGCTCGTACGGATTGCCGTCGAACATGAAAGTCTTCGGCTCGTCGTCGAAAATCGTCGATGCCGTGATGACGTTAGATCCCTGCCCTCCCAGCCCTGTCGCGAGGGCCGTCGCGTACACCAGCGGCTTGAAAGCGCTTCCCGACGGCCGTTCGGCATTCGCATGATTGAGCTGGCTGGCCCCGTAATTCAGACCGCCCACTAGCGCCTTCACCTCGCCGGTATGCGGATCGAGAGCAATAAGCGCAACCTGCGGGAAAACGGGCGTTGCTCCTTTTTTCGTGCGCCGGAGCACGAGGCGTTCGACTTCTTTGTAGCCCTCCGAGACGGCCTCCATGGCGTCATGCTGCAACTCGCGATCGAGCGTCGTGTAAACCCGGTAGCCGGTGTCGTTGAAATCGCGATCCTGGAAATTATCTTGAAGCCGCTGATTGACGATATCCACAAAATACGGCGCGTCACTCGACTCGAGACCACCTTTGGTAATCACCAGCGGAGCCGCACAAGCCTCCTCGTATTGTGACGGAGTGATGTAGCCGTTATCTTTCATCAGCAAAAGCACGACATTACGGCGAGCCTTCGCCCGTTCCGGCCAACGAACGGGATTGCGGCCGCTGGGAGACTGGATCAATCCCGCGAGCGTCGCGGCTTCGGGCAACGTGAGCTGCGTCAGGTCCTTGCCGAAAAACGCCTGCGCTGCCTCGCCAAATCCGCGAATGGAGAACGACCCGCGCCGTCCGAGCGGATAATCATTTATGTAGTACTCGAAAATCTGCTGTTTCGTGAGCTTCTGCTCGAGGTGGATGGTAATCAGGAGCTCAGCAAATTTTCGCGAAAATGTCTTCGTCCGGTCCAGCCATAGCATGCGCGCCAATTGCTGAGTAATAGTCGACGCGCCTTCTGCTCGGCGCATCTCGCGAAGATCCACAAAAGAAGCCCTGAGCATGCGAAGAGGATCGAACCCCGAATGCTGGAAGAAGCGCTTGTCTTCGGCGGAAATAACGGCATGAACCAGAAGCGGCGGAATATTGTTGTAGTGCACCATCCGCCGTTTTTCCCGCGTTTTATCGAATAGATTCGTCAGAACGTCGGGCTCGAGATCATACTCGGTCAGGGGCGAGTTGTCGCGAAGGGAAATGATGTCGGAAACTTTGCCGTTTGCAAACTTGATCACGGCTCCTTCGGATTCGAAGTAGGAGTCCGGGCCGGGAGAAATCGAAATGGCGTCTGGCCGGAGGTGAAACCAACCCATGAGGTCGCGCTGTTCATCTTCGGCATAGCCACTCTGCCGCAGCCGCCCAGCGATTTCTTCAGGATTGCCGGGATCGCCCACGACCACGGAAGCCGGAGCCGCATACAGCAGCGACGGATCCGGAAACAGGCCGCGAGCCAGCGCCTGATCCGTCATCTTTGCGTACTTGAGGTAGAAAACTGTCAGTACTGCAACAAAAATCAGGAGAAGCGCTACGGCGCACGCCGCGACTATTTTGACGGCCGGCGTGATTGCTTCGCGAAACTCGATAACCTTCTTGGGTACTTGAACTCGAACCGGCAATGGGCCCGCCTACAGGAATTGTCTCACGGCAATAGAGATAGTCCTTTACGAGGGACTATTTGCGCTATTTGCTTGAATGATCGTAGGACTCAAGCTCCTGCCACATGTCCTGGTGAGGTTCCCAATCGGGCAGCTCGCTTCCCGTAATCTGAAGATTCGAAATCCGCAGAGTTCCATGTCCATAAGGGCAAATCCACTCGGTTTTCGGGCGACCGAAGACCAGCATGTTGGACCACGAACCTGTCGAGATGGGCATAATCAGCCGGCGCAAGCAGCTACGGCAGCGGCGGCGCTGGTCCCAAATTGCCAGGTAGAGCATGCCTGCGCCAATCAGCCAAACAAAAAAAACTCCAAACGTGGTGCGCAGGTCGTGGAGAAAGGGCTGCTCGGGGCCGTAACGCGACTGAACCGCAGGAGGAGCGAAGTGATAAACGGCAGTCAGCAGACCGTAGAACACTGCCGCCGCGCCTAACAACTTGGCCGCCAGATACAGCCAATACTTCATACTCTTTACCTTGTCTTATGAGACGAGTGTTTCAAATCGTAAGTTCCGCCCACGAGCGCGCCCACTTACACAAGTTCTTCGAGCAACGCCCGCATCTCAATTTTATACGATGCGCGAGGCACTCTCCTAGGTATTGTGGTTAGCCGCGGAGGAAATTCTTGGCAATGAACAAAAGATTAGCCGGACGCTCGGCCAGGCGCCTCATAAAGTACGGGTACCAGGCGTCTCCGTATGGTACGTAGGACCGCAGCCGGTAGCCCTGGCGCGTTAGCTGTTTCTGCAAGTCGCGCCGGATGCCATACAGCATCTGGAATTCAAAGCGGTCGGGAGCGATCTTGTTTTGCCTGACAAATGCCAGGCATTCGTTCACCGCCACTTCGTCATGGCTCGCGATCCCCGGATATTCGCCTTCTTCGAGCAGCAGTTTCATCAAATGCACGTAATTGCGGTCTACCTCGGCCTTCTGCTGAAAGGCGACGGAGGCCGGCTCGCGATATGCCCCCTTACAAAGCCGGACAGGTATGCCCTCCCTAGACAGCCGGCGAATATCCTGTTCGCTCCGATACAGATAGGCTTGGATGACCGCTCGTACGTGTCCGCCGAATTTCCGGTGCATCTCCGAAATTATCTGTAGGGTGCGCGTGGTGTAGGCGCTCGATTCCATGTCGATCTCGACCCTTGAGCCGAGCGATTTCGCCACCGCAATTAACGCCGAAACATTGTTTCGGCAGACGTCTTCCGACAAATCAAGTCCAAACTGCGTCAGTTTTATGCTTACGGTGGCCGAAAGCCCCTGCTTCTCAATGCCTTCCAGGGCTTTTAGATAGGAATCGCGTGATTTGGCCGCTTCATCAACGGAGGTGACATTTTCGCCGAGAAAATCCAGCGTACTCAGGATGTGGTCGGACTCGAGCTGCCGGGCGACGCGCAGGGCTTCTTCGAGCGTGCGGCCGGCAATGAATCGCGAAACGAAGTGCCGCGAAGCGGACGAAGTCTCCATCCAGTGACGCAGCCAGGTTTGACCGGACAGGAAGAGCAAGGTACTTCTCAACATAGACAGTAGACCGGCTGGTTGGCCTTCCCCACTATAGCGGCTGATAGCCGGTCAGCGCGGATTAGTAAAAAGAGACGGAGAAGATTTGATAAGACGAAACAGCTAGGATTGTTCCCAGCGCAGCCCCGGCGAGAACATCGCTCAGAAAATGCATCCCTAGAACAATGCGCGATAGAGCGATGCTAATGGCGCAGAACAGCAGCACGGGAAGCAGCGCCGGATAAAACATGCCCAGGGTGACTGCAACTGCGAATGCCGTAATCGTATGCCCCGAAGGAAACGAGAACTGGTCGGGCGGCAGGAGCGTAGCCCAACAATGCGGCTCGATTTCACAAGGCCGCTTCCGGCCGGAAAAACGTTTGATCGAAACGAAAGCGCCCGCGCCTACAGCCGCTGCCGAACCGGCAGCTCCTACGGCAATCCACCTGAGATCTCCGCCGAAAAGGATCACCAGAAGGCCGAATGCATACCAGAGCCAGCCATCTCCGCCGCGGGTTGCCGCCAGCGCCCAAAAACGAACCCATTTGGGCGCACGCCACTTGTTCAGCTTGCGCATCAGCTTGTGGTCGCCGGTGGCGATAAAGTGCAGCATGGCGGAGACCGTCATAGCCGGCGGTCCCTCTGACCATAGTCTACGTGAAGCGTTAGGTCCGCTCCCATACACCACTTGTAAGTCACAATTAGTAACAGGCGTGTGACAGCCTGGCAAAACATTTATGACGCGGGGTGTTTTCCTGCCTCGCGCTGCCCTCGGGATAACCTAGCCGATGAGTAAGATAGAACTTGCCTGAATCGAACGCGCGCGAATCGAAAACAGTAGATTTCGTCTTTTTCGACGCCGGCGGGGGACATCGCAGCGCGGCGCTCGCGATCAAGGCGGTCATCGAGAAACAAGATCGGGATTGGCAGATACGGCTCCTCAATCTGCAGGAAGTGCTGGATTCGCTTGACATCTTCCGGAAGATCACGGGAATCCGGCTTCAGGACATTTACAACCTGGCATTGGCGAAGGGCTGGACTTTAGGCTCGGCCTATCTTCTGCCGCTGATGCATGCAATTTTTCGCATCTATCACCGTTCCCAGGTCGAGATGCTGACGCCGGTCTGGAGGGACCGGCGGCCCGATCTGGTCGTTTCTCTGGTCCCCAACTTCAATCGTGCCATTTTCCAAAGTTTGAAGTTAGCGCTTCCGGAGACGGAACTTGTGACTATATTGACCGATCTGGCCGACTATCCGCCGCACTTCTGGATGGAAAAGCAACCGCAATATTTTGTATGCGGCACCGCGCGGGCCGTTGAACAGGCGCTCGCCATGGGCCACCCGAGGAATCGCGTTTATCGGGTCAGCGGCATGATTCTACGCCCGGCTTTCTACGAAGTACGTAAAGTAGACAGGGCTGAGGAACTGGGGAAGCTGGGCCTTGCGCCAGACCTGCCGACCGGCCTTCTTCTGTTTGGCGGCGAAGGCTCGCCGGTGATGCGCCAGATAGCAAAGCGGCTCGGAAATTCGAATCTCGATCTCCAACTGATCGCTATTTGTGGGCACAACGCACGGCTACGCCGGCAATTAGAAACACTGCGGACGCGCAACCGGATTCATGTCGAAGGTTTCACCCAGCTGGTTCCCCATTTCATGCAGCTCTCCGATTTCTTCATCGGCAAACCCGGACCGGGCAGCATTTCGGAGGCGATTCACATGCGCCTGCCGGTGATCGTGGAACAGAACGCCTGGACTCTGCCGCAGGAGCGATACAACGCGCAATGGCTGCGGGAGCAAGGAGTGGGTTTAGTGTTGAAAAACTTTCGGCAGGTCGAGGCCGCCGTCCGCGAGCTGCTCGTTCCCGGTAAGCTGGCCGCCATGCGCCACGCGGCAGCGTGCCTCGAAAACCGGGCTGTCTTTGAAATTGCCGACATTCTGGCCGAAGTGGCTGGGCGCAAGCCCGCACCGACGCAAGTGAAACCGTAGCGCTACAACACCCGCATCAAGTTACACTCGACTATGCCTTTCTCGATCAGCGCCCGCCTCAGCGTGATGATGTTTATTAACTACGTCATCTGGGGCGCCTGGTACGTCACCATCGACACCTATCTGACAGCCACTTTGCACTTCTCCGGAACCGAAGCCGGCAGCATCTTTGGAACCTTCGCGCTCGCAAGCATGATCTCGCCCTTTTTTGTCGGCTTGATCGCCGATCGTTTCTTCTCGATGGAAAAGGTTTTGGCGGCTCTGCACCTGATCGGAGCGGTGCTGCTATTTCTCGTCTCGCGAGCGACAACCTTCAGCGGCGTCTACTCGCTGATGCTGCTCTATTGCCTCTGTTACTGCCCGACCATCGCATTGACGAATTCCTTGACGCTGCAGCACGTGAAGGACGCGGGCAAAGAGTTTCCCATCATCCGCCTGTTCGGCACGCTGGGCTGGATCGCGATCGGTGTCACCATTGGGCGTATGCGCGTGGAAGCTTCCTCGGTTCCCTTTTTACTATCGGCCGCCGCCTCGGTTGTTATGAGCGCGTTCTGCCTCACGCTGCCTCACACACCCCCTGCCGGGAAAGAGAAGGCCGTGAGCGCCAGAAATATTCTGGGCGTTGATGCATTGGTAATGCTAAAGCGGCAGTCGTTCCTGGTCTTCGTGATCGCCTCCGTTCTCGCCTGTATTCCCCTCACGTTCTATTTTTCGTTCACCAATACCTATCTGAACGAAGTAGGCGTTCAAAACGCCGCAGGCAAGATGTCGCTCGGCCAGGCGTCGGAAGTAGTCATGATGCTGCTGATGCCCTTCATTCTGCGCCGTGTCTCCGTGAAGGGTATTCTGCTCTTGGGCCTTCTGGCATGGTCGGTGCGCTACACGCTGCTCGCCTATGGCGACGCAAACGGCTTGATGTGGATGTTCTACATCGCCATTCTTCTGCACGGCATCTGCTTCGACTTTTTCTTCATGACCGGGCAACTCTACACCGACCAGGAAGCGCCGGCCCATCTGCGCGGCACGGCTCAAGGCCTCATCACGTTTCTGACCTACGGTGTCGGCATGTTCGCCGGCTCGCTGCTGTCGGGACGCGCGGTCGACTTTTTCACAAAAAACATGGGCACTGTCGTCGTAAGGAACTGGACCGGATTCTGGCTGAGCTCCGCCTTAAGCGCTTTCGCCATTCTCGTTTTTGTCCTGATCGGATTCCGCAATAAAGACAAGGTGCGCACCAAGCAGGATCTATTGGCGGCGGCGGAGGCGTAGCTTCTGGAGGGTGGGCTTCAGCCCGCGCGGGGCTTCAGCCCGGCGTCCTCTGCGGCGTAGTCAAACTGCGCCGAGTCTATTTGCCGGGGCGGATTCGCGCGTTCCCAAGCGATCGTTCGCTCGAGCGCAGTTGTGAAATCAACCGGTTCCTTAAAGCCCAACTCCGATCGTATTCGGGCGCTGCTCATCTCCCAATGCTGTTCATTCCGGTACGGCACACGCAGATGCGCGGGGATGGCATCGCGCGAAAGTGGCATCACCGATCCGCTCCAGTTCGCCGCGCGGCCGACTTCTCGCACCCACTCGGCTTCGGATAATGTTTCCGGACCGGAAACATTGTAGATTCTTCCCGCGGCGGCGGTCGAAACTGCTGCCAGCGCAATCGCAGCGGCAACGTTTTCCACATATCCGCGCGGTCCACGCCATTCGGCGGCGTCTTCCTGAAGCAAAATCGCCGGCCGCTTGTCGTCCATTCGCTTCACATAAGGAAAAAGGCGGTGCAGCGGGTCCCCAGGGCCATAAACCATCGGCAACCGCAGCACGGCGCCCGGCAGATCTGGATCGCTCATGACTTCGCGCTCAACTGGAATCTTGTCGTACTCGTCGGCAAACCATGAAAACACCGTTTGCACGCGCTTAAGGGTTTCAGGACTGTACACGTTAAACGATGTTCGAAGCTCTGAATCTTCTGTGAGCGGGACCGGTTGCAGGGGTCCTGTCTCAAATCCGTGCAAAATACCGCAAGCGCGATACACGTCCCCGCTGCTAAGCGCAACAACCCTGCCTGTCAGCCCGCGAACCGTCTCCATGAGCACTTTCGCCTGCCGCCCATTGCTGAGAACGAAATCGACAACTACGTCCGGCTGGAGCAGGCGAAATTTTTCGGCGTGCGCTCCAAGATCGTTGCGGTCGCCGGTGATCTCGTTTACGCCGTCAGGCGCTGCTGTAATGCTCCTGTTAAAAACGGTAACGTCGTGCCCGAGCCGAATCAGCTCGCGCGCCGCATAGCGGCCGATAAATCCCGTCGCGCCAATCAACAGGATTCGCATGCTAACCTTCGAAAACAGCATTTTCTGAGCGCTTGCTTGCGCGCGCGGCTCGGTAAGGTACTGTCGAATCGAGGCGTGCCTTCCGAGCCGCGACCGCGAGGGAGCGGTTTGGCATTTTGCGACGCAAAGTAGTTAGCTCAGTTCTTTCGAATATTCCCTGACAATGTAATCGCACGAGCGCGCCGTCAACGCCATCATCGTCAGTGTAGGATTCTGGCAGCCGCTTGAAACAAATGCCGCGCCATCGGTCACGAAAATGTTCGGAACATCATGCGCCTGGTTGTATTTGTTCAAAACGCTCGTTTTCGGATCGTTTCCCATGCGCGCCGTGCCGATCTCGTGAATGCATTCGCCAGGTACGGAATACCGGCCGTGCGGCTGAACTTCTTTCGCTCCGGCGGCTTTCAACATTTCGAGCGCCTGCTGCTGGCTGTCGTGCCAGAGTGCCCTTTCGTTATCGCTCCATTCCGCGTGGATCTTCAAAATCGGAATGCCCCAGGCGTCGAAACGCGTGCGGTCGATTTCGGCGAAATTGGTTTTGCGGGCTAAACACTCGTTCCACGCCGATATGTCGATGGCCCAAAATCCATTGTGCACCGAATCTTTATAGGTCTTACCGAAACCCGGCGCGGCAAAATTGAAGTCCGCGCGGCTCGATCCCTGGTAGCCGTAGCCGCGTATGAACTCGCCATTAGGCCCGTTGGTTCGCTTTTCCGTAACGTTGCGGAAACGCGGAATATAGATGCCGTTAGGCCGCCGCGGCGGACCCGCCCACGGACGCGCTTCAGCGATGGGCATGATGCCGTGCGCCCCTCCGCGGAAAATATGATCCATCAAGTAGTGTCCGAGCACACCGCTCGAATTGCAAATATTTGAATTCAGCAGGAGCCGCGTCGATTCGAGCGTCGAGGCGCAGAGCACAACCACCTTGCCGTATACCTTTTTTTCGTCGCGGGTTGCCGCATCGATATAGCGGACCCCCTTCGCCTTGGCACCATCCATGACAATGTTTGCGGCAACGGCATCGGTAATAAGCGTCAGCCGGCCGGTCGTCACCGCTGCCGGAATCGTCGACGTTACGCTGCTGTAGTAAGACCGCGTTACGCAGCCCCGTTCGCACGGGCCGCATTGATGGCAGGCGGCCCGGCCATTGTGCGGCTGGGTCAGAATCGCTGTGCGGCCGATTGTGACCCTTCGTCCCATCCGCTCTTTCACGGCGCTTCGAAAGGCGATTTCCCCGCACGTCATCTCCATGGGCGGCAGAAATACGCTGTCGGGGAGTTGTGGCAGATTTTCGCTTGCTCCGCTGATGCCAATGAACCGCTCCACTTCTTCGTAGTAGGGAGCTAACTCCTCGTAGGTAATGGGCCAATCGTCGCCATATCCGTCGTGCGAAGCAGCCTTCAAATCGAGCGAGCTAAAGCGATAACACTGACGTCCCCAGCTCAAGCTGCGGCCGCCCAACACCCGCTGGCGAA
>JBAUZG010000167.1:0-18597 GCA_049585195.1 Bryobacteraceae bacterium | reverse complement strand
GTGTATCTGCTGATTGTGGTCAATTTCCAGTCGTGGCTTGATCCGTTCATCATCATCACGGCGCTTCCGGCGGCGCTCGCGGGAATTGTGCTGTTCCTTTTCATCACACATACAACGCTGAGTGTTCCCGCTTTGATGGGCGCGATTATGTGCATGGGCGTGGCCACTTCGAACAGCATCCTCGTCGTCTCGTTCGCCAAGGAACGGCTTGTGCATCATGGCGACGCAGTCGGCGCTGCGATTGAAGCGGGATTCACGCGGTTTCGTCCCGTTTTGATGACTGCCCTCGCAATGATTATCGGAATGGTACCTATGGCCCTAGGCCTCGGCGAGGGCGGCGAGCAGAACGCGCCGCTGGGACGCGCCGTAATCGGCGGCTTGCTGTGCGCGACTGTAGCGACGTTGACCTTCGTGCCATCGGTCTTTACGCTCATGCATCACACTCCACGCCCCAGTGAAACTGAGGCGCAGCCGATCACCGAACGAGAACCTATTCATGCTTGACCTGACGGACCAAAATGAGATGACGGTTGACGAAAAAAGACAGACCGAAATTGAAACTCCGCCGCGGGCGGCGCCTCACGGTCCGAAGCCGCGACGGGTTGGCGCCGTTGCTTTGATCTTGCTCCTGGTGGCCGCGAGTGCACTCGGCGTGGTCATCTACAGAGGAATCAGCTCGCGCACGAAGGCAACCGTTCAGCTTGCGCGGGCGACGGACGCGAGCGCCGTCCCAACGGTAGTTGTCACATATCCGAAAGCAAACGCTCCCGCCGAGGAGATCGTTTTGCCGGGCAATATGCAGGCCTACACCGATACGCCGATCTATGCCCGCACGAACGGCTATCTCAAGCGCTGGTACTTCGATATAGGGGCGCGCGTCAAGGAAGGACAGCTGCTCGCCGACATAGAGACTCCCGAGATTGATCAGCAACTCGAGCAGGCTCGGGCCGACCTGGCCACCGCCCAAGCCAATTATGCCCTGGCGAAGACCACCGCCGACCGCTGGCAATTTCTGCTCAAGTCCGATTCCGTTTCGAAGCAGGAGACTGACCAGACAGTGGGCGACATGAACGCCAAAAAGGCGACTGTCGATTCTATGACCGCGAACGTACATCGCCTGGAAGAATTGAAAGGTTTCGAGAAGGTGTACGCGCCATTCAGCGGAGTTGTCACGGCACGCAACATAGATATCGGATCGTTGATTAACGCCGGCGCCAACAGTGCCGCCCGCGAGCTTTTTCACATGGCCGCGATCGGTGTTCTTCGCGTTTACGTCAGTGTGCCGGAAGTGTACTCACGAGCCGCGAAAGCGGGCGCGACAGCCACATTGACCCTCGACGAATTTCCGGGGCGCGTGTTTAACGGCAAGCTGGTCAGGAACGCCAATGCGATCGACACCGCCTCGCGCACCCTGCTTGTGGAAGTCGACGTCAATAATCCCACCGGCGAGCTGTTGCCTGGAGCGTATGTATCGGTCCACTTAAAACTGCCGAGTGAGATCCGGTCGGTCACGATTCCGTCAAACGCGCTACTGTTCCGTCAGGAAGGCTTGAGAGCCGCCATTGTCCGCGACGGACGGACAGTGTTGGTTCCGATTAAAATCGGACGCGACTATGGCCATTCCGTCGAAGTTATTTCTGGATTGCGCGCCGACGAGCCCGTCATCCTGAACCCTGCCGATGCCATCATTTCCGGCATGCCGGTGCACGTGAAGCAGCAGGATTCGAGCGGAGAAGCGGGAAAATGAATCGTCGTGTTGCGGGCCTGCTGGCGCTCGCCGGCCTGTTCGCGCTCGCAAGCTGTACCGTCGGGCCGAAATACTCGAAGCCTTCCGTGCCGATGACGCCGGCCTTCAAGGAACCACCGCCGGCCAACTTTAAGGAAAGCGGAAATTGGAAGGCCGCGCAGCCGGAGGATTCGACGCTCCGCGGCAAATGGTGGGAAATTTTCAACGATCCTCATCTGAACGAGCTCGAAGAGCAGCTCGATCCTTCGAACCTCGATCTAAAAGTAGCCGAAGCGAGGTTCCGCCAAGCTCGCGCAGCTGTGCGCTTCAATCGCTCGTCGCTTTATCCCACTATCTCGACACAGCCGTACATCAACTCAATTCGCGATTCGGCGAACCGTCCGTATTTTGAAGTGCCTTCGGTGCAGCCAACGGGTGATTTCAACCTTCCGTTCGATCTCTCGTACGAAGTGGATTTCTGGGGCCGCGTGCGGCGGACGATTTCCGCGTCGAGGGAAGAAGCGCAGGCGAGCGCTGGAGACCTCGCGACACTGAGTCTCAGTCTCCATGCGGAACTGGCTGTCGATTATTTTGAGCTGCACACCGCGGACGCGCAACAGCAAGTTTTGAACGACACCGTCAAAGCCTATACGGAGGCTTTGCAACTGACCACCAATCGCTATCAGGGAGGCGTAGCGGCCAGGCAAGAGGTAGCGCAAGCCCAAACCCAGCTCGATACAACGAAAGCGCAAGCGACCGACGTGGGTGTACTGCGATCGGAGTATGAGCACGCGATTGCAATTCTTTTGGGGCGGCCGCCAGCCCTCTTCGCGTTGCCCGCAGAACCATTGAAAGCCTCGCCTCCGGCGATTCCGGTTGGCGTTCCTTCCATGCTTCTGGAGCGCCGGCCCGACATTGCTGCCGCGGAACGGCGCGTTGCGGAAGCTAACGATCAGATTGGAATCGCACGTGCCGCTTACTTTCCCACCATCACGCTGAACGCTACAGCCGGTCTGGAGGGAACATCGATTCTTAATTGGTTTACCTGGCCTGCCAGACTGTGGTCTGTCGGACCGGGCGCATCAGAAACCCTCTTCGACGCGGGAAGAAGGCGGGCTACCATGGACAACGCGACGGCCAATTACGACGCCACAGTTGCGACATATCGCCAGACGACGTTGGACGCTTTCCAGCAGGTAGAGGATAATCTGGCGGCGCTGCGCATTCTCGAACATGAAGCTGCACAGCAACGCGATGCTGTTCTCTCTTCACAAAATTGGCTGGCTTTGTCGATGAACCGTTACAAAGGCGGCGTGGATACATACCTTAACGTGATAACCTCGCAAACCGTCAATCTGACAAACCAACAAACCGAGATCGACATCATGCGCCGGCGCATGGATGCCAGCGTGCTGCTCATAAAGGCGTTGGGCGGCGGCTGGAACAGCTCGGCTTTGCCGACGGTTTCATCGCTGCGCTAGGAGGGTGGGCTTTCAGCCCGCGCGGGACTTCAGTCCCGCCATCTATGACAACACACCCTTGCTTACGTGGAGCTTTCGATGTATTCTACTCTAGGTAACCAAGGGAGGAATTATCAGCAAACCATCCGACCTCATTCAGGGGACGCTTGATCTTCTGCTCTTAAAAATTTTGGCGCTCGAGCCGTTGCATGGTTGGGCCATAAACATACGGTTAAGACAGGTCTCGGGCGAAGTCCTGCAGGTCACCGAAGGATCGCTCTATCCGGCGCTCCATAAGCTTGAGCAGGAGGGCTGGATTAAGGCCGAGTGGAGACAAACGGAGAATAACCGGCGCGCAAAGTTCTACTCGCTGACCGGACCGGGGCGTAAGAAGCTAGAGGCCGAGTCGGCGAATTGGAACAGGCTTTCGTCGGCGATATCCCGCGTCATTCGATTGAAAGAAGCGTAAGACATGGCGTGGCCACGATGGCGTTACGTGTTGCCGCTTCGGCTACGATCCATTTTTCGCCGCGGCAGGGTAGAGGACGAGCTCGAAGAAGAGCTGCGCTTCCACTTGCAATGCCGAGTGGAGGAAGAAACGGCCCGGGGTGTCGATGCTCGTGAAGCTCACTATCGTGCTCTGCGTGCGATCGGCGGCCTCGAACAACGCAAAGAGGAGATACGCGATATGAGACACGTTCTCTGGTTCAGCGATTTCGCAGACGATTTGAAGTACGCGCTCCGAACGGTAGGCCATTCCAAGCTGTTTACGGTGCTCGCGGTAGTGACGCTGGGACTTGGAATCGGAGCTAACAGCACTATGTTCAGCGTGGCTGATGCGATGTTGCTGCGGCCCCTGCCGGTTTTCCGGCCAAGCGAGATTCTTACGTTAAGCAACCTGACGCCAAATTCATCCAGTGAGTCTATCGGACCGCTGTCGTATCGCGATTATGTAGATTATCGAGACAAGGCGAAGAGCTTCGACGGCATGGCGGCTTACTCTTTTCTGCTTCCGTTCGGATTCGCGCCGCATGCCGGCGAACTGCCGAAGTTGAAAGGCGGCTTTCTGGTTAGCGGGAATCTATTTCGAGTCATGGGCGTAGAGCCCGAGTTGGGCAGGGGCTTCAATTCGGAGGAAGACCAAGTTCCAGGGCGAAATCCCGCGGTCGTGTTGGGGCACGACTTTTGGCAGAGCGAATTCGGCGGCGACCGTTCTGTAATCGGACGCCGAATTCTGCTGGATGGGGTGGAATTTTCGATTATCGGTGTTGCGCCCAAGAGGTTTTATGGCCTGGATCAATACGTTCGTCCCGACGTATACGTGCCGATGATGATGTGGCCTCGCCTCTCGACGAACCCGAAGCAGAATCCGCTCGAGGACCGCGGCGATCGCGAATTGATTGTGAAAGGTAGGTTGAAACCGGGCGTTTCGATCGCACAAGCCCGGGCCGAAGCTCGTGTAATCGCACAAGGCTTGCAAAGCGCTTACCCGAAGACCAACCGGAATGAAGAAGCGGTTATTCGCACGGAGCTAGCGATGAGAATCGAGACAGACCGATCGGATGCGGCACTGGTGGGTGTGCTGCTCGCGCTCGCCGGAGCTGTGCTTCTGATTTCCTGCGCTAATGTAGCGGGTCTCCTGCTTGGCCGGGCTCGCACACGATCGCGAGAAATCGCGGTGCGGCTGGCGATCGGTGCAGGCCGATTTCGCCTCGTGCGGCTTCTTCTTGCTGAAAGTCTTCTGATTGCGCTAATGGGCGGGATAGTTGGTGTTGCATTCGGCTATGGCGGAATAGAGTTTTTCCAGCGTTACAAAATTCCGACGGATTTGCCCATCCAGTTCTCAGTGCAGCTCGATAGACGAGTTTTTCTGTTCAGTCTGGCTATTTCCTTGTTTAGCGCCGTCTTGTGCGGATTGGCTCCGGCGCTTCAAACCACGCGAACCAATCTCGTGTCGGCATTGAAAACAGCGGATGCGGACGTTCCCGGGAAGCGTAGGCTTTGGGGCCGAAATATGCTGGTGACCTGCCAGATAGCTGCCTCGCTCGCCCTTTTGACAGCCGCGCTCCAGATGGTACGAACCTTTCAAGAGAAATGGCGCGGTGGTCCGGGGTTCCGCACGGATCATCTGCTTACGATGAGCTTTGATCCGCAACTGACGCACTATACGGAGGCGCAAACAGAGAGGTTCTACAAAGAGCTTGTTCGACGCGTTCGCTTGCTTCCGGGTGTGAAGTCGGCAGCGCTCACGGGTCTGCTGCCAATGGCGAATGACGAGGATGGCGTGAGCGTTGTACCGGAGGGGTTTCGAATGCCGGCAGGCAAGGAGAGCTTTCCGGTCGGCATGGATGTTGCGGACGAAAGCTATTTCAAGACCCTGGGAGTGCAGCTGGTCCGCGGCCGCGGGTTCCGCGATAGCGACCGCGCGAGCTCTCCGAAGGTGGCCGTCGTTAACGAGGAGTTCGCAAAGCATTACTGGCCGTCGGGCGATGCGCTGGGCAAACGATTCCGAATCGATAGCGCCAGCGGTCCTGTTGTCGAAATCGTGGGCATCTCAAAGACCGCGAAATACGAGTGGATGGGCGAGCCTCCCACTGAATTCGTCTATTTACCAATGGCGCAACACCCCCGCAGTGAAATGACTTTGTTGCTTGAATCGCAAGGCACGGCGGCGGAATTAGTCGCGCCTGTTCGGGAACTCGTGCGGAGTATCGATTCGGGCCAGCCTGTTTTCAACGTCAAGACGATTGAGGAGTTTTATCAAAAGAGGGTAGTTATGGCTCCGGTGATGATCCTTCAGGCCGTAAGCGCCATGGGTTTAATCGGGTTGACTCTTACCCTCGCAGGCCTCTATGGGTTGATGACTTACGCGACCAATCGGCGGACACGCAAAATTGGAATTCGGATGGCAGTCGGAGCGGATGCGAAGGCTGTTGTGCGGATGGTGCTTCGGCAGGCGCTGGTTCTGGTGGTCTGTGGTATCGGGATTGGTCTGGTGTTGGCTTTTGGCGCGGAAAAAGGACTCAACGCGATGTTTGAGACGACGGGAATAGATGTTGGCGCCTATCTCCTGATTTTGCCGTTGCTGCTTGCGGTCACGATGGCTGCGGCATTCATTCCAGCTCGAAAAGCGTCGCGGATAGAACCGACGCGCGCCTTAAGATACGAGTAAATCCGCTCCCTCGCGGTCGCGGCTCGGCTAAAACTTGTGGAATTCTTCGAGAATCACGTGGGGATCGTCGACCTCGCGCAATCGCCGTGCTTCGTCTTTGGTCTTCGGCTTAGCGAATCTGACCCGTGCGGGGTCGAAGATACGTGTATCGGAAGGTTGTGCGCTAAATGGAGCGAGGTCCGGAGTGTTACTGAACATGTCGCTCATATCGGCTGCCAGGGCGTCTTCCAAATTCAGCGGGCCGAGGCCCAGCAACTCGTAGATTGTTTTCTGGACACTCGACATGCTGCAGTGCCGGTGCGAAACGAAGCCGCGCCGTGTGTAGGGGCTGATTACGAGGACCGGGCTGCGGTGCGCGTCTACATGGTCGACTCCGTCTTGCGCGTCATCCTCGATCACGAAGATAGCGCTGTCTCTCCAGATAGAACTGTGGGAGATCTTTTCCACGATTTTGCCTAACGCCAAATCGTTATCCGCGACAAAAGAGGCGCGGTAGGCATAGCCGTCCGCTGGGCGTACGTCGGAGGTGTGATCGTTCGGCAGCCGGATGACTGTTAGCGCCGCGACTCCTTTGTGTTCTGGGCTTCGCACAACGGCACCAGACGCCTGTGCTACGCCCAGACCCAAGCTCCCTTTCGCCAGCCTCCGGTCCATGTCTTTCGCAAACTCCTGGTAGCGGAATTGGTCGGGAATGCCGAGGTTGAAAGTAGGATACGCTCGATCGGTCGATTCAAACACAGGTCGTGGCACAGGAGCATTCAGCAGCAAACGCTGCCCTTCCGGTTCCGTTCCGGCGCTCTCGTCAGAGCCTTCGATCTCGAGGCCTTCGCCATAGTTCCGTACGGTCAGACCTGCGTCCGCGATATGTTCCCAAAGCGACCCGAACTCGGGTTCGTCTTCTGGCATCGGGCCGTCGGATCCGCCACCGATAGCGCGCCGTCCAGGAGCGGAGCTGAAGGGATTCCCCTTGCGCCGTCCTCCATAGCCCGAGGTCCATGCCAAATTGAGCCAGGGCGTGGGAGCCATGCCGAAAGCCCAACGGTGGCCGTCGACTGAGACATCGCTTTCGACAAAAAATCGATCGCTTGTTGCAAACCGCGCGGCGAGTGCATGCGCATTCGGCGTGACACGGATGTCTTTCAGCTTCGGCTCTTCTTCGGTCCAGCCGTGTAGTCCGAAACGCGCCAGCGACGGATCGCCATCGAGCCCCGGCAGATCGCCGAAGATTTCATCGAAGGTGCGGTTTTCGCGAATGATGAAGAAGACATGTTTCAGGCGCGGCAGTTTTGTGCCGGGCACAAGCGCCGCCTCATTGTTGCGCACCACAGCCGCAGTGGAATTTGGGAGGGCGGCTTCGCGGACGGGTAGCGGGAGGATGGAAAGACTGCCGAATTCGAGCTCGCCGATGTAGTGTCGGGAATCGTTCCGCTGGAATTTCTTCCCTCCATTCGGACCCGCTCCCTTACCTTTGTTGTTTACAATGTAGAGTTTTTGCTGATTGGGGGCAAGAGCAAGCGCGGCAGGAAGCCAGCCCGTGTTTATATGGCCGAGGACTTGGCCGGAGTTCTTGTCGATCACGGCGACAGCATTCACGCCTGCTTCCGTCACATAGAGACCTTTGGTATCTTGCGCCAAGCCCATCGGCATCACGCCTCGCAAAGGCCGTCCTTTGCTGCCCTGAAACGCAGGCCCTGAAAAAGGCGCTAATGCAATCTGGCGCTGGATTTCGCGGCCGTCTGGAGTAATTACTGCGACAGAATCTTCATGTGCCAGCGTGGCGTAGACGTGCTGCGCGTCGGCGATGACACTTGAAGGCGAAGCGCCGCCTACGACACCATTGGAATCGGAATGGATCGCGCTACCCAGGCGTAATCTTGCGGTGACCACCGGCTTGGCCGGATTGGCAATATCGCACGTCCAGAGCGAACTTCCACGGACGTCGTTCTCATCTCCCAGTCCGGGAACGCGATGCCCTTCGGTACGAACGCCGCGGCGGGCTTCGGGCGATGGATAACCAAACGGAGGGAAATGCAATCCCGTGCTCAGGGTGTCTTCTTTGCGGACGCCTTCGATGAGTTTGTACTCAAACAATCCTGTATTCGTGAAATACAGCCGCTTCCCATCTTCGGAGAGCGACATCGCCAGCGGATTAGCGCCGGTCGCAATTGAGGCGACGCGGTTACGATTCGCTGTATCGATAACAACAATGCGCCAGTTGCCCTGATCGACGACATACAGGAAGCGGCCGTCGCGGGAAAGCGCCAGATTCGCAACGAAACTTTCCGAATAATCCACGCCGGCGGTTAGGCCGTTTAGCTCGATACGAGCAATGTGCCGCCAGTTGCCGGTGGACCAGACGTCCACCGCTCCCGAATCCCCCGTTGCATCGTAGAGCATTCGCCCATCCGGCGAATAGGCGACTCCTGCATGCACCTCGACGGAAGGATCATTCTTGGCGCCTGCGGGAATCGCGGTGACGCGCGGTTCGCTCGAGTCGGGATGATCGATGATATTGAGAGAAAATGGCCAGCCGATACACGGGATCGCAATCTGTTGCCCGTCGGGCCGTACGGCGAGAGCGAACGGAAAAGGCCTCAGTTTGATCCACGAACCCTCCGGCGTAATTAGCCGGCCATTCGGAAGCCGGACCTCGATGGAGGCGGCGCCTACGACTCCCGCGACGGCAAGAACCGCATAGAGAGTGCGTAGGTGAAATGGCAAAGCTAGAACTCGAGGCGCGCGCCGACTTGGCCCGTGCGATTGCCGCCAAAGTCGGAGGGTCGCGCGCTGGTGATTTGACCGACGCTCGAGTTGTCGATCGCCAACACCGGGTTCGCCAGATTCAGGTGATTCAGCACGTTTGTAAACGATCCTTCGACCTTGATTTTTACCCGTTCAGTAAGGGAGAAAGTCTTTGACAGGCCAGCGTTCAGGTTTACCGTTCCCGGACCCACTACTGAGCCCATCCCGGCATTACCGAAACGTCCAATTGGCGCGCCATTGCCGGGTGTTCCAATCAAACAAGGCGTACCAGGCTGCCATCCGGCAACTCCAGGACAAGTGTACGCGCCCGCATTGAACCAGTCATTTGCCGTCTGATGACTCAGATTGGGGCTGCCGACCAGATCTGGCGCTTGATCGCGGCCAATCACGCCTGAACCAGTGCCCGATGGATCTCCGCCATCAAAATACGGTGTCAAGTACGGGCCGCTCTGCCATAAGAAAATCGTGCCGAGCTGCCAGCCGCCGACAACCGCGTCTACGAGCCGGTTCATGTTAGCGCCGAACTGCCTTCCCCTGCCGACGGGAAGCTCAACGATCGCTGAAGTGATCCACCGATTGCGGCGCGTGCCAGAAACCGGACCGTATTCATGCTTGAGATCGAGCGCGTCCATGGTGCGCGCACCGGCATTCTCACCCGCAAATGAGGTGGGAGTGTATCCATTATTATCGGCCAGGTTCTTTGCGAAAGAGTATGTCGAGTTGAGTGTAATGCCGCTCTTATAGCGATGGTTTACCTCGACCTGTAGCGAATTGTAGAAGGCATTTGCGCCGTTGGCACGCGTATTAACGACGCCCCAGTTGGGGAATGGGCGACTGCTCAAAGGCTGGTCTACGTAGTATGTGGTTGAGTAATACGACTGATTCAAATTTGGCGCCCAGACGAGATCTCGCGTGGCCATTCCGATATACGAAATCCGCAGGCCAGTATCGAACCCGAGGTCACGGTCAATAGAAAAATTCCACTGCTCGGAGTAGGGATCTTTGTAGTTGATTTGGTTCGCTGTACCGAAGTAGTCGCTTCCGGCGGGCGGCACGGTGATGCCTGAGGCGCCTGTTTTCACGTTCGGCCACTGAATGGCGGGAACACCGTTAGTAATGCTGTTGTTGTAAGTGAACGTCGCCGATTGCAACGTTCCGGTAAGCGCATAGTAGATGGAGCCCAGAACCTCGGTGTTGTAGACGCTAAAGCCGCCGCGCAGTACGGTCTTGTTGTCGAAGGGCCGCCAGGCGAAACCGAAGCGTGGCATGAACCGCCGTGGCGCGGTGCGCAGACTGTCGGGGAGTCCGGCTTGGCTGGCCGAGAGCACCGGCATGCAGGGCGCGCCGTTCAGGCTCGGTCCCACGTTACTTCCGAGCTGTGGGCAGGCGTTGGCGCTTTCAAGAAAGCCAGTGGCGAGCAGGTTGGCCGCGCCGTTTGGATAGATGACCGCGCCGGACCTTGGGTAGTTCGGATCGAAGTTTCCGATGTTGCCGGAAGCATCGGTATAGCCCGGGTGAAATTCAAAGCGCAGCCCGAATTCCAGTGTCAGCTTTGGGTTGACACGGAAGCTGTCCTGGGCGTACGCGTTGTAGTGATTGGTGATGCCGTCGTTGTCCCTCTGAACGTTGTCAAATCCGGTTGTGTTCGGCAGACCAAGCAGAAAGTCTGCGAAAGGCGCTCCACTGAATTGCCCGCTGAAACTGAAGTCGCCGTAGTTGTCGCCGCCGATGAAGCTAAGCGGCGTGACCGCCTGGATATGGCGGTAGTCGAAGCCGAACTTCAGCGAATGTTGGCCGAGAATCCAGGTCACATTGTCAACGGCTTGGTAAGTCCGGCCCTGGGTGATGCCCTCTAACCGGTCGGCCGTGAGTCCCGTGAGACCCCCACTGAAGTCGATTTCGGGTAGGCCATTGAAGAACGCAGGAAGGCCGATTAAGCCCTGCAAACCGAGAGATTGAGAAAACGCCGCCCCGTTGAAGGAGTTCGTGGAGCCGCTGTTATTTCTGGTGAAACCGAAACGGGCCTCGTTGAGCAGATTTGGTTCGATGGCGTAGTTGTAAGCGAGCACTAGTAGGCGGTAGTTGTCCGGATTACTGTTGGAGGGTATCAAGAGGTTGTTCGTAGACAGCGCCGTGATGTCCTTCCACGTCCAGCGGCCGAAGATCGATTGCTTTGAAGTCAGGTACTGATCGATGCGAATGTCATATTGATCCGAGTGATAGCTGGTATCCCTGTTGACGATGTAATTGGCGGCGTGGGTTACGGACGTATCGCCCGCGTTGGGTGTTGGAAACAAAGTGAGGAGCTTTTGCGCCACGGGATTAATGCGGCTGGACGGAATCGTATCGTTGGCAAAAGGCGCGCCGGTCGTCGGATCGACGATTGTGACGCCTTCGGCGCTGAAGTTGCCGCTTTGCATGGCCTGCGTCGGAACCTCATCCTGCACGGAAGTGGCCTTCGGGTAACGGAATCCTTCATAGGTTCCGTAGAAGAATGTTTTGTCCTTCCCGTTGTACAAGTGCGGGATGAAGACCGGGCCGCCTGCAGTCGCTCCGAAGTCATTGGCGATGAGCTTGGGCTTGGACGTTTCGCCGAAGTTGAGGGCATTCATCGCCGCGTTTTGCGTATACCAGAACAAACCGCCGTGGAATTGATTTGTACCGCTCTTCGAAACGGTTGTGACGTCCCCAACCTGCCCGTATTCAGCTTGGTTTCCGACGCCCTGCACCTTGATTTCGGCGATCGACTCCGAAGAAGGAAAGGCGTTGGTGAGCGGCTGATTACCGGTCACGTCTGTTATCGAGATTCCGTCCAGCGAATATTGGGTCTGCGACTGGATACCGCCCTGAATTGAAAAGTTGCCACTATCATCGGCCTGTACGCCCGGCAACACCTGGATGAGCTGGTAAGGGCTTGTGTTTCCGTTGGCGCGGATATTCGCAGGCAGGTTGAGCAGCTCCCGAGGATTGAACG
This sequence comes from Bryobacteraceae bacterium, assembly GCA_049585195.1. Taxonomy (GTDB): domain Bacteria; phylum Acidobacteriota; class Terriglobia; order Bryobacterales; family Bryobacteraceae; genus KBS-96. The sequence continues at coordinate 6,502 of JBAUZG010000167.1, read as the reverse complement.
TTTCCTGGATGACCTGAGAATCGGTGGCGATTACGCCGGCGTCCGACGCTTGTACTGACACCACTTGCGACATCTGACCCACTCGCAGTTGCGCATCAACACGCAACGTCTGGCGGGCTACGAGTGTTAGGTCCGTGGCGTCAAATGTCTCGAAGCCCTTGGCAGTGACGGTCACCATGTAGTGGGCGGGCAATACGTTGAGCAGTTCGTAGTCTCCAGCGCTATTGGTCTGCGCGTAGCGCGTCGTGTTCTCATCGGTGTTCGTCAGCTTGACGCTGGCGCCGGGAATCAGCGCGCCTGAACTGTCTTTGACCGTTCCAATCACGGATCCGTAGGTAGACTGGCCGAAGACCGTGGCCGAGGACCATGCCAGGCCGAGAAGCATGAAGGCACAGATCCGATGGATCGGCGCGCGCAATCTAGTTCCGCAGAGTTGTAACATGCGACCCCCAAAAACTACGAGTAGATTTGTTTGAGAATAGCAGGGATTTTGTTTCGCTGCTGGGGGACCGTCGAGGTGATGAATTCGGTATGTTGTCCGCTCGAGGGCCGAATGCTATGAACAGCAGTTACGCTCGCGCGGCCTGAACCCGGATCTCTTCCACGTGTTGGGCACGCACGTTCCGCAGTAGCGGAGCAACGCCGCCGCAGACGCAGATGCCGTCCAAACCGTCGGCTGTCAATCCACTTGGAACCGGGCTCGCTGACAGGCCGTGTTTCTGAAAGACGATCTTGGCGGTCTGCAGGTCGAAGCGCAACTGGGGATGATGGACATGCCAGCCTTCATGCGCTTCGCATTCAGCGGCGAGCACGCCCTCATCCGCGTCAACCAGCAACTCGTAAACCGGTACGCGGAAAGCGCGCCAGGAAAGAAGCCGGTGCTCTTCAGTCATCGGTTGGCGGCCAATGACCGTGAGCGCGAAGACCGCCGTATCGACCGACGGAGTTTCCCAAACGCCGCAAAACACGTATTCGGCGAATTTCGCCAGTGTCGCAGGGTCGGCTGCAAGTATGTTGGGCCGGTACAGAGAGATTTCACGCCAGCGCTCTCCCAAGGAACTCGCGCAAGACGAGAGCGACGGCTCCCTTTGCGCTACCGGAAAAACAGCGACATTCTCAAAGCAGCCAAGGTCGCCAACGAGCGCCGCTCGGAGGTTCGGCGTGGCTGGGAACGGTAGTGTGCGGCTGGAAGCAGCTCTCGCTCTGCTCCAGGCCCTTGGCCTTGGAAATCGCATTTCGCTGGCGTTGTTACTTGTAAGGTCCGCGCGTGGCAGCTACTGTCTGGACAGGAAGAGTCCGACGGAATATCCCGGTTATACTTGCGAGATGCGGAAGGCTGGGCGGGCGTATCTGCTTTCGTTCTTGATGTTGTTTGTGGGATTCGTCTCGATGGCGGATTCCCGCTCCGTTCCTACAACCAGAATTGCGTTCAGTGGTTTGGAGAAGCCTGTCGAGATTCTGCGCGACCGTTGGGGCGTGCCGCATATCTATGCCGAAAACGAACAGGATTTGTTCTTCGCGCAAGGCTATATCACGGCGGCCGACCGGCTTTTTCAACTCGATTTGTGGCGAAGGATCGGCACCGGTAAGCTGGCCGAAGTGCTTGGCCCAAGCGCGATCTCGCGCGACAGGATTGCCCGCTTAGTCAGCTATCGCGGAGATTGGAATGCGGAATGGGCCAGCTACTCTCCGCATGCTAAGCAAATCGCGGAATCATTCACGAGCGGGATTAACGCGTACATCCGGTCGTTACACGGCAAGCGGCCAGCCGAATTCGCTTTGGCGGGCTACGATCCGGGTTTGTGGGCGCCGGAGGACGTTACGGCACGGATGGCGGGGCTTCTGATGACCAGCAATTTAGTGACGGAGGTGACGCGTGCGGAGCAAATCAGACAGTTGGGCCTCGATACGGTCGCGAGGATTTTTCCACCAGATCCTCGCATCGCTCTCACGATTCCGGAGGGGCTCGATCTGAGCAGCATCTCTTCAAACATTATTAAGGACTACGATACGGCTGTCACTCCAATACATTTTCCAGGCGAGCAGGGCAGCAACAATTGGGTAATTGACGGGACGCGTTCTGAAACAGGGAAGCCGCTGCTGGCGAACGATCCGCACCGGGCGATCGAACTCCCATCCTTGAGGAAGACTGTGCATCTGGTTGCGCCCGGTTGGAACGCGATTGGCGCTGGCGAACCGGCTCTTCCCGGCATCGCACTGGGGCATAACGAGCGAATTGCCTTTGGATTCACGATCGTTGGAATCGATCAACAGGATCTTTACGTCGAGAAGCTGAATCCGGAAAATCTCGGGCTGTACCTATACAAAGGGGCGTGGCGGCCGATGCTGGTCGAACGCGAAAACGTCGCAGTGAAAGGGCAGGGAACACAGGTACTCGAGCTTCGTTACACCGTTCATGGGCCGGTGCTCTACGAGGACCCTGCCAAGCATCTGGCTTTCGCCTTGAAGTGGGTAGGGGCGGAACCGGGCAGCGCCGGCTATCTAGCTGGACTGCGTCTGGCTCAGGCTCATAACTGGGCGCAGTTCAAAGATGCGGTGAGCCATTACAAAGTGCCGACTGAAAACCTGGTCTATGCCGACCAGGACGGAAACATCGGGTGGATCGCATCGGGCCTTGCGCCGGTACGCAAGAACTGGTCCGGTCTGCTGCCTGTTCCGGGCGACGAGGGCAAGTATGAGTGGAGCGGATTTCTATCGATAGACGAGCATCCCATCAAGTTCAATCCGCCCGAGCATTACATCGCCACTGCAAATAACAATATCCTGCCGGCAGGTTATTCGCATCCGCTGAACTATTACTGGGCGCCGCCCGCTCGGCACGATCGTATTGTAGAGATGCTCGCGAGCAAACCCAAATTCAGCATCCTCGATTTCGAGCGGATGCAGCAGGACACGCTCTCTCTTCCGGCGCGTAAATTCATCGCGATAGTAAAGACTTGGGAGCCGAAGCCCGATTCTCAAGGCAGCCGATATAAGCCCCTGTTTGTTCAATGGAACGGCGACATGAGAATGGATTCAAAAGCGGCGCTGGTGTACGAAGTCTGGGTGAATCATCTCGAGCGCCTTGTATTTTCAGAGATCAAGGCAGGCACGCGCGTTGACCCCGACGTGTTCTTACGCGAACTTCAGGCCAGCCCAAGCCGCGACGAACTGATGCAGCGGTCGCTTGTAGAGGCGCTTAGTGATATCGAGAAGCGGCTAGGGCCGGAAGGCGCGAACGACACATGGGGCAATCTCCATAAAGTGCATTTCGATCATCCGCTCGGGCACGCTGCCTGGAATGTGCCGCCTATTTCGCGGCCGGGCGACGCGTTCACCGTAAACGCGACCAGCGGCCCCGGCTTTCAGCAGGCTTCGGGTGCCTCCTACCGCGAAATCATCGACGTCTCGGATTGGGACCTCTCGGTCACCACGAATACGCCCGGCGAATCGGGCAATCCGGGAAGCCGCCATTATGCGGACCTGGCGGCCGATTGGGCGGCAGGGCGTTACCATCCGCTGCCTTATTCGCGCACAGCCGTGGAAGCCGCCGCGGAAGAGAGAATCGTCCTCGAACCGGCCGAGTAGCGCAGAATCCGGGGCCTCACCACACAGGAACCTTGGAATGGTCCGAGCTGGGCAATTTATCGGAACAAGTCTTTGGCAACAACCGGAAAGCCCAGCGTCGAAGTAAATGCGCTCTGGATATTCGCAACAAACGATTCGGGTTGCTTATTGTCGCGAGCGGCAGCGGGATTCAAAGAGACATGAATCGTTTTCGCCTTCTCATAAACGACCCAGACTTCCTGAACTCCAAATTCCAAGTACTGAATGCGTTTGCGTTCGATATCATCGGGCGTATTCGATGGAGAGACGACCTCGACTACCAATAATGCCGGCTCTTTGAGCATTCCTTCCGGGTATTCTTCGCGGTGGCGTACCACAGCAAGGTTGGCCCCTCGTACTGTGGGTCTTGGATCGTAGCTCATGATGAAGCCGACCTCTCCGGGAAGGATGTCGTATTGTTCCTCCGGAAGGTACCTCATCAAATAACGAAAGGTTTTTTGGACGCGAATTGCGTGCCGGCCGCCGGAGGGTGACAAAGTAATGAGTTCTCCTTCGTCGAGTTCATAATGCGTTCCGTCCTCTTCGAACTCGGGAAGCTTCAAGAACTCGTCGAGACTGATGGTAGTTTTAGCAGCCATAGTGACGGTTTTTTTTATTGTAAGACGGCCGGAGTTTCGCCTCTGTTGTGCTGCTCGCCTTGGCCAACACTTTCGCAACTTGCTCGACTACCAATTCAAGCTGGGGACTTCGTAGCATCGTGTCGTGGTCGCCGGGCACTTGATGAATTTCCAGATCTCCGGTTGCGATCGCTTTCCAACCGAGCATCGGGTCTGCGCTGTAGAGATCGGAGTCCTGCGTTTTGAAGAGGACCGTATAACCGGTGAAGGCGCCGGGCTCGTATTTTGAGATGGCATAGAGAAACGCCTCCTCCGGGGGAAGAGGAGATGGAACAGCCCAACGCGCTCCGGTTCGGGAACTAAGGCGAGTGAGTGCTTCGAAGGCGGCTATCCTCCCATTCATCTTCAGGTTACGGAATTTTTTCTGGATGAAATCCGTAAATCCCGTCCGCTTGAGATAGTTCAGATTCCATTCGGCGATACGTGCCAGCCGCCGGTAGCTTTCTAGGAGCTGGTTGTCATGCAAGAGCGAGCGCAACGGTGGATCGATAATCGCTTCGAAGACCGCCAAGAGCGCTACTCGGTCTCCTGCGCGTTCTAACTGGCGCGCCATTTCGAGTGCCACGATTCCTCCTGCGGAAAATCCACCAAGGTAGTAAGGCCCCTCTTCTTGCCGGGTGCGAATCGCTCGCAGGTAATGAGAAGCCATCTCTTCTAACGAAGAGGCTGCGGGACTTTCACCGTCCAAACCAGCGGCCTGTAGGGCGTAGAGAGGCTGATCGGCGGGCAGGCCTTCAGCGAGGCCGCTATAGGTCAACACATTCCCGCCAATGGGGTGTACCAGGAACAATGGAGGCCGCGCTCCGCTGGTCTTTAGTGGGACGAGCGATGACCAGGGAGGAACCCAGTTATTATCGCGGATAACCTGAGCAAGGCTGCGAACGCTTCTTGCCTCCAACATAGTAGCCAATGGTAATTTTTTGCCAAAGCGACTTTCTATTCGCGAGAAAAACCGCGCAGCCAGCAAGGAATCGCCGCCGAGTCTGAAGAAGTCGTCGTCGAGCGAAACATCTGGAACACGAAGCAGTTGCTTTACCATGCCGATTAATTCGAGCTCCAATTGGCCGGCGGCGTCTATCCTTGAATCGCGCACAAAGACAGGGGCGCCTTCTGGGCCCGCCTGTACGCTCCCGGTTGCGTTCCCTGACGGCCGGTTAGTTTGATCTTGAGCAAGCAGCCTTCGATCAACCTTGCCGTTCTCGCTTAGCGGAATCCGCTCGATCTCTAAAAATTCCGAAGGTACTGAATAACCAGGCAGCTTTTCGCGAGCAAGCGTTTCCAAGTCCGCCGCCGAGACTTGCGCGCCGCCTTTCCGAACGAAATAGCACGCCAGCCGCTTGTCGCCCGAGGCAGCCTGCTTGGCGACCACGACGGAGGACGCAATGCCCGAAAGGCTGTTAATCACAAACTCGATTTCCCCCGGCTCAACACGGAAGCCGCGAACCTTGACCTGCAAATCCACTCTGCCGTCAAATTCGATCTCGCCCCGTGAGTTGTAGTGACCCAAATCTCCGCTCATGTACAGGCGCGCCGAATCTTTTCCAGGAAACGGATTGTCGATAAATTTTTCGGCTGTCAATTCGGGCCGGTTCCAGTATCCTCGGGCCAAGCCTTGCCCACCTATATAAATCTCTCCGACTTCGCTGCCTGAAACCGCCCGTAGATCGCTATTTAAGAGATAGACATCCGTGCCGTTAATGGGAACGCCGATCGGAATGGACGACGCTATCGTATCTTCCATGCGCACGCGGTGACAACAGGTAAATGTCGTGTTTTCTGTCGGCCCATAGCCATTGATAACGCACCCGTTTTCCATGGCATCAATGGCTCTACGAACATGATGAGGCGAGAGCACATCGCCGCCTGCCAGCAGCTGTTTCACTTGCCACAACGCACGTGGATGTACGTCCACCATCGCGTTCAACAATCCCGACGTCAGCCAGAGTGTCGTCACTTTGCATTGCTCAAGGCACCTCGCAATGTCGCTAAGCGACGGTTTCTCGCCTGGAGCTATCACTAATCTCGAGCCGTTCGCCAGCGCCCCCCAAATTTCGAACGTCGACGCGTCGAACGACAACGGTGCGAGTTGAAGAATTGTTTCTTCCGGCGAGAGGTTTACATAGTTTGGTTCTGAGACCAGGCGAACAATTCCCCGGTGCTCGATCATGATGCCTTTTGGCGCTCCCGATGAACCGGAAGTGTACATGATGTAGGCAAGATCCGACGGCGCGCCGGGCACGTCAGGCGCTTCGGAAAAA
>JBAUZG010000166.1:0-6550 GCA_049585195.1 Bryobacteraceae bacterium | reverse complement strand
TCCGGCTGTAACTGAAAAGTGAATGCCTCGATAATCGGCGAGCGTGCCCAGCCAGGAAGCGATAACTCCTGCGGCCTCGAGCGTGTGATCGTCAGGCGTGGACGCGAAAGCGATCTTAATCGTTGCGGCGCGCTGCGTCGAAGAATCGAAGAAAGGCTCAGGCAGCAGCCGGAGATCGTTGGCAATGGGCAGCACGCTCCCCGACAGCTCGAGCTGGGTGGTGCTTTCAATTCTCAGCCACAAGCTTTCGGGCGAAACCGCGTCGCAACCCGCCGCGCATTTCGGCTGCAACTCGAATGTGAGAGTATTGTCGGCAGTCAGCAGGTCAAAAGGAAGCTCCACCTCCTCTGAGCCGAGCGAATCTACGTCGGCGCTCGGCGCGACCGGAATAGAGCCGATGTTCGATCCATTCAAAGACACCTTAATCAGGCTGACCTTCGGGGCCAAGTTGATCGATGAGCGATAAGTAATCCGCAGTTTCGCCTGCGTAACGACCTTGCTGACGGGAATGCCGAAATACAGAGTGGTTCGCGAGTTGGTCCCCTTCAGCAACAGAGGATCTTTGTGGCCGAGCGACGCGAGATCGTAAGAATCCTTAAATCCAGACGGAGCCTCGACATTCTGCGCGCGTAAGTGAGCCGGGTGAAGGCCGCACAGCAGCAACGCCCCGGCCAATAGAACAATGGATGGTAGCGCGGGATGTCTTGCCGCCGCCGGTTCGGCCTCTTCCGCCGTGCTCGATGGCTTGCGCAAGCTCTGGGCCATCGCCACCGGAATCGCGGAGATCCCTTGCAGGGCGATTCCGGCGACTTGCAGAAAACTGACGAGCGGCCTGTCGCTCTTTGTGTTGAGTCTCCACTCGAGCCACGAATCGGCTCGGCCAAAGATCAGCCCCACAAGGTCTTGTTCTTCCGCGAGCGTGAGCGCTCCGAAACTGAAACGCGCAATCCTGGGACTCGAATCGACAACAATTGCCGGGAAACTGTACTTTTCGCCGCGGCATTGAAAGACGGCCGTCATTTGCGCTGCGGCGGTCGGCCGGAAACTCTTGCTAACCGGTACACTGAATCCGCCCCTGGAAATATCAACCGTCATGGCGGCAATTTCCTTACCGTCCGCGCCGGTCAAGGTCAAAGGAATTCTCGCGGCGATCCGGACGTTTACGCGCCTCTGTTTCGATTCCCGGGCGACGGCAGTTGCAGCGCCCAGAATCACGATGTTCATCAGGCACCAGAAGACGTTGATGGCCAGCGTTTCACGATTCGAAGCCGCATTGATCATTCGCAACAGGCCCGAAGCCACGCCTGCGAGATTCAGACCCAACAAGACGAGATAGGGCGCCGCTAGTTTCCAATCAAAATATTCCTCGTCCACCTGATCGCTCTTTGAAGTCACGTTGAATTTGCCGTGTTTCGGACTGATCAGAGCGACAGTAGTGGGAAGAAGGATGTAAGGCGCAAGAACCGTTTCGTAAATCTCGTTCCAGAACGAGTAGCGGTAACGGCCTTGGACCCGCGAGTTGGTGATGATCGCAAAGGCCAGGTGCGGAAGCGCATAGGCAAAAATCGCGCGGCCGTAGCCATAGATGTTCGAATAGCCGAGAAGTAGGTATACGAGCGGCGATACAAGGAACATCAACCGCGGCACGGCATAGAGGTAATGCAGCATGCTGTTCAGGTAACAGAGCCGCTGGGACAGTTTCAGTCCTCTTCCCAACAGCGGATTATCGGTCCGAAGAATCTGCACCATGCCGCGAGCCCAGCGAATCCGCTGGCCGATATGCGCGGCCAGACTGCCTGTTGCCAGACCCGCCGCCTGCGGCAATCGCAAGTAAGCGGTGTTCCAGCCTCGGCGCTGCATTCGCAGCGAAGTGTGGGCGTCCTCGGTCACGGTCTCGACAGCAATGCCGCCGATCTCCTCGATCGCTGTCCGGCGCAGCACTGCGCACGATCCGCAAAAGAAGGCTCCATTCCAAAGATCGCTGCCATCCTGTATAACGCCGTAGAACAAAGCGCCCTCGTTCGGGACGTCGCGAAAGGTGTCGAGATTTCTTTCAAACGGATCGGGTGAGTAGAAATGATGGGGCGTTTGCACCATCCCGAGCCGCGTGTCCTTCAGAAACCATCCCATCGTCATTTGAAGGAACGATCGGGTGGGGACATGATCGCAGTCGAAGATGGCGACATACTCGCCATTTGTCCTCTTCAAGGCATGGTTGATGTTGCCGGCCTTCGCGTGCTTGTTATCGGAACGGATAATGTACCCGCACCCAACCTCATTCGCAAACTCTTCAAATTCTGCCCGTTTTCCGTCGTCGAGGATGTAAATGTTTCTTTTTTCCACGGGCCAGTCGATACTCATTGAGGCCAGCACAGTTGTTCTCACCACCTCGAGCGGTTCGTTGTACGTGGGGATGTAAATGTCGACGGAAGGCCATTGATCCGTGTCCTGAGGCATTGCAACCGGCTTGCGTTTGAGCGGCCTTGCCGTTTGGAAAAAGCCGAGAAACAGAATGACGAATGCATATGCTTCCGCGGCAAGCAGCGCGAACACGAACACTAAGTCCACGATGCGCGCTTCCGACCAATTTGCGGCGAGATAGTTGTACGTTCCCGAAATGCGCCAGTAGGCATAGCGCGTGGTTGAAAATGCAGCCAAAATTGCAAGCGCAATCGTTGCCGTGCTTGACCGCGACACTTTGCTGACGACCACCGCCAAAGCGATGCAGGCCAGACCGAATATCGCTTGCTGATCCCAGGCAAGCGGGACCGTCGCTAACAAGCCGAGCGCCAGGGAGCCAAAAAGTAGAATCAAGAACTTAGCCGGGAAATGCCACCATGCCCGGGGAGAAACAATCGTCAATTTAGGATTCACAGCGCTTGGACCTTGTTGTTAAGCTCGATTCTCGATGCGGCCGGATGCTGCTCTTCGAGCCAGCGGTATAGCTCTCTGAGATCGGCCGCGACGCTCGAGTCCGGAGCGTAGTCAAATACGGTAGTGCCTTCGGCGAGGGCGGCCGACATGGCACGGTTATTTCTAATCGCGATCGGAATCATCCGCTCGGCGAATCGCCGCTCGAGGCGCGAGCGGATCTCGACGTGGAGCGAGTCGGAACGATCGAATTGATTGAGCAAGAGCAGTGGGCGCGCCAATTCGGCGGAAGGCCGGCTGTCGTTGAATTCCTCCTCAAAATCGGCCAGGCGGGAAAGGCAGCGCGTCTCGGGCGTGATCGTAATGATTCTCATCAAGCTGCTGTCCAGCTCCGAGAAGAATCTGCTTGTTTGTACCTGGCCCGCGTCAATGAACAACGAGTCCGTGTCGGCCGCTAAGGATTCGATCGCGCTGCGAGCCCAGCTTCCAATGGGATCGTTTCTGTATGCGTCGGTCCGCCGGCAGATGTGCACGGCGCTTCCCTTCGGATCGCCCGGAAGCACGAAACTCGAAAGTTGAAGGCGCGTGCTGCGGCTTCCAAAGTAGAGCGGCAACACACTCGAGGGAGCCGGATCGAGCAGCAAAGCGCGTCCGCCGGCTCTCGCGCATAGACGGGCCAGCGAAGTAGCGATGCTCGTCGCTCCTACTCCTCCGCTGATACCGCCGATCACGAATGACGTTTTCCGTGTGGGGCGGAAGGCGGAAAGCTCGGCGTTGTGTTTTCGTGAATGCGAGCTGCCGAAGACTAGATCGAGACCTGTCCACGTGCCCCAGCTTGAAAACAACGCAAGATTCTGAAGCGTTGCATCCGCGCTGGCTGCGGATAGGTTTCGCACGTCCGGAGACGCAGGAATATTCTGGGCCGCAGCCGCCTCAATTGGCGCTTCCGGCGCTTGCTCGGGCAATGACTGTTCCGGCTCTTTCTTCGGCTCGGCCTTCGCATGGACGAACGTTCTGTAGATGGCCGGGTTTAAATCGGCCTCTGACATCAGGCACGCTAAATCATCAAGTCCTGAGGATTTCTCCACAAAATTTCCTTTCCAATCTGTTAGGAGGGCTCGCGCAACTTCGCCGGATCTAAGCGCACGTGGATTGACCTCTGGCTTCGCTGAACACCAATACTGTCTGAGACGCGACTAAACTTTCTCGGCAGGAGATATCCCGATAAGGCTTATCGACATAACTTTCACCGGCACTCGCCGGTATGGGCGGGGCATTCGCCGAATGCAGGTGGAACCATGCTTCTCGCTGCCGCTATCCTCGATTTCAGAGGAATTGTTCATGCGGAACACTAGTTCAGTCGAAGCGCAAAGGGAGCGAACGGCTCCGCCATCCAAAGATGGCACTCGTGGTATTCAGGCGGAGCCGGCGCTACCGTTTGGCGCGGGTTCCTCAAAAGCGGCCATTGTTCTCGGCAGCAGCGTGGTGGTTCTAACCGCTGCCGTCCTGTTTCTACTCACGCTTTCGCCCGATCAATTGGCTTTGCTTGTCCGTTCTCTGGGTCCCAGCGCTCTGCTTTGGGCGGGCGTGTACGGTATCTTGGAGCAAAAACTGAAATAATGCGCGGACCAGGTAAATGAATTCAATGCACAGAAGACGCGCCCGCGGCCCGCTCATTCCCGCCTTCGTGCTAATTGCTCTGGGAGTGGTGTTTTTTCTAACGGAAAACCATATCGTGGAGGCTTGGGATATATGGCGGTTTTGGCCCCTCGCGCTGGTGATCGCAGGTATCGTCAAGGTTTCGCTGCGTTCCCCGGGCCGCCAGGTGGAAGGCTGGGTGCTGATCGGCATCGGCCTTTTATTTCTTGCGTCGTCGCTCGGCCTGTTGCGGATTGCTCCTCATCTTTTGTGGCCTGCGATCCTCATTGGGGTGGGCATAACCCTGCTTTTTCGATCCATTTCCTATAGCGGCGACTCGGGCGGCTACCAGCTTCATGCGCCTTTTGAGGGGGAGAATTTTGCGATGTTTGGCGGCGCCGAGCTGAACATGAGCGGCCAGGAATTTCAGGGGACAACCGTCACGGCGGTGTTTGGCGGATACAATCTCGATCTCCGGAAATCCGTTATGAAATCCGACAAGGCGATCGTGGAGGCCACGGCTGTCTTCGGCGGCATCGAGCTCCGGGTTCCGCCAACATGGAATGTCGTCATGCAAGGCGCGCCGATTTTCGGCGGCTATAGCGACGAGACACTCCATCCGGAAGCTACCGCGAATGCACCCCAACTGATTATCAAGGGATCAGCCGTATTTGGCGGGATTGCTGTGAAGAATTAGGGTATGCATCCGGTTTTGCGCGACGCGCGGCGGCTCGGACTGTACGTTCTGTGCTGGGTACCGTTGGAGCTGCTTTTAATCTTTCTGACGGCGCCACACCCTCTTTCCTGGGTCGAGAGCATCATGATCGTGATCCCCGCGTGCACGATCTACGCGTTCGTATGTCTGTGTGCTTATTACACGTGCCGGGTATTTCCGCTACAAGGCGCGCGGCTGATGCAGAATCTCGGGCAGCACGCCGTTCACGCTCTCCTCGGCGGAGCTATCTGGCTACTAACGGCGAAACTGGTTGGAAGCGCTTTTTCAATTGCCCCGGCCCGATTGAATGCCGCCCTGCCCCTCTTTTTCAGTTTCGGCGTGCTGCTCTATCTGCTCTCTGTGGCCATGCATTGGGCGTATCTCGCGATCGAGGCGTCGCAGTTAGCCCAAAGGCGGGAAGCGGAGGCGAGGCTTTCGGCCAGCCAGGCTGAACTCAGGGCGTTGAAAGCTCAGATTAATCCGCACTTTCTCTACAACAGCTTAAATTCCATTAGCGCGCTGACGAGCTTGGACCCCTCGCGAGCCAGGCAGATGTGCATACAGCTTTCCGAATTTCTGAGGCAGACGCTGGGCCTCAGTGACAGGGATAGGGTTCCGCTCGAGCTCGAACTCGATCTTGTCCGCCGGTATCTCGCGATCGAGCAAACGCGTTTCGGATCGCGCCTCGTGATCGAGGAGGATGTAGCCGCCGAGTGCCTTCGCGATAAAATTCCAGCTCTCATCCTTCAACCCCTGGTTGAGAACGCCATTGTCCATGGCATTGCAGGCGTTGTTGATAATGGTTTGCTCCGCTTGACCGCGCGCCACGGCGGGTCGTCCGTGCTTGCAATTACGATCGAAAATTCATTTGACGCCGATTCGCCTAGAAAATCAAACCAAGGCTTCGGCCTGACCAGCATCAGGAGGCGGCTCGAAACCGAATACGGTGCGCGAGCCCGGCTGACCGTGTCCACCGAAGACACCCGGTTTCGAGCGGAGCTTCTTGTGCCGGTGTCGCAGGTTAATGCGACTTAGTTTAAATTCGCCTGACTTGCATTGTGGAGCGTGCCTCCGGCCCGCAAAGCCGGTTTTCAAACCGGCTTTCGTGCGCGGTCTTGATGCGGAAGGGGAAAAGATGCCGGCACGAATGGCAGCATGGCAGGCCGGAGGCCCACTCCACCGGCATGAGTGCCCGCGTATGGGAAAGTAAGTGGCATTGGGTTAATGCATGAGCGTGATTAGAGCGATGATTGTCGATGATGAGGAGCTTGCGCGTGCGGTCCTCAAGGAGCTTTTGGCCGCCCACCGCGACATAGAGGTTGTTGC
>JBAUZG010000165.1:0-2258 GCA_049585195.1 Bryobacteraceae bacterium | reverse complement strand
GATTACAACTACGCGATGGGTTCGGTCATTCTGACAACCCGGGATGCGGCAACCGCTTCCCGCTATTTCGAAAAGTTCGTAAAAGCAAGACCCGCCGATCCGAGAGGTCACTATGCGCTCGGGGTCGCGTCTTTCGCTTCGGGCGATTACGAGAACGCGAAGCAGGAGATGCGAAAAGTGGAGAATAATCGTGCCACGGCAGGCGGGGCCGAGTACTTTCTGGGCCGGATTGCATTTTTAGAAGATCAACTCGATGAAGCCGCTCTGCATTTGCGTAAATCCATCGAATTGATGCCATCCGACTCGTATTCGCACACTGAACTGGCGCGTCTTCTAATGCGCGAAGGGAAACTGGAAGAGGCCCATTTGGAGCTGGAACGCGCCGTTTCGCTAGACCCCAAGAATTTTCAGGGAAACGCTCAGCTACTTGTGTTGTATAAGCGGACACATGATCGCCGCGCGGAGAAACAGGCCGAGCTTTTGAAGAAGCTTGATCAAGAACGTTCCGAGCGCGCCGATCTGATGCTTCGCACCGTTGAGGTCAGGCCGCAATGACGTTCCCGGCGCGAGTTGCGCTCGGCGTGCTGACAGCGGCAGCACTCGCGCAAAACGGCGATATTTTCCAAAGGGTGCGTCGGGCTCTTTCTCCCTACGGGCAGGATGAGCTTGCCTCCGAGGCATTGACCAAGAAGGATTACCGCCAAGTCGAGGAGATTCTGACCGCCTCAAAGCCTTCTAATCAGGCGGCCCGCGCCGAGCTGCTCTCTTTACTCGGTGCGGTCCAGTTTCTCGATAGGAAGTTTGAGGCTGCCGCCTCCTCCTATCGTGAAGCGGCCAAACTGGCTCCGCTTGAAGACAGCGATAACTTCACCCTGGCGATGGCTCTGGTCGATTTGGGAGATGATGCGCACGCGCGCGACGTGCTTGCCGGTCTCGCTGCGAGATATCCTGACCGCCCGATTTATCTCTATTGGCTGGGCCGGATCGACTACGATCAGCGGCGGTATGAAGAAGCCATCGCAAAGCTGACAAAGGTGACCGAACTAGCTCCTCAGTCTGTTCGCGCCTGGGACAGCCTGGGGTTGGCCTTTGATATGCAAGGCCGAACGGACCAAGCGCGTAGCGCATTTGAGAAGGCAGTGAGCCTCAACCGTAACCAGGCAAATCCCTCGCCGTGGCCGCCTCACAATCTGGGCTATCTTTTGCTCAGGACCAACGAACCAACCGAAGCCGAGACTGTGCTGCGAGAGTCAATTCGTTACGATCCTAAGCTGGCGCAAACCCATTATTATCTGGGGCGAGTCCTCGAAAAACAAGACAGCGCCACCGAAGCGATTCACGAATATCTCAACGCAATTTCGCTTGATACGGCTTCGCCAGACGCATGTTATTCGCTCGCCAGGCTGTACCGGAAGCTACATCGCGAACCCGAAGCCGCAGCCATGTTTTCCGAATACAAGAAGCGCAAACAAGCCGTGGCGACGTTAGATTTGGAATCGCCGGCCAGCGCGATGGAATGAGCTCAATGCATAATCGACTGAATGAGCCTGCTCAGCGATCAAGACCGGTACTTCTTTCAGGAAGGAACTCATCTCCGCATTTGGAATTCGTTTGGCGCTCACCACACGGAGCAAGATGCCGTGCCAGGGGTGAATTTCGCTGTTTGGGCGCCCCATGCGCAATCGGTCTCGGTTATTGGCGATTTCAACAATTGGGATGCGCAGGCAACGCCGCTGAAGCTTCTGGGACAATCGGGAATTTGGGAGGCTTTCGTCCCTCGCGTTCCGAAGGGGACGCGGTACAAATATCGCGTTCGCTCCTCGGATGGGGCTTACGTTGTGGACAAATCCGATCCGGTCGGCTTCTTTCACGCTCAGCCGCCGGACAACTCCTCTATCGTCTGGAACCTCGATTACCAGTGGGGCGATCAAGCGTGGATGTCCGCCCGCACGGGTGCGAATTCGTTGGACGCGCCGATCTCGATTTACGAGGTGCATCTCGGTTCCTGGCGGCGCATTCCCGAGGAAAATAACCGGTGGTTGAATTACAACGAAATCGCCTCATATTTGATCCCTTACCTGAAGGAAATGGGATTCACTCACGTGGAATTCCTGCCTGTAATGGAGCATCCTTTTTACGGCTCTTGGGGTAACGAAACGACTGGTTTCTTTGCGCCGACGAGCCGCTATGGCGCCCCTCAACAGCTGATGTCCCTGATTGATCAGCTTCATCAGAATGGGATAGGCGTAATTCTCGAC
>JBAUZG010000164.1:0-20780 GCA_049585195.1 Bryobacteraceae bacterium | reverse complement strand
CTTTTAGCTATGCCTCGAGCCGGTCCCCGGGGACTAAATTCGGGCGGAGATTCATCTCAGTAAGATGGATTCAGGATGGAACACCGCAAAATCGTCCATATCGACATGGACGCGTTTTATGCTTCCGTCGAACAGCGGGATGATCCGCAACTGCGCGGCAAACCGGTCATTGTCGCCTGGAGGGGGAACCGTTCCGTGGTTTGTGCCGCTTCCTACGAAGCCAGACGTTTCGGAGTACGCTCGGCTATGCCGGCGGTTCGTGCTGAGCGGCTGTGCCCCGAGGGGATCTTCGTTCCGCCAGACTTCCCACGTTATCGCCATGTCTCATTCATGACGCGGGAGATCTTCCGGCGGCACACGGACTTGGTCGAGCCGCTATCGCTGGACGAGGCGTATCTCGATGTAACCGAAAACAAGACCGGTTTGCCGACTGCAACGCGCGTTGCGCGCACCATCCGTGCGGAGATCCGCGGGGAGCTGCAGTTGACCGCCTCAGCCGGTGTGGCCCCAAACAAATTTCTGGCAAAGATCGCTTCTGATTGGCGCAAGCCAGATGGACTATTCGTCATTCAGCCGGAAAGCGTGGATGCATTCCTCTCGCCCTTGCCCGTTGGATGTTTGCCTGGTGTAGGCAAGGTGACCGAAAAGAGGCTTGAGAGGATTGGCATCCTGACCGTGGAGAATCTGCGAACTCTGGATATAGCGGCACTCGAAGAGCACTTTGGCCGTTATGGCGTGCGTTTATACGAACTGGCTCGCGGGATCGATCAAAGCGAAGTCGTGCCCAACAGGCCCACAAAATCCATATCAGCCGAGGACACGTTTGAGCGTGACGTGCTTTTGCCAGAAACGGAGTTAATGATTCGACGTCTCGCGGAAAAGGTTTGGATTGCATCGCGAAACGAATCGCGGATTGCGCGCACTGTGGTTCTTAAGCTGAAGACCAGCCAGTTCAATACTCTCACCCGCAGTCATACGCCAGGCTGTCCTCCGTCTTCGCCGGAAGAATTAGCCGAGATTGCACTTTCACTTCGGGAGCGAGTACAGCTGGACTCGCAACAACGTTTTCGTCTAGTCGGCGTTGGAATGAGCAATTTTCGCGAACCAGACGATACGACGGAGCAGTCGGGCCTCTTTGGGTAATAACGCATTCTGGATAGAGGAGTCAGTTCTAGATCTTCGCTACGCCGGTGGAGAATGGGTCATTTTAGATGAGCGAAGCCGGGCACTCATCGTCTTCCAATGTTAATGTGCTGTTTTCTGTTCAAAGTGATCGCGCAACCCGCGCGCATGTCAGCGTTCCTCGCACAGGGGCCACATTCTGGAGCGTCACATCAGATTCGAACTGATTCCCTCTGGATGGAAGCCAGAGATGCTGCCGTTAAACACCAGTGACGCGATATTGGTTGACCCTCAGAGACTCGAACTCTGGTATCACGCTAATCGGGCGTGCGTCTTGGCCGCTAGACGAAGGGTCAGTAACTTGGTACCCGGTGGTGGAATCGACTTCCTGTTTGTAGGACAGGCGCTCTGCCAACTGAGCTAACCCGGTAAGGCCTTGGAGGGCGGCGAGGGAATTGAACCCGTCTGTCTTCGGTTTCGGAAACCGACGCTCTATTCCGGTGAGCTAACCGCCCAAAAAATTTGGAGTGCCCGGGAGGATTTGAACCTCCAATCTCCTGTTTCGTAGCCAGGCGCCTTTGAATCCGTTGGACCACGGGCACATAGCAAACTTAGTAACCCCGGCGAGAATTGAACTCGCGACTTGCTTCTTAGGAGCGTCGGACGACCCGAACCGGGACGTCGCTTGCGCCAGAAACTTGCGAGAAGCCGGAGCGAGAGCGAAGCTGGAGCAGACGTCAGCCAGCAGCTAAAGCCGTGGCGTGGATGGTGCCTTCGTGCCCGATTAGGAGCGTGGCTCCGGTTCTCATGCGATCGCTTATCTGGTGGCTATGACCCCGATGGAGAGATTTCTAAACCAGTCGCAACCGGGCTGGCTGACGTCGTTGCGGAAAGGAGAGTGACGATATGAGCAAGGCGGAAAAGCTGAATCGGGACGCACTGAATCTGCAAATGGTGCATCCTGACGCCGCCGGAATCGATATTGGTAACGCGACACACTACGTGGCGGTGCCGCTGGATCGAGACGCAGAGCCGGTACGGAGCTTTGGCTGTTTCACCGAAGATCTGAAAAAAATGGCTGATTGGCTCACACAATGCCGCATCACGACCGTGGCCCTGCAGTCCACTGGCGTTTATTGGCTGCCAGTGTATGAGGTGCTGGCCGCACGGGGTATGCGCGTGTTTTTGGTAAACGCCAGGCATACGAAGAACCTGCCGGGACGCAAGTCGGATGTACAGGAATGCCAATGGCTGCTGAAGCTGCACACTTACGGGCTACTGAATGACTCGTTCCGGCCGAGCGAAGAGATTTGCGTACTGCGGACATACTGGCGGCAACGCGACGATCACGTGAAAGCGGCGAGCGCGACCATCCAGCGGCTGCAAAAAGTCCTGACTGAGATGAACGTGCAGATCGCAAGCGTGATCAGCGATATCAGCGGGCTCACCGGGATGGCAATCCTCGATGCGATTCTGTCTGGGGAACGGGATCGGAACCGGTTGGCCGAACTGGCTCATCCGCGCATTCAGGCCAGTAAAGAAGAGATCGCCAAGAGCCTGGAGGGGAACTGGCGGCCCGAACTGCTGTTTTTACTGCGGCAGGAAAGGGAAATATATCGCTCGTATCAACAACGCATCGCGGAATGCGATAGGGCACTCGAGGCACACCTGAAGACCATGGAGGACAAGGCCGAACCCGGCACCAAACCGCGAACTCCTAAAGCCGGCAAGCGCGCGGGCGGCAACGCACCGCAATTCGATCTGCGTGGCGAACTGTATCGCGTCAGTGGGATCGACCTGACGCGCATCGATGGGATCAATGTGATGATTGCGCAAACCATCTTCGCCGAAGTGGGACTGGATATGAGCCGCTGGCGCACCGAGGCGCACTTTGCCTCTTGGCTGGGGCTGTGTCCAGACAACAAGATTACCGGCGGAAACGTGTATCGCCGCGGCATTCGGCACGTAGAGAATCGCGCGGCTACTGCCTTCCGTATGGCAGCCACCAGCTTGTGGCGTAGCAAGACGTACCTCGGCGCCAAGTTCAAAAGGCTACGCTCCCGTCTGGGCGCTCCCAAGGCCATCACCGCCATGGCCCATAATTTGGCGCGCCTGGTCTACAGAATGCTCAAGTACGGATGTGATTACGTAGACAAAGGAATGGAGTTTTACCAGCAACGCTATCAACAGCAGCAGATCAACTGGATACATAAAAAAGCCAGGGACTTAGGCCTGCTGATTAGTTTTGCCCCGGCCCCCGTGGCCAATTAAGTTTCTGGAGAGGAAGCCGCTCTCATTCCAACTGAGCTACGGGGTCAAAACTGGTAGCGAGTATCGGATTCGAACCGATATGAGCTGCCTGAAAAACAGCCATCCTGAAACCGTTAGATGAACTCGCCACGTCGCAAAACCTGGCAGCCGAACATGCGGGTGACCATCCCGCTTCTTCAGATTGAGAATCTGATGACCTAAGCAACGTAGTCGAACCGGCCATTGGAACGCCAGGTGAGACTTGAACTCACGGCCTGTCGGGTAGAAACCGACCGCTCTGAATCCCCTGAGCTACTGGCGCATAAGTACTGGTGGACCGCCAGAGAATTGAACTCTGTTCTTCCGGTTAAAAGCCGGGTGCTTCGCCATCAAAGCTTGCAGTCCCTGGTGGATCGCCACGGTAACGATCCGTGTTCTCTCGATTAAGAATCGAGTGCTTCACCGTTAAAGCTTGCGATCCTCTGAGAAACTCGGTAAGACGGACGCGGTGTGTGGCGCACCTGCCCAAAGACACGGGCAGTTTCTCTATTACTTGTCGGCGCGCATCCGTGTCCCTTTGCGCTTTGAATATGGTGCTGGACATCGGTATTGAGCCGATCCGTCGCAACTAATCTGGTCGCTTTCGAAGGTTTAGACCTTCCCGCCCACCTGAGCCGTCCAGCAAAACTTAGTTGCGGAGGTGAGATTCGAACTCACGTGGTTTGGCTTATGAGACCAAGCTGGTACCAGCCTCCAGTCCACTCCGCATCAGAAAAATTGGCGGTTCCGAGGGGACTCGAACCCCCGTATCCCGGTAGACAGCCGGGTGTCCTTGCCGCTGAACGACGGAACCAAAGGAGCGCACAGGCCGTTGGGTGGCCGTTGTGCGCGGTCAAAAAGTTGGCACCAGCCCTGGGATTCGAACCCAGGTCTTCGGTTTTGGAGACCGACATCCTAGCCGCTGAACGACGCTGATGGAATGATATTCAGTTGTCAAAAAACAAAAACCCCGGAAACCTTTCGGCTCCGGGGCTGTATCTTTTCGGTTAATATGTTGAAAAGTTACGTTGAGACAGAGACCCCGGATACGCGCACGTCTTCCCATCCGCGTTTCCCGCGAATCATGACGGCGACCTGTATCCTGCGTCTCAGAAAACTTACTCCTCTACAGCCAGATACTAACAGCAAACTCCCAAAGTTTGCAAGTAACGAATGCGATGGTGGACGTGGAGAGAATCGAACTCTCAATTCCTGGTTGCAGGCCAAGTGTGTTCCCATTAGCACTACACGCCCATTGGGGCGGTCATCGGGGCACGATCCCGAATCTGCGGAGTCACGTTCCGCCACTCTGCCAATTGAGCTATGACCGCCATAACTGGAGCCGGGTATGCGAGTCGAACGCATGTCTGAGAGGTACAAGCTCCCGATTCTGGCCTCTGAACTAACCCGGCAGTAAGTCAATCCTTGTACGGATCGAATTCGTTCGCTCCGGCCATCGCGACACCGAGTGGGCGAAGGGTATGAAGAACTCGAATCGTTCCTTCGTGTTCGGCTAATACATCGGGCAAACGCTTGTAGCAATGCGGCGATTCATCCAATCCGGCGCCGCGAAGTTCCACGTTTTCGCGCGACACCCAGTCCTGCATCATCTCCGGCGTAACCTTTCCAGCGCGAACGCATTCGCCTGTTTTGGTGTATTTGCCCTTCGCTTCCATGCGCCCCATGACACGCCCAGCGCCATGAACTGTTGAGTAAAGCGTTTCGTTGCCGAGCGCATGTTCAACTCCTTCGAGAATCACAGACATATCGCCCATTGATCCACCAACGAATCCTTTCTGTCCGGGAAACGACGGAGTAGCGCCCTTGCGAACAACCCACAGCTTTCTGCCGCCATGCTCTTCCAGCCACGCGAAGTTGTGGTGGTTGTGCACCTCTTCGAGAATCGACGCTCCGAGCAGCGAGGCTACGCGAGCGCAGACCCAATCGCGGCCCGCATAGGCATATTCGCCCGCTAGTTTCATCGCTTCCAGATACTGCGCGCCAAGATCTGAATCCACCGGTAACACGCATGGTTCGACATCCATGCCGTCCTTTGCGCCGGCCGCTTTTAGAAAATGCGTGGCCGTTTTGTGTCCCAGTCCGCGCGACCCAAAGTGAATCCCAATCCAAATTCGATTCTTTTCGTCCTCGAAGATATCGACGTAGTGGTTGCCTGAGCCAACTGTGCCGAGTTGGTTCTCCGCCATGCGCTTCAGGTTCTTTGCCGGTTGCGTGTGCCAGCCCGGATGATCGGCGTCAAAGAGCGGGTGTTCGACTTTTTCATTATTATTGCGGCCAACTCCAAAGCTGATCGTCCGCCAGATATCGTCCATGATGGTTTTGATGTTGCGCCGCACTTCATCGGCCGGAGCGTCCGTTAGCACCGCCTTATTTCCGCACGCGATGTCGTAGCCGACGCCGGACGGCGAGATCGCATCTTCGTACGCGACGACCCCGCCAATCGGGACTGCGTACCCTTTGTGATGGTCGGCCATCAACGCCACTCTGCTGGCCGTGCGCGCACAGGTGCGGATTTGCGAGAGCGCACCCTCGTCTACGGGCGAGCCGAAGATCGGAATTTGATCGATGATCTGCATATTCACTCACAAAACAAACATTGCTGAAGGAGCCGCCACTCGGAATCGAACCGAGGTCGCATTCATACCGGGGATGCACTCTGCCATTGAGCTATAGCGGCGCTTGATTCTCGTAATACGTCCCTTCTTAAAACTGGAGCCATCGGAGCGAATCGAACGCTCTCCTCCTGCTTACGAAACAGGCGCTCATCCACTTGAGCTTCGACGGCATAAAACTATGGTCGGGGCACCCTGAATCGAACAGGGTCCACAAGTTCCCAAAACTTGGATGCTGACCATCACACCCTACCCCGATTGGTGGCTCCTCTTGGAATCGAACCAAATCCTCTGGTTTTTCAGACCAGCGCGCCCACCAGCTACGCGAAAGAGCCATTTCTCCTGGAGCGAGTGAAGGGAATCGAACCCTTGTCCTCAGATTGGCAACCTGAGACTCTTCGATTGAGCTACACCCGCAAACATTGGCTGGTAAGCCAGGACTCGAACCTGGAATCTTCTCGTTCAAAGCGAGACGGCTTGCCAATTTGCCCACTTACCAAAAAATTCTGGCTGCTCGGTCACGATTCGAACGTGAGTTTGCGGCTTCAGAAACCGCCGTCGTACCAGTTAGACCACCGAGCAGTAACTTGTTAAAGATCTGGCTCCGAGACCAGGACTCGAACCTGGGATAGCCTGATTAACAGTCAGGTGCCTTTCCAGCTTGGCTATCTCGGAACATAAAAAGCAAAAGCCCCGAACCTTTTCAGGCCGGGGCTTGGAAACTCTAAGTCCTATTGTGTTTCACTTACCCCGACGCCATCGCATACGTACCCTGTCCAATCGGTTGATTGGTGAGTATCGCGAAATGTGTTGGGATAGCGAACAACATAACTGCGTCCTCATCCTATCGCGGAAGCGCAGAGAAATGCAAGAGGAGTTGGTACTCCCGGTGGGATTCGAACCCACAAAAAAACAGGGCTTAAGCCTGTCGCGTTTACCGATTACACCACGGGAGCACTTTAAGCATGGTGGCCGACCGGAGATTTGAACTCCGAAGCGTTCAGGTTTGAGCTGAACAGGTATGCCGTTCCCGTCAGTCGGCCGTAACTTTGGTGGGAGCAGAAGGAATCGAACCTCCTGAGCTTTCTGATGAGGCGTTGCGTCTACAGCGCAATCCCGCTCCATACGGGTCTATGCTCCCATTGGCGGAGAGTGGAAGGATCGAACTCCTACGGCTCATCGCCGCACCACGGTTTTCGAAACCGCTCGCCGTCCATTCAGCGGCACTCTCCGCATTGTCAAAGAACTGGTGGCCCCGAAGAGATTCGAACTCTTACGCCCGAAGGCATCGGATTCTAAGACCGACGCGGCTACCCATTACGCCACAGGGCCTGGAGCGCTGAGTGCGAGTTGAACGCACCACTGCGGATTTGCAATCCGCCGCCTGACCGATTGGCTTTCAGCGCGCTGAAAAGGTTAGAGGAAATACAAATGCGAGCTGCTCAAGGATGAGCGGCAAGAGCTACATAAGGAGGATATGAGGAGTAGCTGTCCCATGTCGATTTGACATTAACGCAGATTGATAAGCGTTGTCAACTCTGAACGAAAGCCCCCACACGACAGCGTGGAATGGGGCAGCGTTAGCTTGTCCGATCCGCAAAAAGACCAACTGTGGTCGTTCACTCAACTCGTCATGCCAACTTGGCGGTCGTACCACAATGCCGACGCTCATGAAATTCGAAAGGGTCAAGCCTGAAGTCCGCTTACTCACAAGGAACTTAATGTTCAAAGAACTGTTGCCGCTGCTGACGCAGCGAACCCTGATGATCACGATCGCGCGCATTGACGATAAGGTTATCCGCGCCAATTTCATCCCGTCTAAAGGCGACGGGAAAACCGCCTCGAACGCTCTGACACAGCCGCTCACGATCACAGGAACTCCGGAAGAACTGGATCGCGATCTGGTCTCGCAGCTTGTTGCCTTCAGTGGTTCCATTCTCGAGACCGGTTCCAATCTCGAACGGATCCAGAAAGAACACGAAGCGGCAATTAAGGCAATCGAGGCAGAAAACAAAAAGAAACTCGACGAGAAAAGAGGGAAGGTTAAAGCCGGCGACGCAACACTGGCGGAAAAACCAGCAATTGAGTTCAAAGATGGTAAACCGCTCTTCCCCGGCACGAAGTCGCTGGGGACAAAAGCACGCAGTTTATTCGATGCACCTTCGACGGAATCAAATTTTGCAACTGCCTCCCGTCGGAAGCTCGAAAACGACAACAACGGCACTCACGATCACTACGATTAAGACCACGACAACAACAACAAGGAAAAAACTGAATGAACATCTCGACCCTTCCCAGAGAATTCGAATTTAGTGGCGTTTTGTACCCCGATCCTGACCCATCCATGAGCCCAGAAGAGGTGCGCGATCTTTATGCCGCGAGCCATCCGGAACTGACGACGGCTTCCATTCTCGGACCGGAGATGAAGGGGAAAACGCAGCGATACCAATTCCAAACTTCGCTCGGCACAAAAGGCTAAGAGAGTGCCCCAGCCAAAACCAGTCGCGGGCTCGCTCACGCGCCGGCAACTCCTGCGGGAACTTGACATGGCGAAAGGCGAGACTCATCCGTTGCTTGAGGAGTATCTGACATGTCCCGCTGTCCAACAAGCCGGCCGATGGCTCGGCGAGATGCTGCACCATCGGTCTCGCCGCGCCCGCGAACACCTCGGCGGACCAGCCAGCTCGGTTCCGCCCATCTTCTGATGCCGCCAGGTGGCGGTCTTGGGTTACCGCACCTGGACGGCGTACCCCTGGAATTCAGCTTTGTCGAGCAGGCAACGCGACTGATTACGCTTGCGCAACACCTGGTGCGAGCCGACCTGGCGTGTGCCTCGGATTGGCTGCGCTCGAAACGGCAGATCGTATCGTTTGTTCACCTCACGCTGGAGCGATTGTCGCAACAGTGGGTGAGCGAAACTGCAGCCCAGGAATTTCCGCTCATTTTGTCTCTTACCGATAGCCTTGAGCAGATCGAAGGCGCTCCTGACCAGGACGGTTATTTCTATTTAACGATCGACCCAGATTACTGTGGTTACTGCGTAATCGGACCTATGCTCGAGCGGATGGCAGAAATCCACCCTCGTCTGCCGATTACATTTTTTAATCTGTTTCATCGACCGCTCTGGCGTTTGTTCCGCGTGTACAACTACGACGATGCAAAGCAACGAGTCGAGTACCTGTGCGAGTGCGGATATGACGAAGAAGAGGGAGAAGTGGAATTCATCCGCAACGTGAAAGCTGCGATTCCAGCATTTTTGGATTTACGTGAACTGCCGCGGCGCCATTGGCGGAGCCTTGTGACGGATTGTGGTTGTCCGACCATGCAGAAACTCTTCGCTGCTGCGGATTGTATGCGCGAGGCTGCCGCGGGTTTGAAAATTCCTCAGTTGACCGAAGGTCAGCAAGAGCAACTCGGGGATACGAACTCGCCGCTGCCGGTGCTGCTAACGGTATTTCAACAGGGTGATCCCATCGAGGGGATCTTTGATGAAGAAATGCAGTATGCCAACGAGCTCCCTCCTGCGCCTAATATCATCGTTCCGTTCCATCCGGAGGATCAGCGAGAAGCGATCCAAGCCTTCCGGATCATTGAGCGGCTCTGCATGGTGATTGAAGCGGCTGCGCGGGTGCTCACAGCGATTCCCGGCAACGATCATAAGTACGAGAAAAGAGAATAGCTATGAAAGTCAATATCGCACTGCACGATATGGACGTGCTGCGATTGAAGGAGGCCATTCTGATCTACGAGGGCGGAGGTTCCTCTCGCACGTTCGCCACGCTCCATGAGATCGAGCAGAACACCGGAAAGCGCTCTGCGCCTTTCCTTACGCCAGGACGGGCGCTCCAATGGGAGCAATTAAGAGAGCTACATGACCGGCTATACACTCCGATCCAGGCAGACTTTCTGCCCCCTCAGATTCTCGCGCGAACCGAAACGCTTCTCTGCTGGTGGTCTCGTGCAACGATGCGCCCTCTCTTCTTCCGTCGAAACGACCAAGGCCTGGCTTCGCTCAGTGGGAAGCTCTATCCTCATCCGCCTTTGCTGTTTCTAGCAACACGGTCCGATTTGTTCGTCTGGGCCCTACCTTGCGATGAGCGTCCCGAGGAAAACACAATTGTCTTCCGGGCGCCCTATTGGAACGTTTATGCCTCGGACGCAAGGGTCTGCCTGGGCACCATGGTCCGTCCGGAGTCGCTGAGTCTCGGGAGTTGCAGTACATGGGAGGAAGGCTTCTTCCGCAGTGAGTGTACTCACGCTGTCGGCCCGCACAAGCTGACCCGTTACCGCAAAGGCTTTCTGGCCATGTGGAAATCACTGGAGAGGAAGCCGCTATTTCCCTCGAGGTACTTGGTCGCCCTTAATACGACGGTGAGTCAAGTAATTCGTCAAGCGGAGCGGCATGACCGAACATAGACTGCCACGGCACTTGCTATCGTCGCCCATTCGCATTTTGGTGGTGGGCTGCGGCGGCACTGGCTCCGCTGTGGCTGGCCTACTGCCGTATTTACATCAGGCGATGGTCGCGTTTGGTCATGCGGGGCTTCGGGTGACGGTCGCCGACGGCGATCGCATCACTTCGGCCAATTGCGTGCGCCAACCATTCGGTCGCTCCGAGATCGGATTATTCAAATGCGTAGTTCTGGTAAATCGAATCAATCTATTTTGGGGCTTTGACTGGCGCGCGTTTCCCGAAAGCCTGTGTCCGCGTCACTCCGTTAAAGATTTCGACGTGGTGCTCGGCTGCGTTGATACTCGTGCATCCCGCGGCCTAATTCACAAGCTGGTCACCGCGAAGCAGTCTCGCGTGACCTATTGGCTTGATCTGGGTAACACAGAATCGGGTGGTCAGTACATTCTCGGCCAACCGCTGAATCCGGCGACACGTAGGTTCGAAGAGCGCCTCCCGTCAGTAGCCGAAATGTATCCCGAGCTGATCGATGGCACCAAGGATGATCCTGATCTGCCGAGTTGCAGAGCCGTCCAAAGCCTGGAGCGCCAACACCCTTTTATCAATCAACTACTCGCCACGCATGCGCTCGGCTTGCTAAGCCGGCTGTTCCGCTATGGCCGGATCTCACGGCAGGGTGGTTTCGTCAGCGTGGCCAGCGGCCGCGCAAATCCGCTTTCGGTTCCGTCCTGGCCAGAGCCGGCCCCGCCAGAGCATTCCTGAGGCTGACGTAGTGATGTATTGGGGCGGAGCGGCAGCCCACACACAGCTCGCATGTCACAGTGGGAGAGGCTGATGCACGAATACGATACGGTTCTCAAAGCATTGCTACAGGGCTCCGCAAACTCGATCCTCGAACAGATTACCGGCATCAGAGTGGCACAGTGGTTGAACGTGGAGTTGCCGCAGGTGCAACAAAGTCGTGTGGATCTGCTGGGCGAATCAGCAGCAACAGCAAAAACAGAAGAAGCACCAAATTTGGTACATCTAGAACTGCAAAGCACGAACGAGCCGCAGATAGCCCTCCGCATGGCCGAGTACTCGTTGCGCGTTTACCGACAGTTTCAGCGATTCCCTCAGCAGATCGTGCTGTATGTGGGCGATCCCGAAATGCGCATGCCGTCGGAGTTGGCCGGGCCCCAGCACGTCTGTCGATATACGATCATAGACATTCGCTCTCTGGATTCTGAACCCCTTCTGCATAGCCCGTTCCCGGCGGACAATGTAATTGCCATTCTGACGCGTCTGCGCGATCAGAAAGCAGCGATCCGGCAGATTCTCTCCCGAATCGCTACACTAGAGAGTGGAGCCCGGGAAACAGCATTCGCTCAGCTGCTGATCCTCTCCGGGCTGCGGAAGCTGGAAGAGTCGATCCGAGCCGAGGTTCAATTCATGCCAATCATGCACGATATTCTCGATCACGGAGTGATCGGTCCCGCCATTAAGCAGGGTATGCAGCAAGAGGGAATGTCCATTGTGCGCCGGCTGATCGAAAAACGCTTTGGGCCGCTCCCCACGTGGGCGGAGGAACGTCTGGCGAGGCTATCTATCCCCGAACTGGAGACCCTTTCTCTTCGTGTGATCGATGCAAAGGGCTTGGATAATCTGTTCGATGTTTAACGAATCATTCCGCCTTCAGATAACGCGATAAGAGCCGCCTCCGTCTGATACGTTTCCGCGGATTGGCTCTATTCTGATTTCCGATCATCAATCAATTTGCATATCGTGCCGGCGTAAAATTGTTCTGCCGAGCTTCTTCCTCCCCGGCTGTATAATCCTGCCACTCCGTCCCTAAATTTGTACGCTCCGATGAGGCTAAGTGCGAGCCGCACCGTTCGCTCTCAGCCTTTTCTTTCTGGAGACAACCAATATGCCTGACGAACTCTCATTCGAAGTGGGAGATTGCATTGCGATCTCTTTCTGCAATCTCAAATACCCATCCACTCAAATTGCTACTGTGATCCGGTCCACCCGGCATTCGTTCGTTGCGGATTTCAAAGACGGCTCCTCGCCGCGCCGCTACTTCCGGAAAGACGGGCGGTGGCGGAATCAATTCGGATATCGCGTGACGGTGGCTACCGCCAATTCTGGTAACCAGCCTCAAAAAGAGCGTTTCGAGGACCGTAGTGGCAGTCCGAGCTCCTAATCCTCCGCAAGAAATTCAGAAAACAACAACCCGGCGGAAACATTGCCCATTTTTTGACTGAAGGGCCAGGAGTCATCGTTGATATCGAACGCGAATGGTCCCACGTGCCGCGTTTCCATTGCGAGGAACCGAACGCGAGCAAGCACCGCGGCGTGAGCTGTTCGAAGCCATCTCTAGTACGGCGCAAAGTCGGAGAGAATAGGCAAGCTCAAGAGTCCGGCTGGTAGCCCCGAATTGATCGCGCGTTATAGCGCCGAAGTCCCACTGGCGAATCAGAATCCCTGCGTGCTTCCGACATCCCGTTCAAACAGGGCCTGACCGACTTCACATCAGAAAGGAGGAATCCATGCCGCGCTTTATCGTCATCAGCACTGACTGGGACGAACAAACACACTTCGTCGATTACGTGTCTGCAAATAATAAACAAGCTGCGGCGGCGATTGCGGCTGAGGCCCGGCCGGACACGCAGGTCAGCGTGGCTTTCACCGCGTTGGAGCTATCGCTGTATCTTCACGACATGCTCGGGGGAGCGAATGACCTGTTTCCGGCTTCTACGAAAGCCCTATGCAGGCTAATTGGTCAAGACCGGAAGTGATCGTGGGCGTGCGTGCCGGATGCATCGAGGACTGAAGGACAGCACGGGTTCCGGGCCCTTAAGCCACAAAACATCGATTGTTTGCCGCACAAGAGCTGTGTGAAGAAAGGAATAAAGACCTAACTATGACAGGTTCCAAGATATGGAAGACTGACTTGCAGGGTTTGCTTGAGGAAGCAGTAGCGCCGGTATACGTCATCGCCCTCGCCGAAAAAATCCCCGCGAAGTTTGGTGATGGGGAATTGGAGATGGTTCATTTTTCCGTAAGCGTGACCGCGTTTAATGAAGACGGACGGGCATTGGAACTGCGTATCCCGCAGCTTCGAGTTCCAGCGATGTTTGAAAGCGAAGTCGAAAAGGGACGCCGGGCGAACTCCAAAGTGCTCCAAGAAGTAAAATCGCGCCTCCGATCGTTAAATATGACCTGTCGCGACGGGATCGTAAGCGACAAACCCGTCTGTGGCTCCCTCGAGTGAGGGACTCAGTCGGCTGCATTGTTGATGTGTAAAGAAAACTTGCTGGAGGTGAAGTCTTGCCCACCGCGCGACCTTCCACGCCGGCAGGCGTGGCCCAGTTGTGCTTATTTACGATCGATGCGGACGAAGCCGATCTGCAGCCCGAAAATTCTAAAGCTGCACCGTCGGATTCAGCCAATTCAATCCCCCGTGTCGATCATGAAGATTCAGGCCCCTGCAGCGATTCAGTGAGAGAACAGCAGTCCGCCGAGAATTTCGTTGGAGCAGGTGGTGGTCAAAGCAGCAGGGACACACTTTTCGGCGTTCGCAGAACCCGCGGCCTTTCTCGATTTGTGCCCACCTTTGAGCATGACTTCCGGATTACCGATGCCCATCAAATCGGTGCGGGCGGCTGGAAGCAGAAGCTCAAGGATAATCTCGAAGCCATTCGTACTCTAAAGGAAATCGAGTCTGAGGAGCGCAGCGCGACGGCCCAAGAACAGGCCCGCCTAGTACGGTATGTGGGATGGGGCGCCTTCCCACAGGTTTTTGAGCAGTGCCCGCGCGAAGAATGGAAATCGCCATCTGCCGAACTAGCCACCTTACTCACAGCCGAGGAGTTTGCCTCGGCCCGCGCCTCGACGCCTAATGCCCATTACACATCAGCCGAGTTGATCCGCTTTTTGTGGCATAGTTTGGAGCGCCTGGGACTCCAACCCGGGGTCCAGGTTCTCGAACCCGCCTGCGGAGTCGGCCATTTCTTTGGGCTGATGCCCGTGCATTTGCTTGCAGGCTCACGCCGGACCGGTGTGGAACTCGACTCGATCAGCGCGCGTATCGCACAAAAGCTCTATCCGGATTCCGTCATTCTGGAAAGCGCCTTCGAGCAGGCAGCATTGCCGGATCAGTTCTATGACATCGTGATCGGCAATGTGCCGTTCGGTAACGTTCCGGTCTACGACCCCACCTACCGCCGCCAGCCGGCATTGACACGCTCGCTTCATGACTATTTTCTGGTGAAGTCGGTCGACAAGGTTCGAGGCGGCGGTTTGATCGCTCTGATTACCAGTTTCTATTCCATGGACAAGCGCGACGCTGCCGTGCGGCGTCATCTCGCAGAGCGCGCCACCCTGATTGCCGCCTACCGTCTTCCGAATACCGCATTTCTCGCGAATGCAGGCACCAAAGTAACCACAGACGTGCTGTTTCTGCGGAAGAACTGACGGAAAAGCAATACTGTACGAACAGTGCCTTCTCGGGCGGGAACCTTCCTTGCTGATTCCGCCGCGCCTGCGACATTTCTGGCTTCTGACCGGAGGACAAAAAATGACAGAGCTTCGACCGGGAAGCAAACTCACCCGAAAAACGATCACAATCGTTCAACGCAAGCCGTTAGTTGTAACACTTTATCCGGGCTATCTCGATATCCGGCGCGCTGGTACGCGCACTGCATTCTCGCTCACCTATGACGCCGTCTATCGTCACGCCGCGCAAGCCGCGGCAGAGAGAATTCGGGCCGAGCGGAAAGTCAACAGAAGAAGCCGCCTCTAAGCGCAAAGAATTCTGAGGACACCGCGCCAGTAGCAGGCACGATGTAGTCTTGCTCTGCTCTGCCCGGGAGTAATACTCGCCACATCGCAATCATTTCCCACATTTCTTTGAAACCACAGGAGACTCTATGTCCGCTTTCTCTTCAGATCCATGGCAAGAGTTGCTGCCGGCGGAGACGCCACAAGGAGCCGTGCAGATCAACGAGTATTTCGCCCGCAACCCTTCACGCATGCTGGGCGAGCTCACGCTGGCCCATGGCCAGTATCGCAACGACGAACCGGCTCTGGTTGGAACTCTTACCTGCGAGATTCTCGCGTCAGCTCTGGCGCAACTACCGGCCGACATTTATGAATCGCGGCAGCAGGGCAGCAACTTGCTCCCGCCCGAGGCTATCGACTGGTCTGGCGTTAAGGATGGGGCGTTTGCTGAAGTCGATGGCCAACTCGTGCGCCGTGTCGCCGGAGACTTCAAGCCTGTTTCGGTTTCGGGAACTACGGTCAAACGTATCCGGGAGATGATGGGCGTCCGCGATGCCGTCCGAGAAGTGTTTCGCACTCAGTTGGAGGAAGCGTCCGATTGCGAGATCCTTGCGGCCCGGTACCGCCTCAATCGCAAGTACGACACCTTCGTCGCTTGGTTCGGGCCATTATCGGCTCGGGAAAACGTCAGAGCTTTCGCGGGCGATCCCGATCTGCCAGTTCTGCTTTCGCTCGAAGACTACAATCCAGAGACCCGGCGCGCCGCCAAGACTGCCATCTTCCATCAGCGAGCCATCGAACGGCAGAAACCGGTCGAGTTTGTGGAGACTGCCGCCGAAGCGCTGCTCGTGTCGTTGAACGAAACTGCCCACGTGAATTGGCAGAGAATGGAGCGGGTCACCGGCCGGAGTCGAGAGGAACTGGAAGAGGAGTTAGGGAACCTGGTTTTTCTGAATCCGGAAGGAGGCGTGCACGAGACCGCGGAGATGTATCTCAGCGGCAACGTTCGCGCGAAACTCGTAGCCGCGCGAGCAGCCGCCGGCGTCGATCCACAATTCCGGCGCAATGTCGAAGCCCTGGAACAGGTTCAGCCGAAGGATCTCGATCCGCTCGAAATCGAAGCGTCCTTGGGCTCTCCGTGGATTCCGGCGACCGATATTCGCGACTTCGCGATCGGGCTCCTTGGCACCGCGGCGGACGCCGTCCAGGTTTCGCATGCAGAAGCGATCGCCACCTGGACTGTTACTGCTGACCATCGCGCCAAGGGGCTGGTCAGCAATACGACGACGTACGGAACAGCGCGGTTCCGCGCTTCTGAACTAATCGAAGACTCGCTCAACGGCAGAACGCCTACGGCTTACGACGAAAAGGACGATGGAACACGCATTGTCAATCAGGCAGAGACCTTGGCGGCGAGGGAAAAACAGCAACACCTCAAAGAACGATTCCGGGATTGGGTGTGGTCCGATCCCTCTCGTGCTGATCGGCTTGGGCATGAATACAACTGGCGTTATAACAATCTGCGGCTCCGCAGCTACGACGGATCTCACCTCAGTCTCCCCGGCATGGTTCGGGTGCATCTCCGTGATGGCGATCTCGCCCGGCATCAGAAGAATGCAGTTTGGCAGATCCTCGAAAGCGGCACGGCTCTGGTGGGGCATGAAGTGGGAGCCGGGAAGACCTGGACCATGACGGCCGCGGCGATGGAGCTGAAGCGTCTCGGGCTCGCCCGCAAACCGATGTTTGTCGTGCCAAATCATTTAGTGAATCAATGGGGAGCCGAATTTCTGAAATTGTATCCGCAAGCGCGCCTGTTTGTCGCCGGCAGAGAGCATTTCGCGAAGGAAAATCGCAGACAGGCCATGTCGCGCATCGCTACTGGAGACTTCGACGCCGTGATCGTCGCCCATCGTTCGTTCGAGTTTCTGCCGCTTTCGAATGAGTTCGTCGAGAAGTTCATCGACCAACAGGTGCAACAAATCGAAGAACTTTCCTGTGCAGCCGAGGAGGATGGAGAAGATTGCCGTCTCGTGAAGGAGTTGGAGAAAGCCAAAAAGCGGCTGCAAACCAAGCTCCGCAAGCGGGCCAATCAGGAATCTAAAGACGAGACGCTCGCATTCGAAGAACTCGGGATCGATTTCTTGTTCGTCGACGAAGCGGATTTATTCAAAAACTTGTTCTTTGTTACGAAAAAGTCCCGTATCGCAGGCATGCCCAATGTCGACAGCAACCGCGCGTTCGACATGTATCTGAAGGTCCGCTATCTCCGCGAACGTTATGCGGGACGTGGCGTGGTGTTTGCTACCGGTACTCCGATTGCCAATACGATTGCTGAGATGTTTACGATGCTGCGCTATCTTGCGCCGGAGCTTCTGATCGTCCAGGGAACCGATCACTTTGATGCTTGGGCTGCTAACTTCGCCCGCGAAGTAACTTCGCTTGAACTGGCGCCCGATGGCAGCGGCTATCGAATGAATACCCGCTTTGCCAAATTCGTCAATCTCCCGGAACTGCTGCAGATGTTTCGCAGTGTGGCGGATGTACAAACGGCGGCGGCGTTGCAACTGCCTCGCCCCGCAATCGCGACAGGGAAGCCTATCGGTGTCGTGGCACCGGCGAATGCTGAACTAAAGGCTTATGTGCAAACTTTAGTAGCTCGCGCTGAGCGGCTTCGAAAGGAGCGGATCGATCCTCGGGAAGATAACATGCTGAAAATCACGAGCGATGGCCGCAAGGCCGCTCTTGACATGCGGCTGATCGACCCCAGTTTGCAGCCTGGACCGGAAACCAAAGTAGGTAAGGCAATCGATGAGATCTTTCGCATCTGGCAGGAAACCCGTCCGTCGCGATCGACGCAGCTGGTCTTTATAGACCTCTCGACGCCCGATCCCACTCGGTTCAACGTTTACGATGAAGTCCGATCGAAGTTGATCGAGCGGGGCGTGCCGGAAAAGGAGATCGCCTTTGTCCACGATGCAGAAAGCGATCAGGCAAAGAAGATTCTCTACGATGCCGTCAACGCTGGCCGCATTCGCATTCTGCTGGGTTCCACAGAGAAGCTGGGTGCTGGTACGAATGTCCAGAAGCGGCTCATCGCTCTCCATCACCTGGATGCACCCTGGAGACCGAGAGATATCGAACAGCGGGAAGGCCGCATTCTCCGGCAGGGCAACAGCAATCCCGAGGTGTGGATTTACCGGTATGTGACGGAAGGCAGCTTCGACGGTTATATGTGGCAAACGCTCGAAGTGAAAGCCCGGTTCATCGCGCAGGTGATGACGGGCGATGTCACGGTACGATCAGCGGAAGATCTCGAAAATGCCGCTCTTACCTATGCAGAGATCAAGGCGATTGCCTCCGGGAATCCGGCGGTTGTCGAAAAGATCAAAGTAGACACGGAAATACGTCGGCTCGATCAACTGCATACTCTTCACCAACGCCAGAAGCTGGATATTCAGTGGTCGATGAGCAGTTTGACCTCGCGCATCTCTCAGGCAGAATCGCATACGCGAGATCTCGAAGCAGATATCGCCAACCGCGACAGTCATCCAAAAGAAGATTTCGAGATGCTTATCGGAACCAGGCGATTCAGCGGAAAAGACGCGCGAAAGCAAGCCGCCGAAGTTTTGACGAACGTTATTCTGTCCTGGCGCAATGATCCCGTCCCGGCCCAACGTGGCACGTATCGTGGCTTCGAGATTTGGAGCAAGGGCAAAACCACTCTTTCACAACAACTCGATGATGATCTTCCGACGCTCTATCTGCAGGGACGGGCAACCTATCATGCCAAGGTGAATTCCGAGTCAGCGCTCGGGACTTTGCTCAGCATCGATCAAATCTTGAGCAATATCGATCGGCATCTCGAGAATGAGAAAGCGGTTTATCGGGATCTTCTAAAGCGCCTTGCCGATTACGAGGCCCAACTGGCTAAACCGTTCGACCACGAGGAGAGGCTTCGAATACTTGTTCAGCGCCAAGGCGAATTGGCCGCCGTACTCGATCTCGACAAGGCCGACCAGCAGACTTCCAGCCAATCAGCGGAAGAAACCGATCCCGCCGAAGCGGCGTAGTCGCCGGCCGCACATTCACGGACATAGACTGTCGATATTGGTTGGCCGACACCCGCTCGTCTTCTAAGTCCGAAGTGTGGAGAATCTTTCGATGGCCGGTTCGGCTGTCGCTGCCCGATCAAAGTTGAGCGAACAAGTCCAAGATCCGTTTCTTGAGCGCCACGACACCTATCGGCTCGCCTCGCTCACGACGGTTCGCCCATTTCAAAATCTGGTCCAGAGTAACTTCATATGTGGGGCCGGGTTCGTGTACAGTGACTTCTATTTTGCAACTGCCGTCTCGGCTCCATCGGCGCTGCTTAATCAGTTCCTCCAAAGCAAGGGCGGCGGCTCCATTCCGTGAATGAGCCAGTACCGGAGTGATCTCGGGACGACCCTGAGCGTCCATAAGCTTGACGCTGCACACTTTGGCCGGCACAAGCACAATTATACCCGAGATATTCGCCGGATATTCGCCCTGGCTGCTGACCATGATCCGCCCTTTGAAATGACCGATCTTCACGGCCCAGAACTGTCCGAAGAGTCGGCGCCAGCCAGAGAGAGACCGCGTACGTCGGATGTCTGCCCGCGGTTTCGCCATCGCCCCTGCGTTAGGATTTTTTCGTTCTATCACGTCCTTCGACGCTCAGTTATCCTGGAGGCGCATGACGAAGCAGCAGTTAATTGACGCAATTGCGGAGGAAACCAGCAAGCCGAAGGCCGATATCGAGAACACGCTTGAGGTGCTCACGAAGAAAATTGGAGATGCCTTGGCATCCGGAGATAGAGTTGAACTGCGAGGTTTTGGTACTTTCACCCGAAGAGAAAAGAAAGCCCGTATGGGCCGGAATCCGCGGACCGGCGAAACCATTCAGATCGCCGCGAAACGTGACGCTGCTTTCAAAGCGGGAAAAGAGTTAAATGATCGAGTCGACCAGCCGCAGGAAACAGCCGTGGGCGTCGGAGGAGCCGAGTGATATCCCGTCGATGTAACTCGCCAAGGTTGTAACGAAGATGCCGCCGACGTCTGATCGGGCTCGCCCGTCGGCGGGCGGAGTTTCAGGTTTGCCGGCAGCAGCGGTTCTGAGCTTCTTGAAACAGACCCGGGCAGCGGTGCCGTGGACGGAACGCGATTTAGCGAAATCGCTGAATATCACTGCAAGGGAAGCAAGGCAAGCACTCGTGATCGTGCAGCTGGAGGGCTATGTTGCCCCTGCGGGAGAATCGGGGAAATGGAGGACTACACCACAAGGTGAACTTGTCGCCGGCTCGAAACCGCCGCGGTTTACGCGTGAAAGCGTAGATAAAGCCCTGTCTGAACTGGGTGAACGCATCCGCAGTACTAATGACAATTCCGATGCCACGTATCAAATCACCGAGGCAGTTGCATTCGGTGATTTCCTCAGTGATCAGCCGCGGGTTCAGAGTGCCGACGTGGGCCTTCGTTTAGCCTTGCGGGATCGCGGTCCACGAGACGCGGAATCGGCACGAGACAAGGCGGCAGAATTGGCG
>JBAUZG010000163.1:0-17137 GCA_049585195.1 Bryobacteraceae bacterium | reverse complement strand
CCTCCAGTACCGCAAATCGCACCGTCTCGCTTTTTCGCAACCGTTTCCGCCATTGGTAAAACGTCGCCTCTCACAGTCCGCGCTCGCGGCAGAAAGGGCCCACCGCCTTCCCACTGGCTTCTTGCTCTGCTATCAGCTTGCTCCAATACTCCCGTCTACTCTCTGCCACCTTTCCAACATGCCCTACCATCGGCCCCCAGCGAAAGAGCGGTTCACGAGACGCTTACGAGAACGTCGCGCGTTACCAGTTTCAGCGGCGCTCCGGCCTTTTCCACTTGGACGTATCTTGCTCTCATCACAGAACTCCTTTCTAGGGTGTTCGGCCAAATCATCGGTGCTGTCGAGGCGTTACACGCTAAACGTTGAGGCCGTTTTCACTTCGTTGCCCAATAGGCACGATGTCCGATGTAATCGGGATCGGGAAGGTTGGCAAGGATTGTCCGGCGCAATTGAAGAATGTCCACTTCACCCTTTTCCTCGTACAGAATCTTCCCGTCGGGCGCGAGCAGCATTGTGTACGGTACCCCCGAATCCCACTTCGGATTGAACGCGGCTTGCATGGCATAGGTATCGTCGGATCCGAAGAGCAGATTCCGGCTCGAGGCGTGCTGCCTTTCGAGCATTTTCATCACTCCAGGCTTTTCGTCGGGCATGTTTGCAGCGACCATCACCAGGTCGAAGTCGCGCAGCCGGTACATGCGATATGTCGTCTCCAGATCGGCGAATTCGTTGATACAAGGCCCGCACCACGTGGCCCAGAAGTTGACAAGCAATACTTTGTCGGACTGATTGGCGCGCAGCTTTTTCAGATCATCCGCCGAGGCGAGGTCCAGGCGCACTGGCTCGGATTCGATCCTCTTCATCTCCTGCTCGCGGCCGGCTTGCTTCGAGATCCACTTGGTTGAGCACCCGAATACGCCAGTGTGATTTACAGCCACAGGCTTGTCCGCGAGCACGGCATCGATGGCGTTCCGTAGATCCTGCGTCTTCACGAGCCGCTCGCGTTGGCTATTATCCACGCGCCCCTCGTAGCGCAGCTTGCGTTCCTGGTCGAACACGAACGCATGCGGCGTCGCTCTTGGTCCATATGCGTTTGCGACCCTTTGCGTGTCGCCATCGTAGAGATAAGGAAAATTGAAATGGCGGTACGCGGCCCTTATCTTCATCTCGTCAAGGCTGTCGCTGACATCGGTGTAACCCAGTTCGTCCAGGCGAATTGCCTCGGGATTATTGGGCTGAATCGCAACCAGCGCCACGCCGTGGCCACTGTAATCGGCCGCTATCTTTTTGATGCGCGTTTCGTAGAGTTGCGCGGTGGGACAGTGATTGCACGTGAACACAATGACCAGTACTTTTGATGCCGAATAATCGCTTAGCTGGTGGATCTTGCCATCGATGCCCGGTAGCGAGAAATCCGGCGCGGGCGATCCAATCGCGAGCGTGGGATGAGGTTCATCCGCGAACGCGATTCCGAGGAGAAGAAAAATTATTGCGAGGCGCCACATATCATAACCGACAGTATCAAATCTTGTGCATTGACAAGACCCGAAGGCCGGCCCTAATATGACGGTATGCGACATGTCGGGCGGCAAGCAGCTCTCTACCGCAGCATGAAGACAACGGGATGATGGCTTTTATTCGCGTTCTTCCCGCTTCGAAGAAGCAGGAGTAGAGTAGCTCTTCATTGCCGGTATGGCTTGGCAATTTCCGGATGCAGCATGCGCTGGAAAACGCGGAGGCCGCTCACAGCTAGCGAGCGAATCTTCGACGAGGGTGGCCGCTCGATTCCTGTCTCGCGGTCGCCGCTCAACAATTGTTGCGGCACTTGCGTGAAGCGATACGTTCCGCTCGCTGGGTCGAGATCGAAAACCCAGACGACATCGAAACAATCGGGTGGCCACAGCCGCGGCTGCGTACCCGCGTCCTGAGACCCGGCCAGCAGATGCGCGGCGATGTCGGGAATGCGCTCGCGCTGCCAGGAGATGAGCACCACGCCGTTCATTGATGCCGCTTCCTCAACCATCTCCGCCTCGCTTCCCTTCGTACCGGGCCGGATAGGAACGCCGAGTTTCTCGCTTAATGGAGTGAGAGTCTGCATCGAGCGCCGGCTGCCGTCCTTCACGGCAAAGAGATAGGCGGGCGTGGCCAAGGGATGATGAACCATCGCGCTTGCGGGGTGGGCGAACAGGGCGGTGAGTGCGCCAGCGCGCTGCCATCCACGCGGGCTTAAGTGCTGCGCGCCTTGCTTGCCGGTCGCC
Organism: Bryobacteraceae bacterium; assembly: GCA_049585195.1. Lineage (GTDB taxonomy): Bacteria > Acidobacteriota > Terriglobia > Bryobacterales > Bryobacteraceae > KBS-96. The sequence goes on along the minus strand of JBAUZG010000163.1, from coordinate 14,879 downwards.
GAGACCCCGCTGTCGGCGCCGTTGGGTTTCTCCGCGTGGCGGATTACCATGATCTTCGGCGCGACAAAGCGGTGGGGCATAGTTCTGTTTCTATTATTGAGAGCGAGCTTCGATTTAATCAACAACCGCCAAGGTGCGTTTGTTAATTTCGTCGCGTACTTTTCGAGCGACCAGTTGTGATGTGTTAAAGATTCATGACAATCGATGATCTACGAGATAATTCATCTATGTTCAAGTTCGGGGCTTTCGTGCTGCTGCTCGCGTCAAGCGTTCCGGCCGCATTTGCAGCTCGGCCCACTACCGAAATCCGTATCGAAGTTAAAGATCCCCGAGGCCGGCCGGTGGAGCGGGCAGCTGTGATTCTCGACTTTCTCACTGCGCATCACCAGGTGTTCAAACTCGGCAAGCGCGAAGCGAAGCACTGGGAGCTGCGCACCAACCTTGAAGGAGTGGCACACTTTCCACCGATTCCGCAGGGTACGATTCGCGTGCAGGTGATTGCGAAAGACTTTCAAACTTTTGGGGAGAATGTCGATATCGATCAGGGCCAGAAAACGCTTCAAGTCACGTTAAATCCTCCGCAGAAACAGTACAGCGTGTACGGTCCAGGGGCGGACTCGAGTGAGCATCAAGGTCCTCCGCCGCATTAACGGAATTTCATCAGCAAACCGCTGTGGCGCGCGGTTCTGTAAGTTCTTACAAATTTACGCGCGTTTCTGTCGAGACTGCCAAGGACTTTGCAACGCCGGTTAGGGCCCTGACATGAGCTTCAGCTGACGAAGCGAGCCCTCGAAGGTCATATCCCCCCTCGAGGACCGAAATCAGACGTCCACCTGCAGTTTCCGAAGCAGCCTCGAGCATTAGCCGAGTCAGCTCTGCGAAATCGGCATCGTCCAGAGTAAATTGGCCTAATGGATCGCCGCGCCGCGAATCAAAGCCAGCTGAAATCACCACAAAGTCCGGTTGAAACTTTCTGACAGCCGGAAGAAGCAGCTCTCGAAAGGCGCCCAGCACTTCACTTCGGCCAGATCCCGCGGGGAGCGGGCAGTTCAGCGTTGTATCCTCGCCAGGGCCCTCGCCGCGTTCGGCAGCCGCTCCAGTTCCGGGATACCAGGGCGACTGATGGGTGCTGAAGTAGAAAACCGAACCGTCGCGATAGAAGATTTCCTGGGTGCCATTGCCGTGGTGCACGTCCCAATCGACGATAACGCCGCGCGCCGCGCCATGCCGCCGCTGGGCATATCGAGCGCCGATCGCTGCGTTGTTAAAGAGGCAAAAGCCCATACCACGGCTACGTTCGGCGTGGTGGCCGGGAGGGCGAACCAGGCAAAAGGCGTTTTTAACCTCGGAGGTAAAGACGGCATCGATAGCCGCGCACACCGAGCCCGCCGCCAGCCGCGCCGCTTCGAACGACGCCTCCGAGACTGCTGTGTCACCGGTGGATAACTCCTGCCGCCCGGAAGCCACTTCTCGACGCACCAATTCGGTGTAGGCCCGGTCATGCGCTAGCGCGAGCTCGTCTTCGGTGGCCAGCCTCGCCGGAATCCGCTTCAGCAAATCGAGAGTTCGGGTTTCCCGCAGCCGCTCGAAAACCGCTGAGACGCGAGCAGGTTGCTCCGGGTGGCCGGGACCGGTGTCGTGGTTGGTTATCGCAGGATCGAAGATGAAGCCAGTCGTTGAGAGTGTCATATCCCTACAAAACTTAACAGTTCCCCGCTAATTTTCGGGGTCATAATGGCGTCCTTAGAGGTGGATGCAAGAAAATTCGGGGAAGGAGAAGACACATGAAACAGCCCGTACTTGCCTTATGTTTGTCAATCGGTTTGGGGATCGGAGCGGCGGCGATTGCCGTGGCGCAGCCCCAAGACCAGCAGAACGATCAGCAGCAGGGCCATCACGGCCGCGGCACGATGGACCCTCAGCAGCGGGTCAATATGCTGGCCAAGCAGCTTAAGCTGACCGACGATCAGAAATCGAAGTTGTTGCCCATTTTGACCGATCAGCAGCAGCAGATGCAATCGTTGCGACAGGATAGTTCGTTATCCCGTGAAGACCGGATGGCGAAGATGAAGACGATTCGCGAGCAGACCGATGCGAAAATTAACGGCATCCTGACGGATGAGCAAAAGCAGAAGTATGCCGATATGCAGCAGAAGATGCACGAACGGATGCAGCAGCGGCAAGGCGGCGGCGCGCCTCCTTCTAATTAATAATTAGAAAGCCGCAATGGTGCCTGGGGCCGGGCACGCCCGCCCGGCTCTTGTCAGCTCTGGCGAGCTGCGTATGCAAGCTGTTCTTTCGCGACCGTGCGCCGTCATCGCGCTCGCTTGAAATACTGGACCGCGCGTTCGTGTTTTTCCGCCTCGGCCCGACTGTCGAAAGTACCCAAATTTCTACGCTTGCCGGTCTTTGGGTTTTTCTTTTTCGAGTAGAGCCTGTAGCGGCCATCCTGGAGCTTTCGAATCATGTGCTGTATTGAGCCGTTGGCCACGTACCTGTAGGTGCGCTGGCATGGATCTTATTTTTTTTGAATTGCCTCGATGGCGTGCAGATTGCCGGTTTCAAAGTGCAGCCTGTAGGCGATCATCAATTTGACACTTGCCTGCTCACAAGCGTGCATCTCTTCGCACTCCGCAAGGGTTTCCGACAACCGCGTAGCGAATGTGGCTTCCCCTGTCAGCTTGTAAGCACGGAGATGGCCATGCACCGCGATCGACAATCAATATCTTTGCGAGACATCTAACGCACTGATAGAAGGCGACTTGAAATTCAGGACCGATTTGCGGGACGGCGCCGAAGTTATATAGACACCTCAGGCCGCAGAAAATGCAACCTTCAGATCTGCAGAGAGCAGTAATTTTTTCCCGCCTGTAACACGCGGACGGGTTTCATCGAAAGGTCTTTGTTGGCTGCTCTAACACATTGAAGCTACGGCGCTTCTTCATAGGACGCGGCGCGAATGTCGCTAGTGGCACGCGACGTGCGAGCGTCAGCTCAGGAGAGGATCATTCGAAACATGCTCTGGTACACGTGGGTATTTTTGGTTATTGCGCTTATAGCCGCAGTACTCGGCTTCGGCGGTATCGCCGCTGCATCGGCGGGAATCGCGAAGATTTGCTTCCTGATCTTTATCGTGTTGTTCCTGATCAGTCTTGTAATGGGCCGTCGAACTACTCTGTAAAAATTAAGAGTAATGTCACGCGCACGACCGAAAAGTGCCGCCTCTTTCATCCCGGAAGGCGCTTCGAGTCTATCGCATCTACGGGAGGCAGCCCAGGCTTGTGAAGGTTGCGAGCTCTACGCGCGCGCGACACAAGCGGTGTTTGGGGAAGGACCTACATCGTCTCGAGTTATGTTCGTGGGCGAACAACCCGGCGATGGGGAAGACCGGCAAGGACACCCGTTCGTCGGGCCGGCCGGTGGATTACTGAACCGGGCACTCGAGGAAGCGGCAATTGATCGATCTGAAGTATACGTCACAAACGCCGTCAAACACTTCAAGTATGAAGAACGAGGTAAGCGCCGCCTACACAAGAAGCCGTCAATATCGGAGATAAAGGCTTGCCGGCCGTGGCTCGAAGCCGAAGTCGCTTTGATCAGGCCTGAAGTGATAGTGTGTCTCGGCGCAACGGCGGCCCAGTCGATTCTCGGGAGAGAATACCGGTTGTCAAAGGAGCGTGGAAAGTTCGTAGAGCATCCATGGGCTCCGCTCGTGACTTCGACGATTCACCCATCCGCAGTTCTGCGGGCTCAAAGCGATGAGCAGCGGCATAGTGAGTACCAAGGATTTGTCGCTGACCTGAAGAAGGTGCGGGACGCGTTGAGATAGCATGCAGCTCGAAGGCTCAGCGCGCTTAGATAGGAGCGGATGCATGAAATTGGGTGTGCGAATCACGTCCATCCATCTGCTCTTCGTGGTGAACCTGTTGCCGCTGTACTTCCTGCGAGCGCAAGGCACTGTGCCCACGTTCCAGCGCGATGTCGGCCAAGGCCACTATATTCTCTTCGGTCGTGATCCGAGACAGGGAGGCACGACCACCATCCCCACGGTGCTCGTTGCAATCACGCTCTCATTCGAGGCAAAGAAGATTGCCGGAAAGCCCGTGCTTATGGACGCTGCGCCGGAGATACGGCGCGTTCTCCGCTCGCCCATTTTCTCGAAGTTCGCCTTTTCCACAGGCGGCGCCACACAGTATGCCGATGCCATGCTGCGCACCACGTTCCCGAGTGCCGAGGGATGGCATACGCTGCTCGGCAAACCGGAAGTGAAGGTTGTAAGGATCAGCGTTCCGGTGGGCTATGGCTACATCCTCACCTCGAAGAAGACCGGCAGCTCGCTTGCCGTCGTGGACGTCGAGTTCCTGCAAAAAGAACTCTTCAAGCGACTTCCTAAACAGGAGGGCAAGCTTGTCATCGCAGTGACGCGGAATACCACCTACTACACTCTTGGCGATGCTACGGTTTGCTGTTCCTGGGGAACACACGGTGTCGATTCAGCCACCGGAAATTCTTTCGTGCTCGGCTCGTATCTTCATGGCGCACCAAGAGTCGTCGAAGACGGGGACGTGCAACCCCTTACCCAGCAGCTTGGCGAGTTTGCCAACGATCCCTTGCATGATCCTCTGGTCCAACGCCCCAACGTTAATGGTCCGGGGAATACATTCCCAGCCTGGATGCGGCCCGCCACAATGCGTCCGGGAGACCAGGGCGCCTGCGGGGGCACGGGCGTAGCCTCGACTTACTTTCTTCTCGAACCGACAAATACGAACCCCAAGAACAATATTCCTGCATCGCCGGCTTTTGTGGCTCGAGCAGACGGGGCCATTTATCATCTCGAGAACGTAGCCCTGCTGCCCTGGTATACCGGAGCCTCTGAGGGTCTCGGCAGCAGTTACAGCTTCCCCGATGCGCAGGCGCTCACTGAACCTTCGAAACCTTGCCCGGCACGCGGCAGACGCGCTAGCGCATCCGCACCTCCGAAGCCCACAGTGGCGGCCGTACCGAGAAGCAGCTCGCCTAATGGTCACGAGCTCATCGGCTACTGGGTAGGCTATGGCGCAGCGGGTTCCACCTTTCCACTTCGCGAAGTCTCGCCGCAGTGGGATGTGATCATAGTTGCCTTCTCCACACCGGATAAAAATGCGCCGGAAGGAACGATGAAGTTTCAAACCCCGGGGGGACTTGATACGGAACAGTTCAAGGCGGATATTGCCTACTTGAAGAACCAAGGCAAGAGGGTCATGATCTCTCTTGGCGGCGGTGGCCAGCATTTCACGCTTGCCGATCCCAAACGCGTTCCGAACTTCGTCTCTTCTGTCACGCGCATTGTTACCGAGTATGGCTTCGACGGTATCGACATCGACTTTGAAAGCCCGTCTTTATCGATCGAACCCGGAGACACGGATTTCAAGCATCCCACTACGCCATCCATCGTGAATCTTATCTCGGCTTTGCGTCAGTTGCACGATCACTTCGGCTCGCGGTTCATGATCAGCCTGGTGCCCGAAGGCACGCAGATTCCCGCCGGATATCCCAGCTATGGGGGTCAGTTCGGCTCGTATTTGGGCATCGCGTACGCCATCCGCGACATTCTTTCGTTTATGGATGTGCAGGACTACAACACGCCACCGCTCGAAGGTCTTGATGGCGAGGTCTACCAGGCCGGCTCGGTAGACTATCACGCCGCGATGACGGAACTCGTGCTCGAGGGATTCAATGTTGGCGGCGATCCCAAGCACTTTTTTCCACCGATGCCAGCCGATAAGGTTGCTGTCGGATTCCTTACCGGAGACACAACGCCAACCATTGTCACGCAGGCCATGAACTATATCATTACCGGGAAAGCTCCTTCCGGAACCAAGTACAAGCTGCGCGATCCTCGCGGCTATCCCAGCATGATTGGCGCGATGTTCTGGACAATCGACGCTGACCGCCGCGGGAACTACAACTTCTCGAACACTGTCGGGCCCGAGCTTCACGGCTACCCGGCAACCGATTAGCCGAGTTCCGCTGCACGTAGAGCCAGGCCACGGGCAACGGATGTAAACTCGCCGCCAGTGCGGATTTTGTGGGGCCCGAAACGAGATTCGAAGATACGCCGGACGGCGGGCACGAAGGACGAGCCGCCCGTGAGGAAGACAACATCGACATCGGCGGGATGCGTTCCCGTTTTGGATAGCAGTCGATCGACGTGATCCTGAATATCCGAGAGTTCTTCCTGAATCCAGTCTTCAAAGTCTGCGCGAGTTAGTTCTTCGTCGATCGCGACGTCGCCATCGGAGAAATGGAAGCGGGTGCGCTCGGCATTCGAAAGCGTAATTTTTGCGCGCTGTACGGCCCGATGGAGTTGATAGCCGAGATCGTGCTGGATGAGATAGAGAAGCGCTTCGATCTTCTGAGGTTCGACCGCCTGCGCCGCTACGCTCTTCAACATGTTGAGTGTGTCGGCCGATTTGAGAAACGATAGGTGGTGCCAGCGCTCGAGCTTGAAGTAGACCCAGTTCGGTACGGGTAATCGTTTGCGGCCCGACCTGAGTTCGGAACCGGCTCCGAGAGCCGGAGAGACGAGATGGCGGATGATGCGCGCATCAAACGAGTCGCCCGCGATGCCCACGCCTTCGTTGCCGATTACTTGGCGGGTAGCTCCTGAGCGGCGCAGTGACGGACCGACGCGAAGGAGGGAGAAGTCACTGGTACCGCCGCCGAAGTCGCCGATCATTACGAGTTCGTCGTGATCGAGAGTGGATTCGTAGTGGTAAGCGGCTCCAACCGGTTCGTATTCGAAGCTGACATCTTTGAATCCGGCAACGAGGAGCGCTTCCTTCAAGCGGCCTACAGCATATTCGTCATCGGCTTCAGATTCGGCTCCGACGAAGCGCACGGGGCGGCCCACGACGACTCGCTTTGCAGTAGGGCCGAACTGATGGGCGGCGCCGATGCGGATGTCGGCGAGAATTCGCGCAATGAGTTCTTCGAGTTTGAAGCGACGGCCGAAAACCTCGGTTGTCTGCAGGCTGCGGCTAGTCAGGAACGATTTGAGCGACTGGACGAGGCGCCCTTTTTCATCGGACTGAAGATATTCGTCGATACCAGCGGGACCGCTCCAGGACTTGATCGTGCTTCGGCCATGTTCGCGGAGGTTGTGAAGGTAGAGAAGAGAGCGGAAGGACTCGGTTACACCGCCAGAGTAAGCGAAATTCGCGACCTGGACGCCGTTCGGTCCTGCGAGGGCGATGGAACTGTTCGTAGTTCCGAAGTCGAGACCTACGGGCATTTCTTCAGGATGACAGAGGCTACCGTTTCTCTTACAAACGTCCTGCGACTTAGTAGAAAACGAAGCCAGTAAGTAATATGAGGTTTAACGCCATGATCGATTTACGCAGTGATACCTGTAGTCTCCCCACGCCCGCCATGCGTGAGGCGATCGCCAAAGCCGACGTTGGGGACGATGTTTATCATGACGACCCAACGGTTAGGAGGTTGGAGCAAAAGACCGCTGAGATTTTAGGGAAAGACGATGCAGTCTACATGCCAACCGGCACGATGACGAATCAGGTTGCGATTCGCGTTCATACAGAGCCTGGCGACGCTGTTCTCTTCGATCAGAACGCCCACGTCTATCTTCTGGAAGGTGGAGCGCCCGCCTCGCTTTCGGGAATCCTGCCGCGGCTGCTGCCTGGAATCCGCGGGATCTTCACTGCCCAACATGTTGATGCGGCCATAGGCCAGCGTCATCCGTTCTTACCGGCTACCGTAGCTCAGCCGATTAAGCTCTTGTGCGTGGAGAACACTCACAATCTCGGGGGAGGCTCGATCTGGCCTCTCGAGTCGATTCAATCGGTCGCCGCCGCTGCGCGGAAGCATAAACTTGCGCTGCACCTGGACGGTGCGCGGCTTTGGCATGCGACTGTGGTGAGCGGCATTCCGGAGGCGGATTATGCAAGACCGTTCGATACGGTAAGTGTGTGCTTCTCGAAAGCGCTCGGAGCGCCAGTAGGCTCCTGTCTCGCTGGCGGCAAGGAGTTGATAGCCAGAGCGCGGCGTTTCAAGCAGCAATTCGGCGGAGGCTTCCGTCAGGCCGGCATCATCGCGGCTGGAGCGCTACATGCCCTGATCCACCACCGTGAGCGGTTGCATGAGACGCACAGCAATGCCCGGCGTTTTGCGGAAGGACTCGCAGAGCTCGCCGAAATTGATCTTGACCCTAAGAGCGTGGAAACCAACATCGTCCGGTTCCGTTTACGGGGATTATCGGCCGGGACGTTCGTGGACGAAGCTTTCAAGAAGGGTGTGCACATGCTTCCGTCCGGCTTCGATAGTGTGCGCGCGGTATTCTATCTGGACATCTCGCACGCTGATGTAGAGACTGCGCTGAGCGTGATCCGTGATGTAATCCATGAGATGTCACGAAGAGCGGAAGTCAGCGAGAAACAAGCCGGTGAATTGCCGGGCGCAGTCCGGCGCTATTAAGGCGGCACGCCACCAGAAATTATCTGTGGCGAATCATGTCCGTGCCGATCGCTCGAGTAATAATGAAGCCTGCAGCATGGCCCGAGCGTAGGCGATGTCGTAAACCATTCCCGTGTAGCCGCCTCCGCCCGGATATTGATTGTGAATTCCACGCTCTCGATCAACATCGAGCGCCCGTTCGTGCTCTGGATAAATCAGGCGTGTGTATTTCACCTTGACTAGTTCTCGCATGACGGCGAACATATCGTTCTCGCCTTCGTCGATGAACACTTCGGTGTAATCTTCGTACGGCTTGCGCACACGCACATTGCGATAGTGGACATGGTTGATGCGATCTCGCGATCCGAAATACTGGCATACCTCGACCGGATCGTGACCCATTTCGCGCGTTACGCCGCAATCCCACGTAATGCCGTTTGCGGGGCTGTTCACAATGCTTATCAAGTGTTTCCAGCCTTCCACCGTCGCCATGATTTGTTGCGAGCCCCTGCTCAGCGGGAATGGCGGGTCGTTCGGGTGCAGCGCTAAACGAACATTCGACTTTTCCGCGACGGGTACAACGGCCTTTAGAAAGTAAGTGATGTTATTCCACATTTCATCGAGATTGTGGACGCCTTCCTGCGGCAATGGCGGCAGGTCTTTCACGCGGTCGTAAGACGCGGCGGTGAGGCCCGCACCGCCGCGTCCGGTTTCTTCGTAATACCCTTCGATCGCGCGATGCGCATAGAAATTGTACTCGACAACTGGCAATCCAACCTTTCCTGCGGCTTCGACTGATTGATTAAATTGTTCAATCTCTGTGTCGCGGCCGGGGCGTCCATAAATTGTATTGGGGAAGCCGGCGATCATCATGTTGCCTAGCGCAAGGCCGCCGGTTTTCAGCTTGTCTACGATCGGCTGCAGCTGCTCGACGGTCCAAGGCATTCGTGGACCGCCCATCAATACGTGATCGACGCCAATCTGCTTCACGCGCCGCATGGCCTCGTCTGTGATATCGCGGCCGTTGATTGGCGCGGCGAGTTTCGGCGTGTTGGGGCCTTCTTCCGGCATTCCGCGGTGAGAGACGTATTGAGCCGCCTGCGCCTCCGTTGCAAGCGCCGGAAAACATGCGGTTGAGGCGATGCCTTTAATCAAACTCCTTCGCGACCAGTTGGCATTCACCGTGTGGCGCTCCTTTCTAGAATTTGTCTTCCAGAATTCTATGCCAAGCGGGGTGAGTCGGAGATGGTTCTTGGCTATTCCTGGCGCAACACAACGGCCGGATCGATGCGAGTGGATTTACGGGCGGGCAGATAACAAGCCGTAAGCGCGAGCATGGCGAGCAGTACCGGGGCTGCGGCGAGAAACAACGTGCCATAGGAGTTCAGAGTGCTCGATTGAGCCACTGAAGAGAAAACCGCGCCCAATGCACGCGTTCCAACCCACGCCATGGCGAGTCCGATGACCGAGCCCGCCAGTGTCAGAACCACGCCTTCCTTCATAATCAGCCGCATCACCTGAGCCTTCTGAGCGCCCATCGCCATACGGATGCCGATTTCGCGGCCGCGCCGCGCAACCGAATAGGCTGTGACACCCGCCAATCCAACCGACGCCAGAATCAAGCCAACTATGCCGATGATGCCGTATGTCCAGACGCCCGCCCGCACCGCGAACAAGGTGTCACCGATCTGTTCCACCATGCTGCGGGCGTTGAACACCGTCAGCCGGGAATCGATTGCCGCGACTTCGCGGCGAACCTCTCCGATCGCGTCAACGCCTGGCATTGTGCGGACCATAAGAGTGATGCCTCCGAGCGACGGGCGGCTGTAATCCGCCGGGCGCAGCGGAAAATAGATTGTAGGCGGCGGCTTCTGAACTCCGAAACCCTCGGCTACATCCTTGGCCACGCCTACTACTTCAACGATCTGCCGTCTATTGCTTGGAGCTTCGACGCGATAATCGAACGCGCCCGGCCATACGCCTTTTCCTGGGTCGATTTCACCGTTGCCCAACTCGATGTGCTGGCCTAGTATGTTCTCTCCATTCGAGAACTCGCGCACAAACGCTTGGCTTAGAATCACTGGCATTGTGCCGCCCTCTTCGTCTTCCTTCCGGAAGCTGCGCCCTGTCAGGATCGAAATGCCTGTTGTTGCGAAGTAATCTTTGCCCACGACAAATTTTTGCGCGCTGTGTATAGATCGCGGGTCCGACGCATCCTTGCCAGCGGTAGAAAACGTCACGCTTCCGTTTCCATTCACCGCGGCGGGCACGGAATCGGTCAGACAGGCGGCAGTAATGCCAGACAGCGGTTTCACACGGTCCAAGAGCTTATCGAAGAAAGCCGCCGCTCGGTCGCTAGAGTAACCGTCGCGAATGGGATCGAGCGACATCAGGTACAGATTTCTGGGGTTGAATCCCGGATCGATTCCCAAAGTCGATTGAGAGCCGAGCGCCAGGTAGCCAGTCATCAGCAACAAAGTCATCGATGCCGCCATTTGACCAAGCATCAGTACATTTCGAAGGCTCAATCGGCGGAACCTGCGAAACTGCACAAGCCCGCCCTCTTTTAGTGCGAAAGCAAGATCGGTTCCAGTCGCCTGCCATGCCGGTACGAGACCAAAAGCCAGTCCGGCGCATACCATCAGTGCGAGTGTGAAAAGAAACGCTCGCCAATCGGGCGTAAGGTCGAAGCTGACCGGAATTGGATAAGGCATTCTGATTCGGGAAGCTCCACGCATGATCCACATCGAGAGCAGGAACGCGAGAAGGCCCGCGCCGGAGGAAATCAGCACGCTTTCGGTCAGCAATTGACGAATGAGACGTGCACGGCTCGCGCCGACTGACAGGCGAACGGCAATCTCTCTGCGGCGGTCCGCGGCGCGCGCCAGCATCATGTTCGCGACGTTTGCGCACGCGATCAGCAGCAGCAGACCGCCCAATACGGTGAAGAATTCCGTGAAGATCGGAACGTCCTGTTTACGAAGCGGCATCTCTTTGCCTCCGCTCACCAGCAGGACCCGCCGTTCATTCCTGTTTCTATTCACATCGCCATAGTCACGCTCCATTTCTCGAGCTACCGAATCTAGCTGCGCCTCGGCTTGACCCTCTGCAATACCCGGTCGTAGCCGCCCCACGACGCGGAAGATTGTCGAGTCGCGCCTCTCGAGCGCGTTGCCGGCTAGCTCCGGCGCGATGCGCTCGCCTGCCAACATCGGCATCCACAGATCGGCGACGAAAATCACGGGCGACGCGCCCAGAAATTTATCTGTTGCCACGCCGATTACCGTGCACCGATGTCCGTTTATGCGCAGCGTCTTGCCAATCGCTCGCGGATCGGACCCGAGATGAATTTGCCAGAAGCGGTAGCTCACGACTACGGCCGGCGTTGCGTCGTGTTCATCTTCTTCTTTGTCGAAGAAGCGGCCGAATGCCGGGCGCACGCCTAATGTCAAAAAATAGGAAGGCGTCACCAAATGTCCCCAGGTTCGTTCCGTTCGCTCGCCGAGCGCGATGGCAAAGGGTACGGGAGCTACATAAGCGAACGTCGAAGAGAAAATATCCGTCTGGCCGCGATAGCGCTTGTAAGCCTGATAGGAGGTTGGCATCTGGAGCGCCACCAATTCATCGGGTTTCGAAACGCGGGGAAGATCGCGCAAAACAAGGCCGTGCAACTCGCTATAGGCGCAGGTGGCGATGCAGATGCCCAGGCTAACGGAAATCACCGCAACCGCTGTGAAACCGGGAGATTTCGCCAGCATCCGAACGCCGTAGCGAACGTCCTGCCGCAGCTCGGCCAAATGCCGAGCCAAAAGACGGAAAGCGCGCATAGTATGTAGTGTTCGATATATATCGCGAGCCATACCTCGCGTCAAGCGGCGCCCTCTTACCGCCTCCGGACTTTGCGGCCTATACGACATTTCGCCCTGCCTGTTGGGGCGCTCACGTTTCCCGCTCCGTTTCAACGTCGCGGACCGGGGCCATAGTATGTTCGTCGCCTCGGTTGGGGCCATTCGCCCCTGTCCGGCTCCCAAGGGCCCCGAAATTTGTGTCATTGCCAGCCCCATTCGATAGGCTTAATGTGGAATTAATATGGCCATCACCCTCACTGTTAACGGGCGGTCCAGAACCGCCGACGTTGCTCCCGACACTCCGCTGTTGTGGGTGATTCGGGATGCCCTGAATCTTCACGGGACCAAATACGGTTGCGGAATCGGCCAGTGCGGCGCCTGCACGGTGCATGTTGCCGGTCAACCCATCCGGTCTTGCGTTACCCCTGTTTCAAGCGCGGCGAACGCGCATATCACCACTATTGAAGGACTATCGAAAGATGGATCGCATCCGCTGCAGATTGCCTGGCGCGAGATCGATGTTCCTCAGTGCGGCTACTGCCAGGCCGGCCAGATCATGTCGGCCGCTGCGTTGCTCGCCAAGCACCCTAAGCCGACCGACGAGCAAATCGATTCAGCGATGAACGGCAATCTGTGCCGCTGCGGAACATACCTGCGGGTCAGAGAAGCGATACACAAAGCAGCCGGAATGCCCGCTAAGCGGACAAGCGCCGAGGCGACTGTTTTCGGCGTAGCCGGACAGGAAGGAGGTTTATAAGCCATGCGTCTCACCCGCCGTTCATTCCTTCAAGCCACCACGCTATCGGGTGGAGGCATGTTGCTCGGCCTTTATGTCCAGGAAAAAGCTCTGGGACAGGGTCCGCCGCCACCGCCGCCCTTCGATTGCAAAGCATTTGTCTCCATCGCGCCTGACGGAACCGTAACGGTTGTCGCGAGGAATCCGGAAAGCGGGCAGGGAGTCAAGAACATGCTGCCCATGCTGGTTGCCGAAGAGCTCGATGTCGATTGGAAATCGGTAAAGGTCGAGCAGGCGGATCTCGACACAAAAAAATACGGCTTGCAGACCACCGGCGGTAGCCGGGCCGCTTCGAACAACTGGATTCCGATGCGCCAGGTTGGAGCGGCGTTCCGGCAAATGCTGATCGCGGCGGCCGCGCAAACGTGGGGTGTTCCGGAATCGGAATGCTATGCCGAAAATGGCCGCGTATACCATCGTTCGACCGACCGCTCGCTGGGCTACGGGGAACTTGCCGCGAAGGCCGCGGCCATGCCCGTGCCCGATCTCAAGACTCTCAAGCTGAAAGACGGAAACGATTTCAAGATCATCGGCCAACGGACTATGGGCGTCGATGTTCCCGATATCACCGTCGGTAAGCCGATTTTCGGAATCGATTTCACCATGCCGGGCATGCTGTATGCCGTCTTTGCCAAGTGCCCGGTGTTCGGCGGCAAAGTAGTATCCGCCAATCTCGACGAAATAAAGCGCATGCCAGGTGTCCGGTACGCCTTTGTGGTTGAGGGACAAGTGCAGCTTGCGCCGGTGATCGCGGGCGAGCCCGGCCTCGAGCCGGGTGTCGCGATTGTCGCCGATAGCTGGTGGCAAGCGGAGTCGGCCCGCAAAAAGCTTCAAGTGAAGTGGGACTTTGGTCCTGGCGCGCAGCAAAGCTCGGCGGAGTTCGCGAGACGCGCTCAAGAGCTCTCGAAGCAGCCACCGTCCCGAACGCTGAGGAACGACGGCGATGTCGATGCCGCCCTCAAAAGCGCTGCGAAAACGATTGAGGCGGCGTACTCGTACCCGTTCATCTCTCACGCGCCGCTTGAACCGCGAAACTGCAGCGCCCATCTCCACGACGGCAAAGTCGATATCTGGAGCACCACGCAACAGCCGGCGCGGGGCCGGCAACTTGTGGCGAAAACGCTGGGCATTTCGGAAGACGATATTACCGTTCACATGCTGCGAGCCGGCGGGTCGTTTGGCCGCGGCCTGTATAACGATTCCATGGCCGAAGCGGCGTGGATCGCCAAGACCACTGGCGTTCCCGTGAAGCTGCTCTGGACGCGCGAGGACGATATGACGCACGACTATTATCGTCCCGGCGGATTCCACTTTCTGAAGGGCGGAATCGACTCCTCGGGTAAGATCGTCGCCTGGAGCAATCACTTTGTCAGCTACGGAGACGGAGAGAAATTTGCTTCCTCGGCGCAGATTCAGCCGGGCGAATTTCCTGCCGGTTTTGTACCGAACTTCGGTATGTATTCCTCCGTGATGCAGTTGACGCTGAAAACGGGTGCGCTTCGCGCTCCTGGCGCCAATTCGCAGTCTTTCGTGATGCAGTCGTTTATCGACGAACTGGCTCATGCTGCGGGCAAGGACCCGGTGCAGTTCCGCCTCGAATTGCTGGGCGAGCCCGGACATCAACTTGTTCACGAAGGGGCAAAGCCGACGGCGAATGGGGTGGGCCAGGATCGGACTCATCAAACGTACGACGTGGCGCGTATGCGAGCCGTGCTCCAGCAAGTGGCCGAAAGATCCGGCTGGGGCAAGCGAACGTTGCCGAAAGGAACCGCAATGGGCGTGGCCTT
>JBAUZG010000162.1:0-20570 GCA_049585195.1 Bryobacteraceae bacterium | reverse complement strand
GCTCCGCGCCGCGTCGAATACGTCGGTAGATTGCCGAGCCTTGAGAAATGGCTTCAGGAGCGACGTCAAAGCTGCGTCTTGCGCCTGAAGGGGTATCGCGTTTTCGCGGCAAAGTATCTGCCAGAGACCCACCAGAGCTTGGGTGCTGCCCACAGCGTCGGCGCGCACCAGCGTATCGCGGATCTCGCTGGAGCCGGCTACGAAATCGAGAAACGCCGTCATGGAGTTCTCGCTCACGCTCGGCACGTCCGCAAAGATCGAGTACTGCGCCCCGGCTGTTCTGTAGGCTGCAATCAAGCGGCTCGCCATCGCCGGGCTGATTGGCGTGCGCCGGTTGCGATCAATATCGTTCAATGCGAGAAAGATGTGAAGCGGCTCGTTTTCGACCGACTTGCGGCAGAGAGCGAACAAAGCCTCAATCAAATCGTCCGGCGCTTTCCACGAGTTGGCAGCTTTCGATAGCCGGGCGTCGTACTTTCCATGCGGGTGCTTTACGAACAGACTCTTCCACACTTCCACGCCGCCCGGAACGTGGAGCTCCCCGTCGGGATCAAGTCTAAGAGATGTCGTCAGCAGAAGAAGATCGGTATTCGAGCGGAATACGGGCCGCGCCGGACCGGGTGTCGTAACCTTTCCGCGAATCGCCTCATAAAAGCGTTTCATACGGTCAGCCCGCAACAGGTACGATGAGGCCGGCGAATCCAGCCGGGCCAGCGAATCAAAATAGCTGGCCAGCCATCCGTCATCGGTCTCGATGAGCTTCTCGTAAAAGCCTGCGCCCTCGGAAGGCTTAGCTCCGGCAAGGTCGGCCCAGACTTTCTCCGATCCCGGCACAAAAGCTATTCCGTTCCGGATCTCGAACATCCCGCCAAAGAAATCGAGCACCGGGGCATAAAGTCTCAGCTCATTCTGCGAAACTTTGCGTCTTAATGCTTCCGCCGTCGTATTGTCCAGCTTCGACAATCCCAGATATAGCCTGCAAATCGAAGGGTCGCCGAGGAACGTGTCTATAAACTCGGGATGATTGTTCTTGGCTACCGCCGCTCCCATCCAGTAGTCGGGTCCATACAACACTGGAATCTCGGTGGGCGCGAAAGGATATTCAAACTTGCGGTTCGCGCGAAGATCCTGTTCGAGCTGCGCAATCGGGAAGGCGGAATCCACGGTAAGGAAAGCGCGGGTGGGGTTCACGGTCTCGAGAACAACGTCTCCCCCGCACGACCCACGCATCCGATATCCGAGAATCCGCAAAAGGTCCGCTGTCTGTTCGCTGTCGCAAGTCGGCACTACAATCTTCCGAGCGGAGCCGGCCATGGCGGTCAATTCTCGCGCCTGCCCAATGTAGCGAATCAGCAATCGCAGATACTCGGTTTGGTCGAGCGCCTCGTTCGATGAAATCGCCTGATATCCATTGGTAACCACGTTCCGCGCCAGAGCCGGAAGCAAGTCCTCGGGCGACAAATCGGGCGAAAGCGCCGCCATTCTCGCGAACGAGTGGAGCGGCCCTGGAATGCTCGTATTTCCGTAATACTTTGCTGGACCTTGAAGAGGCTTCGCCGCTCGCAGATCGTTTCCGCCGGCCGATTTGTATTGATTCAAGTCGTCGGCTAGCGTTGCCGTGCGGCCTTCTTCGAAGTCTAGAAGCAGGATTTGGCGAAGAGCTAGCTGCCGTCGAACAGGGTCTTGCTCGGCGGCCGCCCATTTACTCAACTCGTTGCGCCGGTCCGGCAGTCGGTGACGGTCCAGAAACTCTGCCAGATCGAGCTGGCCTTCCGTTCCTTCATTCTTTGCCTGCTGCTCGAGCAGCGCGAGCGCGCCCCTCAAGTCGCCGCGCGCTTCTCGCTGCGCAGCTTCGCTATTGCCGGCCATGAGCGGCCGCGAGATGATTGCTGGCAGTATCCCTATCCCGCCCATTACGGCTAGCGCCGCAAGCCCTTTCCGGTGTAGCGGAACTGTAAAACAAAAGAGGTGCACAATCAGTTCCCCCCTCTACGTGGTTTTCTACTCTACCACCTCGTAGCTGAGCAAGCGTAAAAAAAACTGGTCTGATAGAAGTACTTGCTACTCGGGCATAGACAATAGGTTCTGGAATTTGAACACGAAGATGACAAAACATACGTTTCTCCTCCTGTTCCTCGCAACCGCATCGGTTCGTGCGCAGGACTATAAAATCGCCGTCGTCGGGCTGGTCCACTCCCATGTCTGGGGCCACTTGCAAACCATGGTCGAAGGTAAATCGGCCAAACTCGTGGGGCTGGCCGAGCCAAACCATGAGTTGACCGCGGAAGCGGAAAAAATGGGCGTGGCGCACAGCCTGATTTATGGCGATTACAACCGGATGCTTGACGAAACAAAGCCCGATCTCGTCTGGGCCTTTGTCGAGAACAACCGTCATCTCGAGGTGGCCGAGGCCTGCGCCACCCGGCACATCAACATCATCTTCGAAAAACCGCTGGCAGCCTCCCTCGATCAGGCCAAACAAATTAAGACGCTGGCTCAAAAATATAACGTCCTGATTATGACGAACTATCAGATGGCGTGGTGGCCTGCGAATTACGTGGCAAAGGCGACAGTCGACCACGGAGAGATTGGGAAAGTGTGGCGCCTACACGGCATCGTCGGCCACAGCGGGCCGGGCTCAGAAGGCGTCCGGAACAAATACTTCTTCGAATGGCTCACAGATCCGGAAAAGAACGGAGGCGGCGCGCTGATGGATTTCGGCTGCTACAACGCACTCTGGAGCCTGTGGTATCTCGGCAAGCCGAAGACGGTTTTCGCCACCGTGAATCATCTTCGTCCTGACCGATTCCCTAAGGTGGAAGACAACGCCGATCTGATCCTCGAATATGACCACGCGGTTGGCCTCTTCGAAGGCAGCTGGGACTTGCCGAGAAGTTATCAGGATCTCGAAGTCTTCGGCTGGGGCGAAAACGGCCAGCACGGCAGCCTATACATGAGTCAGAAAGGGGTCGAGTTGCAAAAAGGAAAGAATGTCGAACAAGTGGCCCTCACGCCACTCGAACAGGACGCTAGCGAGCCGATCGCCTATATGGTCTCGCGGATGAAAGCCAAGCAGCCGGTTGAAGGGCTGACCGCCATCGATATCAACGTCGACGTGATCCACGTGATCGATCTGGCAAAAAAATCCGTGAAATCGGGTAAAGCGGAAAAGTTCGAATGAATTGAGCCACACGTAAGACCCTAATGTTGCGCAGCCAGCGCTGTCTGCCGGACGCGGATCAGCAATCCTGAGCCGACCGCGAGCAGGCCGAGTGCAATCCACTGTGTCAGCGACAAGCCCGCAATCAGCGATTGCTCGTGATTGCGGAAAAATTCGATGATAAACCGCGCGGTCGAGTACAACACCAGATACCAGCCAAAAATTTCGCCAGAGCGGTGCGTCCGATGAAATTGCCTGTACAGGAGTGCAAAAATCACGAGGTTCGCTCCGCTTTCATAAAGCTGCGCGGGATGCAGCGGCACATTCAAAGGCACTGGCGCGGCCTCGTCTGTATGAAACCGTACCGCCCACGGCAGATCGCATTCGCGGCCCCAGCAGCAGCCCGCGGCAAAACAGCCGATGCGGCCAATGGCATGTCCCAGCGCGATGCCGGGCGCGAAACAATCCATGGTCGGAAGCGCCGGAAGCTGCTGCCGCCGAATGTAAAGAATCGCCACAACCAGCGCGGCCAGAAAGCCGCCATGAAATACGCCCGCCGCCTGAAGCGTCGAGAGCGAAAGGATCTGGCTGGGATTCTGTAAGTAATACTGCCAGTCGAACAGGAACATGAATAGCTTCGCGCCTGCTATTCCTCCCAACGCGCAATAAATAGCAAGATTAGTCAGTTGCTCGGAAGGCAAACCGCTGCGCTTAGCCAGCCTCAGGGTAATCGCGAGACCAGCCAGGAACCCGAGCGCGACCAAGACCCCATAGGTTGGTACTGAAAAAGAACCGATTGTAAACAGCTTGGGAAACATTAGTACTCCGCAGGCGGTTGGGCGTGTTGGTGAGTCAGACTTCTGTGACTCGGCCTGAGTAGATCGATCAGCAGCAGCACCGCGCCCACCGTGATCGCACTATCGGCAGCGTTAAAAGCCGGAAACGTCCAGCCCCCGTTATAAACTTCCAGAAAATCGGTGACGGTCCCGGCCACGATACGGTCGAACAAGTTGCCGATTGCTCCTCCCAATATGAATCCGAGAGCGAGCCGCGCCAGTGTCCCAGCCATCGAAGACGAGCGTTTCAAAAGAACGGTGAGGACGAAGCACAGCACGGCAACAGAAACCCCAATCAGCACAATCGAACGGATCGCCGGGTTTCCATCCGCGAGCATTCCGAACGCCGCGCCCGGATTTTCCGTGTGAACAATGCGAAACCATCCGGGTATCACGCTCACTGAATCGAAATTGCTGAAATGGCTGCGAATATAAATCTTCGTGAGCCGGTCGAGAACGATCACCACGGCTGCGATGGCGAACGGGAGCCAGCGCAGCCGGACATTCTCGTTTTCTTTATCCCTCACTATGAGAGCATCTCCTTGACCGCCGCCGCGCACCGCAGGCAGATAGTAGGGAAATCTCCATCCTGTCCCACATCGAGCGTGTAGCGCCAGCAGCGTTCGCACTTGTCGCCTCGTGCGCGTTCGATATGAACGGCGACAGCGCCGGCATCCAGGGTTCCTTTTTCAAGCTCTACTTGAGAGACGATGAACAGCGCCGGAAGTTGCGCTTCATACTCGGTCAGAAGCTGCAACAGGTCGCCTTGCGCCTCGAGGCGAACCGCCGCCTCGAGCGAAGAGCCGATTTCCTTCCGCTCGCGGGCGTCGTCCAGGCTCTTCAGAACCGTGTCTCGAACGCCGATTAGCGTATCCCATCGCGAAAGGCGTGCGCGGGCCGAATCCGGAATGTCTCCAGACAGTTGCTCGGGCTCGGGGAAATAGTCCATATGCACGCTCCCCGGACTTCCAAGCGGTCGCCGGGTATGTTGCCAGACCTCTTCGCAGGTAAAGCTCAGCAGCGGCGCGAGCAGCCGCGTCAGTGCCAGGTGAATACGATAGATGGCGGTTTGCCCGCTGCGGCGTTCCGGCCATTGCGGGGCCGAGGCATACAACCGGTCTTTCAGCACATCGAAGTACATAGCGCTAAGATCGGTCACCGCAAAATCGTATACCGCGCGATGCACGGAGTGAAATGCCAGCTCGTCGTACCAGCGGCGGCATTTGCGAACCAACTCCTCCGCTTTAGTGAGAATCCATTGATCGATTTCGAGAAGCTCGCTACCGCGCACTGCATCTGATGCCGGATCGAAATCGTATAAATTGCCGAGCGCATACCGGAATGTATTCCTGATCTTCCGGTACGCTTCCGAAAGCCGTGTGAGGATGACGCCGGAGAGCCGGACGTCCTCCATAAAATCGACCGATCCCGCCCACAGGCGCAGAATATCTGCGCCGTATTTACTGACAATCTCTTCGGGCTCGATGCCGTTTCCAGCCGATTTCGACATGGCGCGGCCTTCGGCATCGAGCGTCCAGCCGCTTGTCGCGCAGCTCTTGTATGGCGCTCCGCCTTTCAGCCCCATGCCTATGAGAAGCGAACTCTGAAACCAACCCCGATACTGGTCTCCGCCTTCCAAATACATGTCCGAGGGCCACGGCAAGCCGTTCTCCGGCGTCAGAACAGCCAGGTGGCTCGAACCTGAATCGAACCAGACATCGAGAATATCCGTCTCTTTGCGGAACGATTCTCCTCCGCATTTTGCGCAGCGATGGCCGGGGCCCATCAGTTCCGCCGCCGTTTTCGAATACCAAACATCGGCGGTGTGTTCACGGAACAGCGCGATGATACGCTCGAGCACAGCCTTTTCCGTGAAGGGCTCCTGGCACGCCTCGCAGTAGAACACCACGATCGGAACACCCCACACGCGCTGCCGCGAAATGCACCAGTCGGGCCTCGAGGCGATCATGTTCGTCATTCGCTCTTCGCCCCAGCCCGGATACCACTTCACGTTCTTGATTGCGTCGAGAGTGTTCGCGCGCAGATTCTCGCGCTCCATCCCGATGAACCACTGTTCGGTGGCCCGAAAAATAGTCGGATTGTGGCAGCGCCAGCAATGGGGATAGCTATGCTCGAGCGTCTGATGTTTCAGAAGCGCGCCATGCCGCTCAAGAATATTAACGACAAGCGGGTTCGCCTCCCATACCGTTTTCCCCAGCAGTTCCTCCGGCAACTTGCCGGGCGCGGTATCTGCCTCGAAAAACCGGCCAGCCTGGTCGACCGGGCAGTACACCGGCAACCCATAACGCTGTCCCGAGACAAAATCTTCCTGGCCGTGTCCGGGCGCCGTATGAACCGCGCCGGTTCCCTGATCGAGCGTCACATAATCGCCGAGTATGCCAATCGAATCGCGTTCAATGAACGGATGGCGAAAGACCGCATTTTCAAGCTTCGACCCGGCAAACCGCGCCAAGACAGCTTTCTCCCAGCCGATTATTTCGCTCAGTTGATCGAGCAACGCAGCCGCCACGATCATCACACCGCCCGGCGTGTCCACTGCCGCGTATTCGTACTTCGGATAAAAGCAGATCGCGAGGTTCGCTGGCATCGTCCACGGTGTTGTCGTCCAGATAACGGCGTACACATCGCGTCCCGCGAGAGCGGGATCGATCGCCGCCGCGTCGGATGTAAGACGGAACTTCACGTAGATGGAAGGACTCGAATGGTTTTCGTATTCGACTTCCGCTTCGGCCAGCGCCGTCTGGTCTTTGATGCACCAGTGCACGGGCTTCAGACCTTTGTAAACATAACCGCGTTCGAGAAAATCCACGAATGCCTGGGCGATCACCGCTTCGTATTCGGCGCTCATCGTCAGATACGGGTTTTCCCACAGGCCAAAAATGCCCAGCCGCTTGAACTCGCGCCGGTGAATATCGACAAATTTCGCCGCATAGCCGCGGCACTCGGCGCGAATCTCCGCTACCGTCATGTGAGCTTTGCGCTTGCCCAGGTCGTTATCGACCTTGAATTCAATGGGAAGTCCGTGGCAATCCCAGCCCGGCACGTACGGCGCGTCGTATCCTGCCATACTCCGCGACTTGACAATGAAATCCTTCACAACCTTGTTAAAGGCCGTACCCAGATGAATGTTGCCGTTTGCATACGGCGGACCGTCATGCAAAACGAACGTCGGCTTGCCCTCCCGCGTCTTCCGGATTTTGTGATAAATCGCTTCTTCCTCCCAGCGCTTTAGCAGCTTCGGCTCGGCCACCGGCAGGCTGGCCTTCATAGGGAAATCGGTCTTCGGAAGATTGACAGTCTTCTTCAGCTCCAAAGTGGAAACGCTCATGGGGAGTATCTTTTCCATCGTAGCGAACGGCGGGATTACGTTATCGCCCCTATAGGCGTGGTGCGCCTTCGCCGCTGCTCCGGTTGCAGAGTTGGAATGTTATCGACTTACGCGGTCCTATCGAATTTCGCCTTCGCCTTGCGAATTGCCTGGACGAGCCGTTCCGCCTCTTCTTGCGAGCAATCCGCCAAGTACGCCGTTAGTCCTTCTATCCAGTCACGCCTGCCTGCGGGGATTTGGGCGGCTAGTTCGCTTTGGATCTGGTCCCTTTGGTCTGGTACTTCCGTCCGCTGTAGCGCGGCCTTCACGGTAGGCACGGATAGAGACGTGCGAGCGGCAATCGCCTCCACAATATGTTCCGCGGTTACTGTGTTGTCCGCCGTGGTTGGCTCGAGTTCCTCACGCAGCCGGTCTAGCCTCTGGCGTTCTTCGCGCTCCTGGTCCGAAAACTTTTGCGCTTCGACGAATTCATGCCTCGCTATAGCATTCTCGCGTTGCCGGCCGAGAAGCCGGATCCGTTTCCGCATCTCGACAAGCTCGCGCGGCTCGCCCTCCTGCCGTAGTTTGACCAATGCGCCGGCTTCGTCGATCAAGTCGATGGCGCGGTCAGGCAGAGAGCGATGCCGCAGGAAACGTCCTGATGCGGAGACGGCCGTCTCGATCGCCCCCGGCGAGAATATTACTCCGTGGAAGTTCTCGAATTGCTCTTTCACGCTGGTCAGGATTCGAATTGCCTCTGCTTCGGTTGGCGGCAGCACTGTCACGGCTTCAAAGCTGCGAGCCCGCGCATCATCTCTGTCGAGAGCGAGGCGAAAAGACAGTGGCGCGCCAGTGGCGATCAACTGCAACTTCGCGATTGAGAGGTAATTTGCGAGTAGGGGCATGCTCTCGCGCAGATCGAAGAGTCCCCGAACGTACAGAATCGGATCGTCGTTCTGAATGAGTTCGAGCAGCTTCGGTTGCGGCGAGGCCTCTGCCCACGCTTCTCCAGACCGGGACAACGTGAACGTGCGGGCGAGAGCCCAGCTATCCACCATCAGGATCTGCCGGTCGACGAGCGCAGCGGGAACATCGCCTTCGGCAATGCGCCGCGCCAGACCCTGAACGATTGCGTTTTTTCCAACTCCCGGCTCGCCGACCAACACGGCGCTGTTCCTTGTGCGGCGCGAGAGAATTTGAATAATTTGCTCCAACTCACGCTCGCGGCCAATCAGCCGTCCAAATGGAGCGTTTTGGGCTTCGGCCACCAGGTCCCGAAAGCCTTCATGTGCCAGGGGTGGCGCGGATGCGACGGCAGCGCCCTTGACCTCTTTAGCTTCTTGTTCGAGCTGTGAAATGGTGATGCCGCTTTCGAGGATCACTCGAGCGGCGACACTCGTTTCGCCGCGCGCCATCGCCAATAGTAAATGCTCAGGCCCAATGTGGTGCTGCTGCAGACGGGCGGCTTCTTCCGCCGCATAGCTGAGGACACGCTGGCACTCGCTGCTTAGCGGAAGATCGACCGATATTGAGATTTTTTTCGCCGCGCGAGGCGCCTCCTGTGCGATGCGCTCGCGCAATTCTTCAAGCTTCTTCTGAGATTTGAAAACGCGGGTTGCTAAAAGCGGATCGGCACGCAGAAGTCCGAGCAAAAGATGCTGTGTCTCAATTCGGTGACTGCCGAACTGGGTCGCTTCGTAACGGGCACTAAGGACCGTCTTCCTGGCTGTTTCGGTGTACTTTTCGAACATGGAAACCGGCTTCGGTCGCCGGCTGAACACCCAGTGTATCGTTTTTATGCGTTCTCGAGATTACGTCGGACAGCCGGATCGACAACGACATGCCGCACCGGAGTTACTTTAAGAGGTGCGCGATGAGATACGTTCGCCAGCAACTTGACCGTTTCTTGGCAGCCCAGTTGTGCGAATTTTAAACATCTGGTCGCTCGCGCAGCGCATCTGGCGTTGACAAATCGGGCGCTTGCGACGGCCATTCTGAGCACGTGGGCGGAAGCAAAAACATTTGGCAGATCCAGGTGTTATTCACCTGCCTCACTCTTCTCGCATGAGTTTGGACGAATCGACGGCAAGCGCTCGCCGGGCTGGAATGGCGGACGCTGCAATGCCTAGCAGTGCCATCGTTAGCACCGCGCCGCCCACGACCACGGGATCCCGCGGATTCGCCTGATACACAATCTGCCCCAGCAACCGGCTGGCGAAGACACCCGACAGCAGCCCCACCGCCGATCCCACCCCAAAGAGCACCATGGGTCGTCCCACCGCTGCGCTCATCACCTGCGCTCCCCGCGCGCCCAATGCCACGCGGATGCCCAGCTCCTTCATCCGCTTGCTTACGCTGTACGCAGCCATTCCGAAGATCCCCGTCACCGCCAGCATCGCCGCCAGCAGGCCCATGACGCCCAGCGCCACTGTCGCTGCCCGCGCCGGGAACAACTCGCCCCCTAGCGAATCGGACCAGCTCTCCACGGTTATCGGCACATTCGGCTCGATGCCGCTCAGTGTGCGTTCGAGCGCCGCAGCCATTTCGTTCGGCGCCCGCCGCGACCGCACCACGAGAACCGCTTCGCTCTGCTCGCGTTGTGAGAACGGCAGATACACCACAGCTTGTGGCGACTCTTGCAGGTCATGGTACTTGCCGTCTTCTGCCACGCCCACCACTTCCATCAGCATGCCCCACACAACTAACCGCTGTCCGATCGCCGTCGTTTCGTGCCACATCTTCCGCGCGAAGGTCTGGTTCACGATCGCCACCGGGGGCGTCTTTGCGGTGTCATGCCATGAGACATCCCGACCGCTCAGTAGCCGAGTGCCGGCAACCTCCAGGTATCCCGGCGACATCTGAAACACGTACGGCGCCAGCACAGAATTGTTCAGCTTGAACTCTGTGGCCCCCGGCCGGAAAATTGGAATCCCATGCAGTCCGCCCGTCATGGGCGTGCGGTTCACCGTACCCGCGGCCGTTACACCGGGATCCTTCGCGCCGCCTCAATCATCTCTTTCTGTTTCTCGAGCGCTGCGTCGCCTTCCTGTCCCGCCTGGCTTAGGTCCAAATCGGTCAGCATCGCGCCCTGCGGCCGGAAGCCCAGGGGAGCGTGCAGAGCGCGCGCCATGCCGCGCGCCGCCACCAGCGAGGCCGTTACCAGCAGCGTACAGACAGCAATTTGCGCGCCCAACAACAGGTCACGGAGGGCAAACCGGCGCAGGTGCATCGCATCCACCGGTCCGCTCTTCATCGTTTGCAGCGGACTGCTCTGCCATGCCTGCCGCGCCGGAACCATCCCAAACAGCAGCGCACTTCCCAGTGTGAATGCCAGACCTGCCAGATACACACGCGCATCCACGCTTGCGGCCAGGTGTGCTTCTGCCGCCCGATGCCACCGGTTCAGCAACCCTAGCAGCAGGTCCGCAGTCACCAGTCCCGCTGCTCCGCCCATCAGCGATAGGATTACCGCCTCGGTCAACAATTCCTTCACCAGCCGCCACCGGCTCGATCCAAGTGCCACACGAAGCGCGAGTTCCCGGCTGCGATCCGCCGCCCGTGCCGCAAAGAGACTGGCCAGGTTCGCGC
This sequence comes from Bryobacteraceae bacterium, assembly GCA_049585195.1. Classification (GTDB taxonomy): domain Bacteria; phylum Acidobacteriota; class Terriglobia; order Bryobacterales; family Bryobacteraceae; genus KBS-96. The sequence continues at coordinate 9,658 of JBAUZG010000162.1, read as the reverse complement.
ATGCCGCCGCCAGCACCAGCAGCGCCAGCACGGTCACGCCGTAAAGAAATCCGCGAATGACGTCACCGTCGTCCCCCATTGGCATCCAGTAATCGGGCCACACAAATCGCTCCGTGCCGTGAAACCGCGCCGGCGCCACGCCAACCACCGTAAACGGATGCTTGTTGAGCTCCACGGTCGTCCCTACTACGCCCCGATCGGCTTGAAACGCGCTTCGCCACAGATCATCGCTCAACACCACATAGGGAGCTGAATCCGGGCCATGCTCGTCCGCCGCGTGAAAGAATCGTCCTACCTCCGGCTGTACCCCCAGCACATCGAAATAGTTACCGGTGACTTCATCGCCGTGGACGTTCATCACCGCGTTCCGCCTGCTCAGCGTCGCGTGAGAATATCCATAAATCCCGGCCATCCCGCTGAAGGTCGCGTTTCGCTGCCGAAAATCCTCAAACGCGGGATACGACGTCGTCAGTAGCCGTCCGCTCATCCAACGCTCGTGGCGAATCTGATACAGGCTCTGTGGGTCGCTCACATCCAGAGGGCGCAGCAGAACCGCATTCAGCACTCCGAAGACGACGACGTTTGCCCCAATCCCCAGCATCAGAGTGAGTGAGGCTACGACTGTGAACGCGGGAGATTTTCGAAGCACGCGAAGCGCATAACGAACATCCAGCAGCAGGTTTTCCACGAATGGCAGGCCCTCTTCGGCATGGTGCTCTTCCCGGATCGCCTCCATCGCCCCGAACTTCAGGCAGACGTGGCGGCGGGCTTTCTCGGGAGTCATGCTGGCACGGAGGTTCTCTTCGGTCTGGGCCGCTATATGCGATTCAATCTCTTCTCTCAGCCGTTCGTCGCTGCGGCGCCTGGTCGTGAAGTTGAGAAGCCGCGTAAATAACCGATTCAGGGGTCTCATGCCAGATCCTGCGCTTTCACTTCAAAGAAGCGCGCGATGATCGCCGCCGGGTGCTCCGAGTCGCGTTTTTCGGCTTCCACTAATTGGGTGCCGCGCGCGTCAGCCGAGAAAAGCGAGCTCGGCGGTTGTTTTCCAAGAGGCCCGACTCCGAGGCGATGGCACCCTCCTGCCCCAGCCTCAGAGAATAGGTACCGCTTCGGATGGAACGTGTATGGCCCGTTGTTTCGGTAAACGAAGATCTCGCCGCAATCATAACAAAACGCTTGGTCTCCATCTCATCGCCGCCTTTAGTCATTCCAAGCGATCTGCAGCGACGACGAAGGTTTAGCCTCCGGGCTTATTTGTCAATTTTCGCGCCCTTGACCGCTGCCTTAAGCCCTCGAAACAGTCGGCATCTGACCAGATATCCATCGTCAGACCGAGAGAGAATCAGTTTCGGTAAAGCGATACTGCTGCGCCCGTTACGCGCAAGGAGGAACTCAAAAACCCGTCGAGCGTACCCCGCTGCTTGGCTGGGGCCAATTCTAAAGGTTTGGGAAGACAGCCGGTCAGAGTGAACTCTGCCCGTTGGCGCGGTCAGTTGTTGGGCATGCGTTCGTCGAAGAAGTCAGCCAGGCGTGAGGCGGCAGGCGGATCGAGATTTGCCAGCACTGCGACGACTGTGTTTGTGCGCGTATAAACTCGCAATTCGCCGTTCATGCCGGGCGCCCCGCCGCCATGACCAAAACGTTTTCCTTGTGGCTCATCGGAAACCATCATGCCGAAACCATAACCTTCGCCCGCAGGCATCTGAGCGGCGCCCGCCTGTTTGGAGGTCATCTGTGCGAAAAGTTCGGGCCTTATGAGCTTGCCGCTCGAAAGCGCTTCAGCAAAACGGAATAGATCTCCGACCGTCGAATACCCGCCGCCCGCCGGCGTGCCGCGCCACGGTAGCGTATCGACGTTATTTACCCACGCGCCATTCTTCCGCATATACCCTATCGAGCGATTCGGGACTGTCTCCGATTCCGGCAGGGAGTCGGTGTCATGCATACCGGCCGGGAGAAAGATGTGTGTGCGGACATAGTCGTAATAAGATGTGCCCGACACATTCTGAACCACAATGCCGAGCAGTAAAAAGCCGTAGTTGGAGTAGGCCCATTTCGAGCCTGGCTCGAACTGTAATCCGCGGGAACCGTAGAGCTTGACGTAATCGGTGAGCTCGCGCGTTTCGAGCCGATGCTCCTGGTACTCGGGCGTGAAGATATCGCCAGTGCCGCCGATGTGCGTCAGAAGGTGGCGGATGGTAACTTTGGTGGCCACCTCTTTGTTTGGATAATCCGGCAAATACATCCCGAGCGGCGCTGAGAGATCGACCTTGCCATTACCCACGAGCTGCAGGATGGCGGTGGCGGTAAACATCTTATTCATGGACCCGATTCGGAAACGGGTATCGAGCGTGTTGGCGATATGTTTCTCGCGATCAGCAAGCCCATAGGCCTTCTGAAACGCGATTTTGCCCGAGCGAGCCACCAGCACGTCGCCCGAGAATTTATCTTTGGAGGCCAGATCAGCGGCCTGCCCGTCGAGACCCTTGACTGCCTCTTCAAAAGAAAGGCGCGCAACCGCCGACTGGTCGGGAGGCCGGGGAACCACGCGAAGCGTGAGACCTTTGACAATAGGGGATTCAGCGGCAGTCACATCGAGCGTAAGGAGGGCGAAGTTGCTGCCTTCACGCTCCTTGACCAAGGCTTCGAGGTGCAGCGGCTCACTTTTTTCAATGCGTAGAAGAGTGAACCCGCCGGTCTGATCGCGAAAGTTCATCAGTCGATCGACCGCGGATTTGTGGTCGGGTTCATATTTGGCCAGATAGCTGGTAAGGCGCGCGCGATCACTCGAGTTGAAGGCATCGAGCCAAGCGGTGAGAACGGCGCCGGCAGGTGTAGTGGGAATTACGGGAGCGGGCGCAGGCCAAGCAGACAGGGCGAAACAGAGACAGGCTGCAAATCGCATACATCTATGTACGAACAACCGGGCAAAAGGTATTCGTTTGGCGACGTTGTGCGCGATTTACATAAGTCTCTCATTCCGTCCGCAGCGCCTTCATGGGATCGATGGATGCGGCGCGCTGCGCCGGAATAAGGGTGGCCATGAAGGCGCAGATGCCGAGCGCCGAAATGGAAACTAGCAACGCTGCCGGGTCCCAACTCCGCACCTGGTACAACTGGGATGCAAGAAGCTTGCCCGCCCCTATGGCTGCTGGAATGCCAAGCGCCAACCCGATAGCGATTTGCAGGAAGGCGCCGCGCAGTACCAGGCGGACGACGTTCATTCGGTCCGCGCCCAAGGCCATTCGGACGCCGATTTCACTGGTGCGCCGGGCGACCGTATAGGCCGTTACTCCATATAATCCCACTACGGCAAGAATCAAAGCTACAATGCCGAAGAGTCCGGTGAGACTTGCCACAGCGCGCTGCTGATCGAAGTTCACAGCAACCTGGCGCTGCATGGTTTGGAAGCCGAGAATGGTGAGATCGGGATCGACATCGCTGACAGCTTTGCGGATGCCGGGCTCGAGATTTTGCGAGTTGCTATCGACTAGCAACACAACGCTTTCGATGAAGTGAGAGCGAAGTTCGAACTTCTGCATCTGTTCTTCTTTATAGTTGACGTGCTGCGCCAGTGGCGCGAAGAACATCGGCCGAGCCGGATCAGCCGGATCGACATACTTAGCATCGTGGACAACCCCGACGATCTCGTAACTCTTCGAATAAGCGAGTAGACCGAGTCCGAAATGATGGCCGATGGGATCTTTGCCCAGGAAGAATCGCCTGGCAAAGGTCTCGTTCACCACGGCGATGGGGCGCGAGGTTTCATTGTCCTGCTCAGTGATCGTGCGCCCGCGCAGAATCGGTTGGCCTAAGGTTTCGAGGTAGCCGACGCTGACCTTGTCCAACGAAGCAACCTGGTTGAAGTCGAGCTTGGCGTTTGTGCTTGCGTCGGTATAAACCAAATCGTTCCAGTTTTGGCCCGATAGCGGGCCGTACATAGCGAAGCCCACACGTTTCACGCCAGGAACTTGTGAGAGCCGGTCTCCCATCCGTCTATAAAGGGTGCGGAGCTGATCTTCTGTGTACGTTGGTAGCGGCTGGACGGCCACGCTGATGCAGTGATCGGTCTTAAATCCGAAGTCCTGCCGTTCGAGGTTGCTCAAGCTTCTGGTGAGCAGGCCGGCTCCGGCGAGAAGCACCACGGAGAGCGCGGCCTGCAAAATGAGCAGGGCTCTCTGCGAAAGCGAGGTACTGTCGGCGGTGCTCCGGTTGACTCCGCGGAGGGCCTCAGCGGGATCGGTGTGCGAGGCGAACCAAGCCGGCGCAGTGCCGAACAGTACGCCCGTGATTAGAGACAATCCGAAAGTAAAGGCGAGCACCGGCGCGGAGGGATCCGCGTCGATCGGTATGAAGTGGGGGCTGTGAAACGCAAGTAAGAGGAGGAAGCGCGCGCCGAGATAGGCGACCGCGATACCCGCCACTCCGCCGAGCACGGAAAGCAGAATGCTCTCGCTCAACGATTGGCGAATCAAACGTCCGCGCGACGCTCCGAGCGCCATCCGCACGGACGTGTTCGAGCGGCGCGCCACGCCGCGAGCGAGCAGAAGATTTGCGACGTTGGCGCACGCGATCAGCAGCACGAGTCCGCAGGTGGTCAGCAGAATGCGAAGGCTGTTTCCGTAATCCTCCTTCATCACGCCCACGCCACCACCCGCTGGAATCACGTTTATGTACTGCTTTGGGAGGAGACGCATCACTTCGGGCATAAACTCTGCCGGATACCCGCTTTCATTGGTAAGCCAGCGCCGCAGAACGCCACTGAGTCGCGCCGGCAAACCGGCGGTGGTCGCTCCGGGGCGGAGTCTTCCGATCACGCGAAGCCAGGCGCTGGTGTTTTGCCTCAGCAAAGAGCCGTTTCCATTGACGAGCGGCTCTTGTTGTAACGGTATCCACAGATCGGGTGGATCGCTGCGCAATGTTTCGCCGAAGAAACCAGGCGGGGAGATGCCGACAATGGTGAACGGATGGCCCTCGACGATGAACGTGGAGCCTACGATCGATGGATCGCTTCCATATGCCTGTTGCCAGATGCGGTAGCTCAGCACCGCAACCGGCGGCGAAGACGCCTTATCGTCGTCAGGTGTGAGCGTGCGTCCCGCAAAGGAACGAATGCCGAACGTCGAGAAATAGTTCCCGGTAACAAACTCGCCCTCTAAAGGTTTGGCGGTGCGGTCCAGATTGCCGCGCCGCACGCTGAACTGTGGGGTCATCCCGGAGAATGCCGCCAGTTGTTCGAACTCGGGCACGGCCTCACCCAGCCGCTTGTATAGCGCGTAGGAAAACAGGCCCCAATTGTCCTGCGGACCACCCTCGACGCAACAATCCTGATTGTCGCCGATCCTGTATAAGCTGGCCGGATCGGCCACCGGAAGCGAGCGCAGCATCACGCTATGAACCAGGGTAAAAATGGCTGTCGTGCCGCCGATGCCCAGAGCCAGGGTCACTATGGCGGTGAGCGTAAAAACAGGCGATCGGCGGAACTGTCGGAGAGCGTAGCGGAGGTCCTGCAAGGCATTCAGCATGGCGAGTTAATTCACAAGTACGCGCATGTCGGGGTCCGAGTTCCGGAATGTATTCAGATCTAAGCTTCAAGTGCTTGCGGGAGGGCAACCAGCGCTCTCATTCTCTTGACTGTTCATTTTTGGGACCGTGACGTCCATTGCCGACTAACTTAGAGTTGATCAAGGAGTGCTGTGGCCGGCGCACTGGAGCACCCCCAGGTATCCGCTCCACGGGCCCACCACCTTCCGATATTGGTGGGCCATAATCCTCGAGATTTGGTGCAGATGAGTTAAGTCATGAGCTGCCCAGGTCGCCAGCAGTTCTGACAAAGTAACCACTCCGAGGGCAGGGTGTCTTCCACGCAACTCGAGGTCCTCTGGCCGCAGATTCAATGCACGCAGTTCGCCGAGGTTCTCTAACCGCAAACGAGCAAACTCGTCCAATAGCTCCCCGAACGACTTACCTTGACTCTCTGATACGTGCCCCCAACGATCAAAGGGATCAAAGGGCCGAGTCTCGCCAAATTGCAGCACGATCCTCGCCCGTGGTATCCAATCGGTGCGTTCGCCGTGAATCAAATGGCCGACGACATCGAACGCGCTCCAAGTGTTTTCACCTTCATTTCGAGACGTCCACGTTTCCGGTAGATCACGCAGAAGGGCATTGAGAACAGCGGGAGTGCGAGTGAGAACCGATATTGTCTCGCGCAGGTTATGTTCCATCATCCTTCTCATTACCACGGATTAGGCTCGGTTTTGTCTTTGATTACAGCAAGACGCGGTACAGTGCAACTGCATCTGTAACGCGCACAGCGGTACGCTCGGCTAGTCGCACGGTCGCTACGGCGCTAGCGGGCAATCCAGGGGCACAGACCAGACAGGCGACGATGAGGATATATTACAGTTCACTCTGACTTGCGACAGGGTCTTTGTCGTAAATTTCGTACGCTTGCTGCCGGAATTCCCATGAAATGGCTCGCGGGATTCTTCGTGTTCAATCTCAGGAGGGTTCAATGCATCTTCTTCACATAGGTCGAGCTCTGTTGTGTTTTGGGTTCGCCCTGCTCAGCTCGGTGGCTTCAGCCCAGAGCCAATCGGATTCTGCGAAACAAACGAAGAGCGGATCGTGCCTGAAGGACGACACCGGGCTAATACTACCCCCTGGCTTTTGTGCGACCGTGTTTGCTGACGGTATCGGTCACGCCCGCCACCTCGTGGTGTCGCCAAGCGGGGTGCTTTACGTTGACACCTGGTCGGGTACGTATTACCGCCATGACGTTCCGCCTGCAGGCGGATTCTTAGTAGCTCTGCAAGACAAAAATGGTGCGAGGAAGGCCGATGTCATCGAGCGCTTCGGTGAAACCGCTCAGAGTCGCGGTGACGGCGGCAAACGGGTGGGCGTTTGTGCGAATAAGATCGCTCCGGCTGCCTCACTTCCTGCTCATTGGGCGCCCAACGCCATGGTGCACTACGACAAGAAACAATTTCCAGCCCGGTATCGTAACGGAGTCTTCATTGCCTTTCACGGCTCATGGGATCGTGCGCCATACCCGCAAGGCGGCTACAACGTAGTTTTTCAGCATACGTCTGGGCGCTGAGTCATTAGGCCATCGAAATGCTGACAGCAAAGCCCCGTCTTGTGGTTCAAGGGGCAGCGGAAATGCTTGAGAGCGGCATATCGTTGAGGGATGACCGGACAGAGATGCCTTGCCATCCCGGCGCGCTATGGGCGCCACAGCAAATTGCACCCGCTACAGAGCGTCAACTTTTCGACCGCGGTTTCGTTCGTTTCATAAGAACCGAGAGCAAACCTCGCGCTCTTGTGAAGAGGAGAAGCCACGATGAAATACATTTCCCCTGCCATTTTGTCGGCTTGCATTTTCGCATCAACCGCCTATGCACAAAACGGATACGTACCGGGTCCGCGTACGTCGAATTTTCGGCACATCGTTGTGATTTTTCAGGAAAACCGAACTCCCGATAATCTTTTTTACGCTCTTTGTTCGACCCAAGCCTGCAGTGTCACTCCCGACAATTCGCAGTACAACATCCAGACAGATGGATGGGCGAATATGCATTCGGGTCCTACGAATCCGACTCCGGTTGCGCTGGCCAACCCCTACGACCTAAGCCATGCGCACAGCGCGTTTACTGACATGTGCGATCAGGACCCCAAGACCGGCGACTGCAAGATGGACGGCGCTATCAATATATCTTGCGGTCCCGCCAAGGGTACCGTGTGCCCTACGCAACCGCAATATAAGTATGTCGATAACTCTACCGGCACCGTGCAACCATATCTGGACTTAGCCACACAATACGGGTGGGCAAACTACATGTTCCAGACAAATCAAGGTCCCAGCTTCCCGGCGCACCAATTCATTTTTGGCGGCACCTCCGCCCCGAGCGCCGCGGACGATGCGATCGGAATATTTGCCGCTGAAAATATGAGTAACACCGGCGTCTCCGGCACGGAGGCGATCGCCGGTTGCATCGCCCCGATCGGTACGACCGTGCAGCTGATCGATTCCGCCGGTGTCGAGAATCCCGGTCAGAAAATCTATCCCTGTTTTGAGCATCAAACCATACCTGATGTTCTGCCGCCCAACGACACAGTTAGTTGGCGATATTACGCGCCCAGTGCGGGATCCATCTGGACGGCTCCCGACGCAATTGAACACATCTGCAGATCAAGCGGCTACAGTGGGTCGTGCGACGGCAAGGAATTTACAGCCAACGTGGATCTGAGACCCGCCGACGTGCTCACTGATATAGGAAATTGCCAGTTGCGTGACCTAAGCTGGGTTATCCCTACCGGCGCCAACTCCGACCATGCCGATGCAAATGATGGTGGCGGGCCTTCCTGGGTCGCTTCTATCGTGAACGCCATCGGAAACTCGAATTGCGAAAATGGCGCTGGCTACTGGCGGGACACTGCCGTCATTGTCACGTGGGATGACTGGGGCGGCTGGTACGATCACGTTCCGCCCAAGTTCCTGCTTTATCCGCAGGGCGGGTATCAGTTGGGTTTCCGCGTGCCCCTTCTCTTCATCTCGGCATACACACCGAGCCACTACATTAACAACGTCCAGCACGACTTCGGCAGCATTCTGCGGTTCATCGAGGGTAACTTTGGTATCGAGAAGGGCGTTCTAGGCTTTGCGGACAAGCGCGCCGACAACGACTTTGCGGCCTTCTTCGACCAAAGCAAGCCTCCGCGTCCCTTTAAAACCATCGCCACCCCGCTCGACGCGAGTTTTTTTATAAATGACAAGCGGCCGCCGACCGACCCGGACGATGAATAGTAACGGCGCGCACTGCCTGATTCCATGGAAAATACCGAGAACTGTGGTTCTTGCTACCTGCCTGGCACTAGGGCTACTTCAAAGTTTCCAGATAGGCAAAGAGATTATGTATGTCGGCGTCGGTGTAGTGTTCCATCAGCTCACGATGCGCGGTGAGCGGATCGCGGATCTCGACGTTTACCTCGCTACGCGGCCATGAGCGATACCATCCATCCTGGCAGGTGATAGCAATGGTGAACTCGTCGTCGTGTTCCACGTTGCCCTCATATCTCTTTCCGTCGCGCGTGGTTACGATCGCCGTGCGCGGGATTTTGCGGCCCGGATAAACCATATGCTGCTGGAGGTCGATGGGAGAGTACTTCTTCGCGATGCCTGCAAGGTCGCCTGTGACGGAATGGCAGCCCGAGCAGCCGCCCTTTCCATCAAAGTAGGCTTTGCCTTCGGCCGCATTTCCCGTAAGCAGTTTCTTCAACGGGTAATCTTCGGCGACACTCCCGCTGCGCAGGGCTTCGGCCGCCGAGTGATGAAGGAATGCAGTGATATCGAAAATCTCAGCGTCTGTGAGCGCGGCAAACGCAGGCATTCCCTTATCGGGCCTGCCATTGCGGACGACGGGCCCAATTAAATTTCCGTTCTCATCGTGGTTGACGAGCGACGAGCGAATCAGGTCGGGAGCGCGCGAGCCGCGGGCATCGTTCCCGTGGCAGAATCCGCAATTAGACTTAAAAGCTGTCTGACCGCGCGCCACTGCGGCCATGTCTTCATTAGGGCTTGGCCCACGTTTGCGGGGCGGAGGCGTCGGATGCTGAGAAAAGGCTGGAAGCAGCGCAAAGGCGGCTGTGCCCGTAA
>JBAUZG010000161.1:0-11271 GCA_049585195.1 Bryobacteraceae bacterium | reverse complement strand
AAGCTGTATTGGTCGCTGCGAATGAAAATGTTTTCTTCCGGGTGCGGGTCGTCCTGCACTCTAATGCCATTTTCCTGTGCTGCCGCTTCCACATAATTCGCCAAATCCGATTCCTTCAATCCGTAGGCGCGCAAGATCTTCAGCGGAAACAGCGGCAGGTACATATCCAGATTGATGTCGGCCACGATGTTGTGTAACGGCACTGTCGGCTCAGCCGCGTACACTTCCGATCCGAGTTCGCCCTCCTCTTCGCCCGTGCAGGCGAGAAACAAGATCGATCGCTTCGGCGCCGCTCCGGATTTGATGAGCCGCGCCGTTTCAATCAACGTAGCCACGCCGGAAGCGTTATCCATGGCGCCGTTATAAATGGCATCGCCGTTCACCGGCAAGCCAATGCCAATGTGATCGAGATGGGCCGAGATCAGAACGTATTGATCTTTCAACGCTGGATCGTTTCCCGGAATCATTGCTAGCACATTGGGTGATTCGACTTTTCCGCTCTCATAGGTGACTTTGGCCCGCAGCTTCGCCCGAAGTGCCAAGTGAGGGAGGGGCTTGCCTTCCTGATTGAGTTTGACGAGTTCGTCCAGAGTATGGCCGGTCCCGGCGAGGATCTTGTCCGCCGCTTCGGGGCTGATCAGCCCACCGAGTTTTCTCGTCCAACCTGAGTCATCGATTGTGGGCGGTTCCGGCCGCAACTCCGTCGTCATCGCCGTGTTGATCAGGCGGGGCCAGGGAAGATCAATAACTTTGGGATTCACTAAACCCACTCCGCCGATTAACCCGACTTGCGCCGCCCGCTTTCTCGCCACTTCGTTTGAGCCGTAGTACGCGGCCAAAAGTGGAGCAACCGATCTCGGCGCTCCACCCGCCAGCCGTACACCAATAGCTCCTCTCGTTTTCACTCCCGCGAAATCGTCGTAATGATCCTCGGGGACGGTCAGTCCATACCCGGTGAAAACCATGGGGGCTGTCACAATTTTGCCCGATTCTCCCGCCGCGGCCAGCGCGACCTGGCTTGGGACCTTCAGCGCCGTCGTTTTGCCCCCGGCAATGAGATCGAAACTCGATTTTTCCGCGATCACTCGCCGCGTCTCGAACTCAATTGGCTGCAGGTAACCATTTGTCCCGGCAGGCTCGAGCCCAACAGCCTGGAATTGCGTAACCATGTAATCGGCAGCCTTCTTGTAGCCTTCGCTTCCTGTATAGCGGCCTTTCAAATCGTCGCTTGCCAGATATTCGATATGTTTCCACCACAACGATCCATCGTCTTCCCCTTTCGAGGCGGCAGGCTGGTGGCTAGAACAGCCAGCGAGGCCGATGGTTGTCGCGAGAACAAACGAACCCAATCGGAGTATGTGATTTGGCCGACCTCGTTGGAACATGATTCACAATCGTAATGCACGCGGCCTGCCGGGAGATTGAGCGTCCGGCAGGCGGTAGCAAATAAGTACTATCGCTCTAAGACGCCAAGCCCATCCATACTCCATCTATACTGAAGAAAAGCTCTTCCTTATGAAAGCCTATGTGAAGTTTGGCCTTCTCAGCGCCCTGATTGTGGGTGCGCTCATCTGGCTCGCCGCCGGTGGAGTCAGCGAAACGCAGACCTATTACAAAACCATTCCCGAGCTACAAAAGATGGGAGATTCCGCGCAAGGCCAGCGGCTGCGTGTGGCCGGCGATGTCCAGCCGGGTTCGATTGTCAAAGCGGGAGCTTCGGTAACCTTCCTCTTGCATCAGGGTGAACAACAGCTTAAAGTCGTCTACCGCGGGACCGACCCGCTTCCCGATACCTTCAAGGGCGGCGCGCAGGCGCTGGCCGACGGTCGCCTTGGCCCTGATGGCGTGTTCGAAGCGAGCAAAATCCAGGCCAAATGCGCTTCGAAGTATGTGGCCAAACCTCCCCAGCAGCTTTCACATCCGGCTACGACGCCGACACGAGTGACAGAGCAGGCCGGACCGCCTAAAACGGCTAGTTAAGCAAAAGGGCTAGTTAAGCAAGAGAAGGAAGATTGACATGGAAAATCTGGGCGCGCTCTCGATTCTGCTCGCCTTCTGCCTCTCGATTTTCGCAGTCGCCGCAGCCTTGGCCGGCAAGTACGGGCGAAGACCATTTCTGGTGGTGAGCGCCGAGCGCGCCGTTTATAGCGTCTGGATTCTGCTGACGGTCGCCTCCGGGTTGCTGGTGTACTCGCTCCTGACTGGAGACTATCGGCTTGCTTATGTAGTGGCGCATAGCAACAAAGCGATGTCGCCGCTCTACAAATTCACGGCGTGGTGGGGCGGACAAGAAGGCTCGCTGCTGCTGTGGAGCTGGTTGCTCGCTTCCTATTCCGCGCTGGCAGTCCGCTCGAACCGGCGCAAGTTCCGGAACATGATGCCGCTGGTAGTAGCCATCCTGATGACCACGGAAGCCTTCTTTACCAGCCTCATCACCTTCGTCGCGAGCCCGTTCCAGGTTCTGATGGCCGGTAAGGGAATCATCCAGGCTCCGGATGGCAGCGGCCTCGATCCATTACTCCAGTGGTGGACGATGGCCATTCACCCGCCCATGCTCTACCTGGGCTACGTAGGCTCGGTTGTTCCGTTTGCCTTCGCCATGGCATCGCTTGTCAGCCGCCAGCCAGGTGAAGGCTGGATTCACACTACTCGGCGCTGGGCCATCGTAACGTGGCTTTTTCAGACCACAGGAATCACGCTTGGCATGGGTTGGGCTTACACGGTCTTGAGTTGGGGCGGCTACTGGGGCTGGGATCCGGTGGAAAACGCATCGGTGATGCCATGGATTACAGCGACGGCGTTTCTGCATTCAGTGATGATGCAGGAAAAGAAGGGAATGATGAAGGTTTGGAACATGGTGCTGGTGTCGGCCACGTTCCTGCTCAGCATTCTGGGTACGACGCTCACTCGTACGGGCCTCGTGCAATCGGTGCATGCGTTCGCGCAATCGCCCATCAAGCCATATTTCACGACCTTCCTGTTGGGCGCGCTGGCGCTAAGCGCATTTGCGATCGTCCGCAATCTGCCGTTCCTCAAGAGTGAAGCGCAGCTTGAAAGCGTTGTCTCGCGCGAGTCGGGCTTTCTATTCAACAATCTGATTCTCCTGGCAGCCTGCTTTGCGATCTTGTGGGGCACGCTGTTCCCGGTCATCATGGAGGCCCTCACCAACAACAAAGAGACAATAGATTCGCCGTATTATCTCCGGGTTGAAGTTCCAATCGCGCTGTTTCTGCTGTTTCTCACCGGTGTCGGTCCGCTGATTGCCTGGCGGCGCAGCTCACTCGATAGTTTGAAACGCGCGTTTCTGATGCCGACGATCGTGGGCGTCCTGGTGGCCGCCGCATTAGCGGCAAGCGGCGTTCACCATCCGACTGCGCTGCTCGCGTTCGCGCTGTGCGCCTTTGTCATCACCACGATCTTAAGTGAATTCTGGAAGGGTTCGCGCGCGATTGAGGCGAAGGAAAAGCTTTCGCTTCCACGCGCCGCGTTCGAGCTGACGTGGCGCAACACAAGGCGCTATGGCGGATACCTCGTTCATCTAGGCATTGTCGCCATGTTTGTCGGATTCACGGGGAGTGCCTTCAATCTGCATGAGGTACGCAACCTCGGGTTGGGCGAATCGGTGCGGTTCGGCCACTACGACCTGAAACTCGCTAATGTGGCTGACGACGGCAATGATAATTACGAGTCGAGCCGCGCGTCCGTCGAGGTGTTCCGCAACGGTAAGCAGATCGATTTGCTCGAGCCCGAAATTAGACTCTACAAGGCCAGCCAATCGCAGAACTCACTCGTGGGTCTGCGGCGCGCGTTGAACGAGGATCTCTACATCGTGTATTCCGGAGTTATGCCCGATGGGCGCAGGGCCACGTTCCAGATGTATCAGCTTCCGCTGGTTTCCTGGATTTGGATTGGCTTTTGGATCGTTCTATTCGGTACTCTGATTTGTCTCATTCCCAGCAAGCTGCGCTATCAGTACGCGCGCACGGAGGTTGTAGGTGTTGCGAGCCAGCCTGCAAGGGTGGAATCTTAAGATCACCTTGCGCCGATCGGGCAAAACGGGCCTTTCGCCCTTTGCGCTCCTAGCCGCTTTCTTTCTGGCAATCTGTGCCATTCTTGCTCAGGATCAAGACCCCACATTGCTGAGCACGCCAGCTGTGCTGCGCGTTGGCGACAAATTAGCGTGCCGCTGTCAAACCTGCCGCAATACAGTAGGCAACTGCCCCATGCTGCATTGCGGCTACACCGAGCCGATGCGCCAGCGCATCAAGAAAATGCAGGATGCAGGCATCGCCGATAACAACATTATCAACTCCATCGTCCAGGAACAGGGTGTTGTGGCGCTCGCCTCGCCGCCAGCAACTGGTTGGGGATTCTTTACCTGGGTAATGCCAGCGGTTGCGCTTGTCATCGGATTTCTGATCTATTCCTGGTGGGTGCGCCGCAACCGGCAACAGGAACCCGAAAAAATCAGCGAGTACGACCGCGCGGTTCTCGACCGGTTTCGCGATCAAATCGAATCCGAACTCGGCGAAAGCAACGACATCCCCCGAGGTGGACGAAGCGGAACGAAATGACGATTGTTTTCGCTGCTCTGCTTGTGATCGGCGTCCTGGCTTTCACATTGTTTATCCGTCCAAAAGACATTCCCGAGCCGCTGCCTGTCTCACCGCTTCAGCATTTGGAAGATCGTAAATCGGCCATCTACGACAACTTGCGCGATCTTCAATTCGAATATCGCGTCGGGAAGCTTTCGGATGACGATTACCAGCGCACCAAAATCTCTTTGCAGAAGGAGCTTGCGGGGGTGCTCGCCGAGATGGAAGAAACGGCGAGGAAGCTGGGTCTCGCGACGCGGCGCACCGCTCCGCCATCCAAGGCTCAGGCGCAAGCGCAGACTCAAGGCGGCGTCAAAGCGCAAAATACGTGCCCTCACTGCGGCGCGAGGTTTTCGCGCGCGATGCGCTATTGCGGCGAATGCGGAAAGGCGATGACGGCATGAAATTTGTCGCGCTTTCGATGCTTGTGCTCCTTCGCCTGCCGCTGTTGGCGGCTATCGACGGAACGGTGACCAATGGGACCACGAATCAACCGCAGGCTGGAGTCTCGCTGACGCTGGTGAAACCGGGAGCGCAAGGCATGCAAACCTTGGGACAAACCACCTCGGACTCGCAGGGTCATTTTCATTTTGAAAACGACCAGCCGGGAGGAGGACCTCAGCTTCTACAAGCGCAATACCAGAACGTTACGTACAACACGCTGTTGACACCAAACATGCCCACCTCAGGCGTCGACGTTCGTGTCTTTGAAGCCACCAAGTCGCCGACTTCCGCTCAAATCTTGCAGCACATACTCGTGATTCAGCCCTCCCCAGGCCAGACTGCGGTAAACGAAACGATCATGGTCAAGAACGGCAGTAATCGAACATTCGCTAACTCCGACTCGGGCGAAGCTCGATTCTTCTTGCCTCCGGCGGCGAATGGCCAGGTTCGCATTCAAGTGCAAGGTCCGGGCGGCATGCCGCTTCCCCGGCCGGCCGAAAGAACAGACGAAGACAACGTTTTCAAGATCGACTACCCGATCAAGCCCGGCCAGACCGAATTCGATATCAGCTACGTCTTGCCCGTCGGCTCGCCCGAAACGTTCAAGGGCCGCACCGAAAAGATCAAGGGCCAGCCGGAGGCCCCCGTCCGGTTGGTTGTTCCGTCCGGCGTTACGGTCGAGAGTCCGGATATTCGGCCGCTCGGTCAGGAGCCGCAAACGCAGGCGATGATTTACGACCTGACCAGCCCCTCTTTCAGCCTAAACGTGACTGGGACCGGCAGCCTCGGCCAAGGCGGCAACGATTCAGCGTCAACCGAAGACGAATCAGACCGGCCGAAAGTGGAACAGGAGAACCCTCCTGTTTATCATCACCTGGGTCTACTGGCTGGCCTTGCTTTGGCAATACTCGGGACGGGCGTAGTGCTCCTTTACCGTTCCTCGCCTGTGCGCGATACGGGAAAATGACGGTGGGGCAGACCATCGCAGTTTGTGGTCTGCCTTTTAGGTCTACGGAAGCAGACGACAAAAAACAATCGTCTGCTCGACCAAGGCACTACACTATAAGCCGATGTCCGCTGCAATTGCGCTCGAAGGTGTCTGGAAGTATTACGGCGACTATCCGGCACTGCGAGATTACTCGCTCCAGATTGCGGAGGGAAGCTGCTGCGCTCTGTTGGGCCGAAACGGCGCGGGGAAGACGACTCTATTGCGGGCGCTTGCCGGCCTTTCGCCGTTCCAGAAAGGCAACATCTCCGTACTCGGAGCGAAGCCTCGCAGTAGTGAAGCCCGGCGCGTCACAGGGTTTCTGGGACACGGCATCGGGGTCTATGAAGACTTGAGCGCGCGCGAAAACCTCGAGTTCTTTGCCGCAGCGCTCGGCATCTCGCGAGACACGCAGGCGATTTCGCAATGGCTCGAACGTGTCGACCTGACGCGAGTGGCTGGCATACCTGTCCGCGTGTATTCCCGTGGCATGCGACAGCGGCTGGCGCTGGCCCGCACGTTCCTTGGCTCGCCTCGCCTTCTGCTGCTCGACGAACCTTTCACCTCTCTCGACGATCGCGCCGTAAAAATGCTAGGCGAGCTGCTGAGGGAAGCGCGAGACCGTGGCGCCACGACTCTGTTTTCGACGCACCAAATGCGGGAGGCCATGACAATTGCTTCGCATGTGGCGTTGATCGAACAGGGTAAGCTGCGTTATTCAGGGGAACGCACGCAAGCCATGCTCGACGATCCGGCGCTGCTCTACCGCGAGCATACGGAGCTGGGCGGCCTTTAGCGCGGATGAACGCCTTTACGCAGGCGCTATCAGTGGCGCGCAAAGACCTGGCAATCGAATTCCGCACCAAGGAGTCGCTCAATTCCGCCGGAGCGTTCGCCGTCACGATTCTTCTGCTCTTTAGCTTTGCGTTCGATCTCTCTGCAGAAGAAACCAGAGACATGTCGGGCGGCTTGCTTTGGCTTTGTTTTTCTTTCGCCGGGGCGCTGGTATTCAATCGCGGCTTTGCGCGCGAATTGCCGAATGAGTGTCTCGATGCGCTGCTCGCTTCGCCACTCCCGGCCGGCAGCCTCGTGGTGGGAAAGGCTATCACTAGCGTAGTGCTGCTACTCATCGTGGAAGCCGTTTCGTTTTTCGTGTTCGGCATCTTTTATAACGTGCGCTGGCTCCAGCAACCATTCACGCTCCTGGCCGTATGTATGCTGGCTACTTGGGGCATTTGCATTATTGGTTCCGTATTTGGCGCGCTTACTGTAAACCTGCGTTTGAGGGAGCTGATGCTGCCAGTGGTGATCTATCCGCTGCTGATTCCGCTGCTGATCGCCGCCATCGAGCTGACAAATCTGATTCTGACCAATCAACCGACTAGCTATCTGTGGCTCCGCGTTCTATTGGTCTTCGACATAATTTTCACCTCCTTGGCGATCGCCCTGGCAGAAATAATTTTGGTGAACTAGAAGATATAAGGAGATTTATGCGCGACAAATTAGCGTACGCTCTGCTCGCCGCAGGCGGCCTGTTTTTCTTTGTGAACCTATACGGAATCTTCAATGTCCTGCCCGACGAGGCAAGCCAAGGCGCCATTTACCGCATCCTCCTCATACATGTGCCTGCCGCCATTACCTGCTTCATCGGCTTTTTTACCGCCATGGTTTTGAGCATCGGCTATCTCACCACCGGAAACCTGACTTTCGACGCAGCGGCTGCTTCTATTAACGAAGTCTCGCTGATATTCGCCTTCATGAACGTTGTCACCGGCAGCATTTGGGCGCGAATCATCTGGGGCATCTGGTGGACGTGGGATGCGCGGCTCACGTCGATGTTTGTTTGCCTCCTCATTTATATTGGCTATCTGATTCTGCGGCAGTCGATCGACGAGCCGACGCAGCGCGGGCGGCTATCGGCAGCGTTCTGCATTTTCGGCTGCGTGGATATTGTGATTGTCTGGAAGTCGATCGAGTGGTTCCGCACTCAGCATCCGGGACCGGTCCTTGATATTCGTACGGGAGGTGGGCATATCGATCCGGCCATGCAGTCGATGCTCTATAGAGATCTCGGGGCGTTCCTGCTGATTGCCGCCGCGCTGGTTCTGGTCCGTGTGAAGCAGGAAGAAAATGCGCGCGAAATTGATGCTTTGCGCCGGCTCGCGCATGCGTAATCGGAGGAATTAATGGACGCTCGAAATTCTCTTTTCATGTTCTATGGCTTTCTCGCTGCATGGCTGATCGTTTTCATTTACGTGATGACCCTTGTCCGCCGCGCCAGCCGTCTGAAACATGAGCTCGACGACGTGAAGCGCCTGCTCGCATCGAAAGAATCCACGCCTCAATCGCGGCTTTAAGGCACGATGGCCGCAAGACCGCTCTTTGACAGCCGCAGCTCGGTTAAGATTGTCGAGTGGTTGCGGTAGGCGACATTAAAAAAGCATTCATCAGACTTCTTTGCAAGATTGAGCTGATTTTCTGGCTAGTGGCTTGTTTGTCAGCTCTTGCTCAGGAGCCCATACTCCAAGACCTCCATGTTGAAAAGAAGCCTGGGCGGCTAACAGGACCGGCGGTAATAACCGTAAATGGCAAAGTTCGGAAGATTTCGGATCATGCCTTCCAGGTTTGGCCCATTATGCAAGGGCGAAATGCCTTGATCCTTGTGCTTGACACAAAGAACACGGGCAAAAGCCGGCTCCGCTTTTTTGAGGGAGCTCCAAGGAAACGGCGTGACTTGGGCACAGTGCCCTTCGCTTCGGCGGAATTGAACGAAGGAACGCAAAGCGACGGAAATTGGGCCTTTGTGTTGAGCGGAAATACGGAGAAGGGACCCGCTCTCATCGTGGCCGATTTGAATGGAATTCATGGCCGCGTTGACGGCGCAATCGCCCCCAAACTCGATTTCAGCACGCTCACCTATAGAGACGCCGGCACGGGTGAGATGAGAGCGATTCCAATCCGCTATCTATTGGCAAGCGGCATGACGGGCATTTATGCCGTGAGAGCCAGTGACACCGGCGAACTGGAATACGCGCAGTTTCTACCGGACGGCAGCGCCGTCTTAGCGGAGCTAAGGGGACAATTTCACACGGGCGATTGGTGGACCGATGGCGACAACATGGTGATGGCCATGAAGGATGGACAACGATTTGCGTGGCCGCGCGCGTCTTTGGTTTCCGTCGAGGGCATCCCCGCGGAAACGCGCCTGGTAGTGCGCCTTCTGCAGCCGCTCGCCTCGCAAAAGGCAAAAGAAGACGATCCAGTGAAAGCCGTGCTGATTTCGCCCGCTACCATCGACGGCAAGATCCTGCTCCCGCAGGGTAGCGAGTTCAGCGGCACGATTACAAAAGCTCGTGGCGTAGGCTGGGCGTTGCGCCACGAAACCGCCGCGTTGACGTTGGAATTCGAAACAGTGAAGCTGCCGGATGGCCAGACCGAAGCAATCGACACCCGGCTGTACCAGGTGGAAAACTCGCGCGAGACGGTCAACGATAAAGGCACAATTCAAGGCGTCAGATCAACTGGAACGTTGGGCAGCTCGGCAGAAAGCAAAATTGCGTCTGTCGCGACGATCGATCCGGTTGCTTACCTGTTCACTACGGTTTCGGCGACCGCCGCGCTTGGTTTTGCAGAACCCGAAATCCTGTACCCTGCCGGCACCGAGCTGGAGATACAATTCACCGCACCTCTGGTAACGTCGCAAACGTTTCAGTCTTCGATTCCGGCGCTCGCTGCGTCGCCTGAGGATCAGGAGAAATTAGGCCGGTTTGTCAGGGAATTGCCTTTTCGCACGATGACCAAGGGGAGCAACAAACCCTCCGATCTGACGAACCTGGCGTTCATTGGGCCTCCCGACGGGCTACGCCGCGCGTTTCAAGCTGCGGGATGGGTTTATACCGACCAGCTCACCGCCGAAGCGACATTTCAGACATTGAAGACGATTGGCGGGAACCGGAGCTACAACCAGGCGCCGATGTCGGTGCTGTTACTCGACGAGCGCCTCCCATTTTCACCCTGACCAAGACGACGAATACCTTTTCATCACGGCACCATATTCGAGTCTTCGATCCGGCTCTGCGGTATGACGGCGTCACTGTGCTTACGGCCTCCTCGACCCAGGACATTGGCATCGCGTTCTCAAGCAAGCAGAAAACTTTTATCCACGTTATCGATCAATACATCGATAATGAGCGTTCCAAAGTCGTGAACGATCTCGAGTTTACCGGCTGCGTGCAGGCAATGGAATTGGTCCCGCGTCCTTGGGCTCCTCAAGACGCCTATAATTCCACAGGCGACAGACTGCGCACTGATGGCGCGATCGCCGTTCTTCGAATCGGCGATTGCTCGCACCCGAGAACCACGCCCGACGGCAAGGCGTCCCCCCCATCCAGATTCGAGCGTATTACGCGGGACACCATGCTAACGCTCCGGAACGATGTATGGCGGGGGAATGTAGGCTACCAGAGTGTGACAGGGACAATCTGGTTGCGCAACTATCTCGTCCACAAAGACGACCTGAAGCCTGAAACAGGAGCCTGGCAAAAGAGCGATGTCTCCGGCGCCGAGTTCAAAGGCGCCGGTAGCGTTCCGACGAGCCTCCAGCCATCCGCCCGGATAGGCGGCAGCCCTACTCGGGAAATAACACCAGCGCCCACGGAGGCCAGTGCCGAGGGATCGCACCGCTGGGATCCTCCGCGCTACGAGATTGCGTTACAAGGAGGATATCTGAACTATCCCACCACACGCTTTGAATCGGTGGGAGCATTCCTCGTCCCGGAATCGCCTGACGCACCTACCTGGGACGTCGGATTTCGAGACGCAATTAACGGCGGCTGGAGCGCGGGAATCTCCTTTACCGCAAATACCTGGCGGTGGGTGTCGAACGAATTCGGCTATCATTACCAGCGCGGCAAATTACTCATCAGTACCTATTTCGCCGATTTGGGAGCGGAAAACGAAGAGGGAACATTTCTCCCCAATCGACACGGCGCCTGTCGGGTTGGCGACGAGACAGTTCGAGTACAACGTTCTTGTGCACGCCCGGCCGCCCGAGTCGCGGTGGCGGCCCTATGTCGCGATCGGACCGGCACTCGAGTTGATCTCCCTAGCAGACAGCCCTATCAAAAAAGCGCCCGCGCCTTTCAATCTCGGACTGCGAAATGTGGGAGAGCTGGTGGCTGCATTTGATGCCGGCAGCACTCCGGCGTTGGATGGCGGCGGCATCTATGAACTTGGCCTGCAATATGG
>JBAUZG010000160.1:0-21252 GCA_049585195.1 Bryobacteraceae bacterium | reverse complement strand
CCATAATGTTGTTCAACGTGTCTGACTGCGCGAAAGCGGAGACCGAAGCCCATTGGCGGCGGTCATCCGGCCGGGTGCCGCTCGCGAGCGGCGCAGCCGGCCCTTCGTTGGCGCCGGGCGCCAGATCCGCCAGCTGGAAAAAGTTGCGGCCATTCAAGGGCAGATCTTCTACCCGCTGTTCTGTAATGACGCCGCTGAGCGTCGCGCTGTCGGTCACTAGCGCGGGTGATTCCCCAGCGACTTCCACCGTCTGGTTTGTCGCGCCAAGGGCTACCTTGACGTCCTGGCGCAGACGGCTGCCGGCATCTAACTTCAAGCCTTTCACCTCCGCTGTCTTGAAGCCAGCGGCAGTGACGGTGATGGAATAGTGGCCGCTGGGTAGCGCGGTTTGGATGTACTCGCCGGCGCTGCTCGAGGTCAATTCGTGTGTTTCGCGTGTTCCGGTATTCGTAATGACGATCTTGGCCTGGCCACTACACCACCACTAGGGTCTGTAATTGTGCCCAGAATGTCGCCCGTGACGACTTGACCGATACAACCAAGGGGAGCGCAGAGCAACAACAGAGTGCAGAGAACGACTGGACCCTTCATCTCTTTCTAACCTCCTTCGGTGATCAACAATGGCCGCTTTCGCGGAATATTATATCGTTATAAGGACAGGATGTATCGTATGTTTCTTAAAATCCTGGGAGATCCGGAAGAAGCTGATTTTAATGATAGGATGAGTGGCGAGGACGCACAATGTCTCAGTTGGACAAACAGTTGCCCGTCCCCCTCTACCATCAGCTCAAATGCGCTCTGATTACGGCCATAGAGTCAGGAGAGTGGCAGTCGGGGCAACAGCTTCCGAATGAAAGTAAGCTCGCCGAAACGTTTGGGGTCAGCAAAGTCACGGTACGCCAGGCTCTACGGGATCTTTCGGATGCCGGATATGTGCGGCGCGAACAAGGCCGTGGAACTTTCGTATCGAGGCCCAAGTTTGATCACGGACCGCGCGAACTCACCAGTTTTAGCGAGGAAATGCGACGTCATCATCTTACGGCAAGCTCGCGCATCCTTGAGCGCTTCGAAACCGAAGCTAGCGAGCGCGTGGCCGAAGCTCTGCAAATTCCCTCTGGTCAGCTGGTTTTCGTACTAAAGCGCCTGCGCATGGCGGACGCCGAGCCGATGGGAATTCAGACAGCACACATCCCGGTGAACCTGGTACCTGGATTGGTTCAAGCAGACCTAGACAACGCGTCTCTATATGATGTGCTGCAGACCCGCTACGGGTTGCAGCCCTCGAGTGCGCGTGAGACGTACTCAGCTGTTCCTGCGGATCCAACGCCCTCCGAACTCTTACGCATTCCTCCCGGATCCCCGGTTTTGGCAGTGGAAAGGGTAACGTACCTGTCGAAGGGCAAGCCGTTCGAATTTGTTCAAAGCCTGATGCGGGGCGACCGGTACAGCATCATCCTCGAACTCGAAGCCAATCGTTTTCCGCAAGCGTTGCGCCGGGGCAGTACGCAGTGAGGGCAGGAAAAGGGTGAGTCACGTCCTTGCAGTCGATCTCGGCGGCACAAAGACATCGATCGCCCTGGTCGATAATTCGGGGTGCATTTTTGAGAAGCAAAAGGTTCTCGCGATGCCGGCTTTCGCGTCCACCGTCGAGCAGGTTGTCGCTCGATATGACGAGCTGAAAGGCGACTCGATTGCGGCTATCGGCATTGTTGTGCCCGGTATATGCGACCCACGGACCGGCAACGCATGGGCACCAAATCTGTGGGGCACGGATTTTCATCCTTTTCGCGCGCGGCTCGAGGAGCGCCTGGCCGTGCCGATTGCGATCGGCAGTGATCGCGCCGCCAGTGTACTTGCCGAGCAATGGCTCGGGGTAGCGCGCGGACTGCAGCATGTTGTTTTCGTGGCCGTGGGAACTGGCATCGGGGTCGGAATTATTTCAGATGGCCGGCCGCTCGAAGGCGCCCATGGAATCGCTGGGGCCGCCGGCTGGATGTTGGTCGGCGGCCCTTGGAAGCCCGCATATTCCGCCTGTGGCGGATGGGAAAGCGAAGCCGCCGGGCCAGCTCTCGCACGCCGGGCGGGAAAGCTAACGGCCGAATCGGCTGTCGAGGCGGCTCGCGCAGGAGACGTTCGTGCTTTGGAAGCTGTACGTCAAACTGCGGAGTATCTGGCGATGGGAATCGGTGCTCTCATCGCCACACTGGATCCCGAAATCGTGGTCCTCGGCGGCGGAGTGATGCAGGCGAGCGATTTGATGCTCGACCAGATCCGGCGCAACGCCCTCGAATGGACGCAACCGGTTGCGGCAAGGCATGTGCGCATCGAAAAAACCGCCCTCGGCGAGGACGCGGGGCTGCTGGGGGCCGCAAGGCTCGCTTGGCTGAAAACTGGATTTTAAACACAGGGAGGCTGCATTCATGTCAGCAAAGGTATATTACGAACAAATCAGCAATGTGCTCGCAACAATTCATAGTCGCGAAGAGGGAAGAATCGAACAAGCCGGGGAACTACTCGCCGAGTCGATTGCCGAAGGGGGGCGCGTTTACCTTTTTGGCAGCGGCCATTCGGTAATTCCCGTAATGGACATATTCCCGCGATATGGAAGCTTCGTTGGCTTCTTTCCCCTCTATGATCCGAGGCTGATGTGGCATAACGTGGTTGGGCCCGGCGGTGCGCGCGAACTGCTGTGGCTCGAACGCCGCGAAGGCTATATCCAGAATTTTCTCCAGAGTTTTGCGTTTGCCCCCGGCGACTGCCTCATTGTGTTTTCGCACGGCGGCCTGAACGCCGCGCCTATCGAGGCCGCCCACTACGTGAAAGAGAAGGGATTGAAGGTCATCACGGTCTCCTCGATGGCGAATGCCGCCACTGCTCAAGCCACGCACTCCAGCGGCAAGAAACTGAGCGACCTGGCCGATGTCGCACTCGATAATTGCGTTCCCGCCGAGGATGCCCTGGTGAACATTGGCGATCCCGAAAAGATTGGCGCCGGGTCCACCATTGCCGCCGTCTTTATCGCGATGGCGCTGGTGACGGAAACCGGAGCTCGTCTGAAAGCAAAAGGCTTTAAGCCCCAAACCTTCGTTTCCCCCAACGTGCCCGGAATCAGTAAAGACCATAACCTGCGGGTATTCGATCGTTATACAGAAAAGCTCTTCGAGCGATCGCCCGTCGAATATGCAGAGGCCTGATGCGCCTTCCGTTGCATTACTGAGCGGCACCGCTTGCGCCAGCATGTTTGTGTTTGGCATTGTGATGGCGGTATTGGGTGCCATCCTGCCTTTACTGTCGGGCCGGATGCAACTTGCAACATCTGACATTGGCAAGTTGTTTCTGGTCATGAACGCGGCCATGCTCGGATCGAGTCTTGTTCTCGGGCTGGCCATGGACCGGTTCGGCATGAAGCCCCCGCTCGTGATGGGTCCACTGCTGGTAGCCGCAGGGTTGGGCGTCGTGGTGCGCGCAGCCGCTTTTGTCGCACTGCTGCCCGCTGTTGTCCTGCTCGGTATCGGCGGCGGCGCATTGAACGGAGCAGCTAATACGCTCGTCGCCGACCTGCACGAAAATCCCAGGCGCAAGGGCGCTGCGCTGAACTACCTGGGCATTTTTTTTGGCTTCGGCGCTCTTTTCCTACCCTTCGTAATTGGCGCTCTCTTGGCACGTCTCTCAGTAGCGAGCCTGCTCATTGCAGCCTCAACACTCTGCGCCGCCGTGGGTGTGTTTGCGTCGTTCCGCCGCTTTCCTGTGCCCAAGCAGCGTCATGCGCTCCCATTGGCGGACATGCCGCGCTTTCTCCGCTCGCCGCTGGTTCTGACGTTCGCATTTCTGCTGTTTTTCGAATCGGGCGTGGAATTCACTCTCGGCGGCTTCATTTCCACTTACCTGATCCACGACATGGGCCTGAGTTCGGTCACGCTCGCCTCGTGGATTCTCGCTGGATATTGGGCGTCAATCATGATTTCGCGCTTCGTGTTGAGCCGAATAGCGCCGCGCATGGACCCGTATCGCACGTTGCTGTTGTGCGCGTGTGGGGCAGGTATCGGAGCTGTAGTGGCCGCACTGGCTTCCCGTCCGGCTATAGCAGCCCTCGGTATCCTCATTTGCGGTTGGTCGCTGGCTGGCGTTTATCCCGCCTCGCTGGGGATTACAGGCGACCGATTCCAATCGCATTCAGGCACCGTATTCGGAATCCTGTTTGCCATAGCCCTCGCCGGCGGAATGATCTTTCCGCTGCTTGCAGGACAACTGGGAACAGTAGCCGGTCTGCGTTGGGCATTTGGAATGATTGCTGCAGCATTTGTGGCCATTCTGGGACTAAGTCGCATCGCGAAACGCATCGAGTACCGAGGCGGCAAATTCTCAGAGGAGATAGTGTGAATGCTTTGTTATTAGCGTTCCGAATAGCAGCCGGAATATTCCGTTGTAATTGACTTAGTTCTGGTCCGGGCTCAGATATTTGTCGAACCAAGCGAGATTTTCTTGCATAATATTCCGCACGATCTTCGATTCCCTCGGTGAATGACCGGAGCGCGGATAGACCACCATTCGAACCGGAACGCCTTGCGCCTGGAGCGCGTTGTAATATTCTTCGCCCTGCCCGAGTGGTACGACCGTATCATCGCTACCCTGCTGGATCAGCGCTGGAGTCGTGACACCCTTCGCGTTGTAAACGGGTGAATGCTTGATGTACACTTCTGGATTTTCCCAAGACTCGGCATGCATGTAGTCGGGCGTAAACGTCCACATGTCGGCAGTGCCGTTCATGCTGGCCAAGTCAGTCACTGGCGCTCCGATCGATGCAGCCTTAAAGCGATGCGTTTGCGTAATGGCCCACGACGTCATGTACCCACCGTAACTCCAGCCGGCAATACCGAGACGGGCGGGATCAGCGACTCCCATTTCGATCACCTTGTCGACGCCCGCCATCATGTCGTGGAAATCGCCGCCTCCCCAATCGCTATAGTTTGCGTATCGGAATCGCTTCCCATACCCGGTGCTGCCTCTAACATTGGATCGCAGCACGGCATATCCGCGAGAGGCAAAGGCGGCGATCGGGTAATGGCTGGGTAAAGCGATAAAGTCCTGCGAAAAATTGCTCGGTGGTCCGCCATGACTAATCACTATTAGCGGATAGGGCTTCCCCTCTTGGTAGCCGACCGGATAAGTCAGGAGACCTTCTATATCGAGATCGCCCGAGCCCTTCCACCGAATAACACGCGTCGAACCCAAAGGCAATTTAGGCATGTCCGCGTTCACGTGGCTCGCCTGGGTCGGTGTGGCCGCGCCCACCAGCGGAAGAGCGTAGGCTTCGGTCGGCGTGGCGCTGTCCTGGGCGGAGAAGCCAATCACCGTTCGTGTCGAATTCAAAGACGCACCGGAGAAGTCCCCTTTGCCGGGCGCGTAGAGAGAAATCGGCGGACCATCAAGTGGCACCCGGTAAAGCGCGCGCGTTGTACCCAAGCTCTCTTCGACGAGCACGGACCGGCTGTCCCTTGCCCATCCGATCAGCGAGGGCTCCCGGTTAAACGTCTCTGACAATTCGCGCGCTTGACCACCGGACACGGGTACGACACAGATTCGGAAATCGATGGCCCATGCTGGAGGAATATCGCTCCGACGATACGCAATCCATCTCCCATCAGGGGAATACAGCGGAGTGTCTTCCGCGGCTGGGGTCGCAGCAACTGATCTTATTGCGCCGCTCTCCACGTCGACTTCGGCAATGTCCAATTTCCGCCAGTCATCGAAGCGCGGCCGTGGCATATGAGCGAACACGATTTTGCGATCGTCCGGGGACCAATCCATGAAACCGCCGCCAAAGGCTCCTCCGAGCTGATAATCCTGCTTTGTGAGCAAGCGCGCCAGTTGTGGACCTTCGCCGTTTGTCGCGGCTCGGACCACCCACAAGCGTTGATACGCATAGCCGGTACCTACAACGTGCCAGTCTTCCTTGGCCTTTCGTCTCTTTTCTTCCTCTGCGCTTGGATCCATAGGTGCCGTGAAAGCGATAAACAGGCCGTTGTTCGACCAGCGGAAAGCGCGGACCCCACTCTTCGAATCGGTGAGTTGCATGGTTCCTCCGCCATCCGACCTGCTGATCCAAATGTTGCTTATGCCCGAACGCGTGCTGAGAAAGGCGATTCGCTTCACATCTGGCGACCATCGCGGGCTGGTCGAGGAATGCATCTCGTGCGTTAATTGAAATGACCGAGTGCCGGCCGCCCGTGCCAACCAGACTTGGCTAATTGGCTCGTCGATTTCGAGATTGTGCTGCGAGACTGTGAATGCAACCGAGCGGCCGTCCGGTGATATCTGAACGTCGCTCACACTCTTCACCTTCAGCATGTCGTCCGGTGTCCAGGCGCATAAAGAGACGGTCACAATGAGAAAACAGCAAAGCTCTTGCAATCGCATGCAGGAGACTTTAACACGCCTAGGTCTCCGACCCTGTCAAACAGGACGAGGAGCTACACGACTAAAGTGGGCTAGAAAACCCATGTCGGCATTGTGGCGTTGAGGGGGGGCAGCAGCATCGAGCGCCTTGTGACATTGAAGAATGTCCGGGGTTTGCGCCGGGCTACTATTGCGAAGCTTCTCGGCAATGATCGCGGTCGACCTGGGCTTTCGCCCGCAGAAGGTGCTGGTAGCACATATCAGTGTGGTCTGGGGGCTTGACAGACGCTTGAAAACTCTAGTATAAGTGTCTAGTCGTCTATACAAGGTGTCGTTCCGAGGTGTGTCGGAGGCTCCATGCGCGATTTGAACTCGAATCGGAAATTTTGGCGGAGCACCCTTTGGATCTGCGGTTTGATATTCGCGATAAAGATCACAGCCTTTGCCCAGGCAGGCCGCGGCGGCCTGAGCGGATTGGTAACTGATGCGACTGGCGCCGCGATTCCAGGGGTCCCCGTCGAACTCAAGAGTGCGGGAACAGGTGTGACTGTGTCGACCGTTACTACCGGCGCGGGATTGTACTCCTTCGTTTCTCTAACACCGGCGATTTATCAATTGACCGTCACGCATCCGGGATTTGAAACCGTGATTCAGAAGAACGTGGTCGTGACGGTAGATCAGGTGACCACGCTCAACATTACGCTGCAACCAGGCACCGTGAATCAGGTTGTTGCGGTCACGGCGGCGCCAGAACTGGCCGAGACGAGCAACTCAACTGTCGGACAGCTTATCACCGCGCCCATGATCGATCGTGTGCCACTGATCACCCGCGACGTATATGAGCTCATTCAGTTGAGCGCGGGCGTTAATCCGGCGAACGGCACCCCGAATGCGGCCGATATCCAGGCGATCTACAATTCCCGCCCAGGCGCCGACGTCTCTGCTTACACTATTAATGGCGCAATACAAGGGTCCGTCTACTATCTCCTCGATGGTAGCCCCATCGGCATTGCCGAAAACAATTTAGCCGCTCTTATTCCAGCTTTTCAGGTGCCCTTGGATGACGTTGAAGAGTATCGTGTCGAAACGCAAAGCGTCCCCGCCAGCTATCAGAGCGGAGGCGCGGGCGTGATCAGTCTGGTGACGAAATCCGGCACCAACGAGTTCCATGGCGACGGGTTCGCCTACTTCCGGCCCAACGCGTTTGCCGCCAACGACACTTTCGTGAAGGCCAGCCAACTGGCCAGCGGCCAACCCAACCAACCTCCCAATTTCCATCGCTATCAGGAAGGCGCTTCACTCGGCGGCCCGATTTTGCACAACAAATTATTCTTCTTCGCCGATTACGAAGCGACGCAGCAGGAAACGCTTCAGACCGCCTCTTACACGGTACCGACGGCCGCCGAACGCGCCGGCAACTTCTCGGCCGATACGTTCACGCTCTACAACCCATTGGCCGCCGATCTGCCCAATGGCGAGCGCCAGCCATTCGCGGGCAATGTTATCCCGCCAGATGACCTCAATCCAATCGCGCTGAAGTACGCCCAATACTTTCCGTCGCCGAATCAGGCGGGCGTTGGGGCCTACCACATCAACAATTACTTTG
The DNA here is from genome assembly GCA_049585195.1 of Bryobacteraceae bacterium. Lineage (GTDB taxonomy): Bacteria > Acidobacteriota > Terriglobia > Bryobacterales > Bryobacteraceae > KBS-96. Next base: position 13,250 of record JBAUZG010000160.1, on the reverse strand, counting down.
CCTCGGGCCTGAACCCGAACGATGCCCAAAAATTTGACGTCCGAATGGATTACTACCACAGCGAAAAACAGCGCATCTTTGGCCGCTTCTCGTTTGACCGGCTTAAATTCGGTAACTCCGATCTGTATGGCAGCAGCAACATTTACGATCCCAATTACTACCAAAACATCACCAACGGCAGGAATATACTGCTGGCCGACGATTTCACTTTGAGTCCAACGACCATTCTGGAGCTGCGGTATTCGTTCACCCGGCATTACGAGAATCAGACCGGCGATCCTCGGCAGATCGGCTTCGATATGACTTCGCTCGGTTTCCCGTCATCGCTCGCCGCGCAGCAGGTCTACAATGACATCCCGCTCATTACCTTCGGGGACGGCACCACCAACCTGGGTTCAAACGCGTATACGACGTTCAAGTTCGCGAGCATGGCTCACGACGTGATCGTCGCTCTTACAACCGTGAAAGGCAAACACGATCTGAGCATGGGCTTCGAGTTCCAGAAACAATTCATGAACGAGGGCCAGCCCGTCGCCCCCAGCGGCTGGTATCAATTTGACAACACAGCTACCAGCTCGACCACCTTCGCGGGCAATGGCAGCGATTTCGGTTCTTTTCTGCTAGGCATGGGCGAGGCGCCGGGTTTTGAATTTGACAACTTCACGAAAGACATTTTTGGCGCCGAAGCTAATCCGTACTATGGGGCGTACGTGCAGGATAATTATCATGTCTCGAGCAAACTCACGCTGAATCTCGGTGTACGCTGGGATATTTTCGGCGGCCGGACCGAGCGCTACAACCGCTTGGAATACTTCGATCCCAGCATTCCGTATTCGGTCAGCGGAGTGTCTCTGGTTGGCGGTGAACAGTTTGTCAGTAATGGCGGAAGCTCGTTCACGACCAACCTCACGAACTTCGGGCCACGCGTAGGTTTGGCCTATCAACCGATCAACCGGCTAGTGATTCGCGGCGGCTTCGGCATGTTTTACGGGCCAAGCACCCAAATGGTCGCCAATTCGGCGCTCAACAGCGATGGCTTTTTTGCGGCTAGCACCTGGAACTCCACCGCTTATAACGCCGATGGCAACACCGTTATGGTCAATTCCCTGAGCAACCCCTTCCCCAGCGGAGTGGTTCAGCCGACCAACAGCTCGCTCGGGCCGGCGACCAATATAGGCAGCGTGCTTGCAACCGCGTTACATTCGCAGCCCACTCCCACTACATACGACTTCAACTTCGGCTTTCAATACGAATTGCCGCATCAGTCCATTTTCTCGGCCGCCTGGGTGGGCAGCCGCGGGCTTTATCTGCCGATTGGAGGCGTCGATCTGAATCAGCTTCCACTCGGCACAATCTCACGCTATCAATCGGCGCTCAATTCCTCTATACCAAACCAATGGGCGCCTATCTGGCCCACAACCTCCGCCTTCTACGGCCAAGCCACCGTACCGCAGTTCCTCGCCCTCGAATCTTACCCCCAGTTCAACTGCGGCGGCATCAACTGCGGTGTCGGTGTCTACGGTTATCCCGGCGGCGATTCCATCTATCACTCCCTGCAGCTAAAATTCCAGAAACGGCTTACGCAGCACTTCACCACTCTAGCCGCCTATACTTGGGGCAAGTTGATCACCGACGACTCCGCACCTCCGCTGGCGTTTATCGGTTATCACGGCACGGAAGAGTACCAGGATTGGAGAGATCTGAACCTCGAGCGATCTCTCAGCCCGCAGGATCTCAGCTACGTGTTCTCGTGGCAGACCTCTTACGATTTGCCTATTGGCCAAGGCCGTTTCCTTGATCTCAATCGCTGGGGAAACAGAATTTTGGGGGGCTGGACGGTGAACACGATCGTGTTTTTCAGCAGTGGCACTCCCATCAACGCGCCAAACGGTACGGGTGATCCTAATTTCAATCAAAGGCCCGACCTGATCTGCGACCCGGCAAACGGCGCGCCGCACACGACGGCGCAGTGGTTGAATTACACTTGCTTCTCCCAGCCGGCGAGCCCATATTTGCCTGGAACCGCGCCCGCCTTTTTGACGCATGTGCGTACGGACGGCGGCCACAATCTCGACGCCTCGATTTTCAAGAACATTTCGGTGACTGAACGGGCCAAGCTCCGGCTCGAGTTCGCCGCATATAATGTCACCAACTCAGTGCAATACGGATATCCGAATATCTTCTGGAATCCGAACCCAACCGCGGCAAACATGGCGGGCTTCGGCCAGATCACGAGTGCCGCTAACACGCCCAGACAGCTCCAATTCGCCGCCAGGTTTACTTTCTGAGACTGGAGCAGCATAAGTGGAGCTAAATTTCGTCAATCGAAACGGTATCTTGCCGCTTTACTACCAGATACAGCAGCAGCTTTTTGAACGCATCCGCTTGGGAGAACTAAAAGCGGGAGATCCAATACCGTCGGAGCAAGAGATTTCGACGCGTCTCGGGGTGAGCCGCATGACCGCGAGGCTGGCCATCAAATCTTTGTGCGAACTCGGTATCGTCTACAGCGAGAAAGGCAGGGGAAGCTTCGTCTCGGGCCTGAAGTTGGACAAAAATTTCCGGCAGGTTCTCTCTTTCACGGAAGAGATGGGGCTGAGCGGACGCCGTGCCCAGTCGCGCGTTCTGGGTTTCGAGATGGTGCCTGCTGAGGCCGATGCCGCCGAAGCGCTTGGTCTGAAACGGCACGAGAATGTGGTCAGGCTGCGACGGCTCAGGATCGCCGATTCTGTTCCAATGGGCATAGAATGCAGCCATCTTCCGGCCCGGCTGTGCCCCGATCTCAAAGATACTTTCGATGGGCGTACGTCGCTGTACCAAACTCTGTATGAACGCTACGGCATTCAAATGGCGATTGCGGACGAGATCGTGGAAGCGGGATTGGCCGAAAGAGAGGAAGCCCGATTGTTGCGCATACGGGAAGGAAGCCCGGTCTTCTCTTTTACGAGGACGTCTTACGTTCAGCAGGGGCAGCCTGTCGAGTACGTGAAGTCGACCTACCGCGGCGATCGCTACAGAATCGTGACCCGTCTCATGCGGCTCAATCCCGAATTTATCGAGCGTGATATCAAGAACGGCTGACCAGCGGGTTCCGGGGTGAACTTATGCGGCTAAAATTGCGCCGAATTGCCATGGCGGCTCTTCTCGTGAGCGCAGCACGGGCGGCCCAAAAAGCGACTCAGACGCAACCTCCGTTCTTCCCAGCGGCGGTCTGGTACGGGGGCGGGAAAGCGCGGGCGCCCATGCTCGAGCGAATGGATGCGGACAGCGCCGCGCGATGGGGCAAGGATCTTGACGAAATCAAATCGACAGGTTTCAGTACCATCAAGTGCTGGATCGATTGGGCCACAGCGGAGACGAAGCCGCGAGAGTTTTCGTTCGCGAATCTCGATCTCCTTCTAAAGCTCGCGCACGATCGCGGGATGCGAGTGATAATCCAGATCTATCTCGACTCCGCACCCGATTGGGTCGGCCAACAGTATCCGGATGCGCGATTCGTGGATCGAAGCGGCGCCGTCATTGCGTCGCAATCCGCGCCGGGATACTGCATCGATCACACGCGCGTACGGAACGATATTGTCGATTTCCTACAGGCGCTCTCGCGTAACGCAAACCGCTCGCCGGCTCTGTATGGCTGGGACGTCTGGAGCGAGCCGCACGTGATCAATTGGGCTGAATTCCCATACTTGAGTAATCCCGAATTCTGCTTTTGCGCTTATACGAGGGCTCGGTTTCGGGCATGGTTGAAGGCGAAATATTCGACGTTATCGGCGCTGAACGCCGCTTGGTATCGCAGGTTTGAAACTTGGGATCAAGTCGAACCGCCGCGCTACCCCACCATTCTTTCCTATACCGATTATCTCGACTGGCGCACTTTCATTGACGACAAATTGGCGGCTGATCTGAAGATGCGTGTGGATGCGATTCGCAGTGCGGACAAGGTCCACCCGATTACCAGCCATGCGGCAGCCCGGCTCTGTTCACCTCGCCGACTGACGGTTACGGCGAACCGGACGATTTCAAGATGTCGGCGAGCGCGGATTTTTTTGGCACTTCGCTCTATCCAAAACACTCCGAGTCCACTCATCCATGGTCGGCGCTGATGTTGGCAGCCGGTCTCGATTTTACGAGGTCCGTGGGGCGTGCCCTCGATAAAGGGTTCTGGATCGGTGAACTGCAAGCGGGTCAAGGCGCCACGGGAATGCGCATCGCCGATCCCGTTACGGCGCGGGATGAGCAATCCTGGATCTGGCAAGTGGTCGCGCATGGCGCACGCGAACTCGCGATCTACGCGTGGTATCCGATGAGCTCCGGGTTTGAATCGAACGGATACGGGCTGATCAATCTGGATGGGAGTATGACAGATCGCGCGCGGGCAGCGGGTGTCGCAGTAAAGAGCATCGAGCGGCACGCATCCGAGCTCCTGAGCTCGAGCCCCGCGCCGGCCCAAATCGCGATCCTTTACAATCGCCTGTCTTACATGGTCGGAGGCTCACAGCCATCCCTTTCGAAACTGGGCAATGCGGAACGGGACTCTCTTCTCGGCTTCTACCGCGCCTTCTTAGAGGCGCACATTCCCGTGGATTTCGTGGACGCGCAAGAGGTGGCGGAGAACAAGCTCAGGCAGTACAAAATCATGTTCCTGCCCTTTCCCGTGATGCTCTCGAAAGACGTGGCGGAGGGAGTCAAACGCTATGTTCAGGACGGTGGTACGGCGGTAGCGGAGGCTCGCCTCGGTTGGAACGACGAGCGCGGATTCGCCAGCGATTTGATTCCCGGTTTTGGCCTGGATCAGATTTTTGGCGCAAAGGAGAAACTGATCCGACCCGCCGAAAGTGTGCCGATCACGCTGGAGGCAGCGGCTGAACTTCCCGGTGTGAGAGCAACTCAGACCGTCAACGGATCGGCCTTCGAAGAAGAGCTAGAACCAACGAGTGGAGCTCGCGTGTTCGGGCGTTTTGCCGACGGGAACGCAGCCATTGTGGAGAACTCATACGGGAAAGGGAGAGGAGTGCTCATCGGTTCGTTTGTCGCCCTCGCGTACCAGAGAGACGGGAACGCAGCGGCAAAGCAGCTATTCCTATTGCTTGCGCGAGGCGCGGGAGTAATCCCGGATATCGAAGTGACCGGAGAGGGAACATCGGACGTCGAAGTGCGGCGTCTGCTAAACGCCCGGGACCAAATCGTGTTCGCTTTTAATCACTCGAAGGAGCAGGCGATGACGACCGTCTTGCTGAGGTTGCCATGGCAAGCGAAGCGAGTACGGAACTTGGCAGACGACGCCTCCGTTCCGTTCAGCGTAAATCACGATGAGACCACCGTGCGCAAGGATCTGGCTCCGGGCGACAGTTGGGTGTTCATTGTAGAGACCTCGCGGGACAAGTGATCGGTGTGCCTGCACCTGTCTGAGCTGGCGATTATGGAATTCGTTGTTCCGATCGATAGGTGGGACGAAGCTCGCGAGTGCCGTTGTGGACAGCACTGGTAAACTCTTTCATCGCACGAAGACCGCGATGAGACGAGGAGATGTGGGTGCCGGCGTGGAACAGATTGCCGAGGCTGGCCGTGAAGCGATCGATAGCGCGCATTCGGGCGAACAGGAAATTCGCGGCGCCGGCATTATTGTGCCGGTGCGGTCCGCAATAAATAGCTCATGCCGCGTTAGGCCCTCGATACTCGTGGTGCAAACCACCGAGAATCGGTTTGGCCATCACTTGAGAAGCTCGGCACAACCGATCAGGTGGATTGCGTGCCGGCAGAGTTTGCTGAAGTGCATCGGGAATGGCTGGTCCGAGGGACCGATGTGGTCGGCCGGCATTGTAATCGCAGGTCCACTCACGAAGGGTTCGTCGCAAATGACACGCGTTGAGGAGGATGAGATAGTCCAGACATTCCCGGCGTATCGTTCCAATCAACCGTTCGCAATGTGCGTTGGCGGTCGGCATGCGAACGGGGCGATTTCAACACGTGGATACCCCAACTCTTAACCGCGTCATCCAGACTGGCGGAGAAGGTCTTGTGCCGATCATGACGGAGAAACTTGCAATCCTGATCATAAGGAAGCGCCCCCAGGAGCTGTTGCAGTGTCCATTCAGCCGTTGGGTGTTCGGTCACGTTGAAGTGAACTAGACGTCTGGATCCGATCTCGAGCGCGACAAATACATAAAGGATGCGAAGCGTGCTGTGACAGAAACGAAGAAATCGCAAGCTACGATCCCGTGCGCGTGATTCCGCAGAAAGGTTGCCCCGCGCTGGTCTGTCGTTCCGCGGGTGTTCGGCGTCAAGTGTTTTTTCCGTACGTATTGCCTCACGATGAAATGTTACCGAACGAGTAACTGTCGTTGCTGAACCCGAGAGCCTAGACGCGCAGCATTTTCTTAAGTAAAGAAATGGACCTGGAGAGGGAGCGAAGCTCCGTCTCGTGGGCTTTGGACATATTCATCAAACAGCGGCAGCGAGACCGAGTGTTTTCCAGGCGAGTTTCAGCCCAAAGGGCGCGAGAAGGCTGCCGTTTTCGATCATTTCTTTCCGTAACAACGCGATTAGATCGAGGCAGGAAGGGCGCTCGGCGTTACTGCGCCACTTCGTTACCTATAGATAGTGGCGATCGCGGGTGGGACCATAGGCGAGCAGGCCGGCCAGCAGCAACGCACTATAAGCAGCCACAACGAAAGCCGGCTGACGAGGAACGGAACGCAGGGATCGTACCTGAGCTTGACCGACTCCGAGAGTATCTTTCTCTTCGCGATGGTTCACCTCGATGCAAGCAACCCAGGACATCCGCAAAGTATCCCCCTGGTTGGGGCACAGCAGTCTGACCACGACGGAGGTATACGTTCGCGCTGATCCTACAGAAAAGCTCGAAGCGATTGAGGCGATCGTGCCGCCCAGCCTTCGAAAGGGCAAGTTCCGGCCTCCCGACAAACTGTTGGCGCTTCTGAAAGCCAAGTCTTAATGGAGAGCGGAAGGCGTGCGGCCGCGTGCAGTATGCCCTTTTGTCGATTCACTCCCCATTACGAAAAACTCTCCATAACACACGAGTTGTACGAGATGTCGGAGCGGTAGCCGCACTGGGAACAACCGTCCAGGTGACCACCCAGTGTCGCCGTGCGGCAGTGCTCGATGGCATTCAGAACCCGCAGATGCTGATAAGTCAGCCAGGACCGGTTGTTCTCAATGAAGCTTTAGCCGTGTTGTCGAATTGTCAGCGCCGGAATAAAATAACCGCATTTTGCCCGGTTTTGTGGTTGAAAAGAGCGCCGGTTTTGTGGGAGTCACATACGTGCGCCGCGGCGCCGTAGGCGGCATGAAGGACATGCGTGACGAATGCGTATTGGAACTGCCGGCGAGATCAGAGCAAAGGCTACCCTCCCACGCTGTCGACAGGAGCAGGAACTGTGGAAGATCGAGCGTGCTTGGTGTCGAGGCGGACCGATTCGATCACGAGGTAAAGCCGGTCGGCGCTGTTGACCTTGCCAGCTACGCAGTGGGCCATTCCGGGCCGGATGAGCTGAGCTTTGGTGAAGTCATAGAGCCGGTGGACACGCCGCGTGTCGCGATCCTCGAGCAAGAACACCCGATACGAAGGATATTCCGTCCGCGAGAGCAGGAACAGATGATTGGCGCTGAAGTTGAACATGAGGGCGAGGAGAAACCAGGAGGCGGAGATCGCGAGGATCTCCGCGCCCCATTGGCAGCGCCGTTGAGGGGTTACCCGGCGGACTTCTCCGTAGCGGGATATCGCCACAGTGCGGCGCTTGCACGCTGCCGGAGAAGCATTATTCTTCCGGCGAACTGGAGTTCTTGTTGGCCTTGCGCAAGCTATCGCCGCCAAGCAAGAAGATCTCGGAGTTCTCGACCAGGCGATCGGCAATCGCAGTTGCAATGGTGGTGTTGAACAGGATGTTGCCCCAGTCGGAGAAGGGTGTGTTAGTGGTGATGATCGTCGAACGTTTCTGGCTGTGACGCGTGGAGATGACCTGGTAGAAGAGATTCGAAGTTTGCTGGTCGAGAGCCAGATATCCTAGCTCGTCACAGATGAGTAAGGTTGGTTCGGTGTAGGTCTTGAGCTTGCGAACCAAAGAATGATCGACCTGCGACGCCGATAGTTGATTGAGCATATCCATGGCGGTGGTGAAGAGCACGCGCTTGTTCGCCTGGCAAGCTTTCCAGCCGAAGACTTTCGCTAGAAAGGTCTTCCCTACGCCAGGAGAAGCAGTCACATAATGCACATCATTTCGAGACCGCCACCGTTTTCTATCGTTGGCATCCGTTAGCAGGGCAGAATCTTCGAGTCCAGAAAAGCAAGAGAGATCGACACGGCGAATACCTATTCGTGTGATTGCCAGACGATACGATCTGCGGGCTGCCGGCCTGGATGTTTAACGCTGCTTGCGCTGAGTTCGTAACTGGTATTTCCCTCATTTCCGTCGATGCCCTCACGGAACTCCGAGACTTGGCCTGAATCAGGCTTTTGTGATGGTGAAAGTGGAAGGCATCGATGGTGGGCTGGGATTGCAAACGCGAGGACTCGAGGCGGCGAGCGATCGCGGGGCCGCGGCTTCAGCAATCGTCTGCTCGGCCTGGCGGCTCATCGCCTGCAGATTCACTCTTGCAGTTTCTGTTCGAGAGAGGTCATGATCCTCCTTTCCGAATTTAAGAATGAAAGCGTCGTAAGCGAGCAGCGAAACGGGATCGGTAACGAGTTCGTTCAGATGTGGGTCCCGCAGTTTGAGAGGCGGTTGCGGACGGCGCGGCGCCTGTTGTTGGCGTACGATGTTGGCGACATAATCGGCGCCAAAGGCGCGCGCGGCAGACGCTTTCTCGATGGCACCCGCAACCGCTTCGGGCCCATATTGACGGATCAGCTCTAATAACTCGGCGATCTGCCGGGCGAGTGAGCGGTCGGTATCAGCTATGTCGCGCAGATAAGCTTCCACCAACGCGCGTGAGCAAAGGCCATCGAAGAAATCAAACAAGCGCTGTTGTGCCTGCGAGCGGCGCACAGCCGGCCTATCCTCAGCCAACTCCTTCTCGAGACGTTCTGCTCCAAAGGTCTGCCCGCGCCGCCACGACCGCGGATAACTAACCACTTCGTTGACGCGATCGTAGATAGTGACAGCGCTGGAAGCGGCTTTCACCGTGAGCCGCTGGCCGACATAGCGATGCGGCACGCAGTACTTGTTGCCATCGAACTGCACGCCCAGATCTTTGTGCACCAGCACTTCTTTGATATCCCGGTAATCGTAAGGAATGATTGGCAGCGGACGCAGAGCTTCCGGCTGAAATCGCTCGGCGGGACGTTCCCGCGTTTCGCGATGGACCCGTTGATTGGCCACCTCGCTCAGCCATTGCCGCACTTGACGGTTCACGTCGTGTAAATCGGTGAACTCGCGTAACGGCCAGAAGCTTTGCCGGATATACCCGATCGCGCGCTCGATTTTACCTTTCTCCCAACCGCTGGGTTGCATGCTCGCGGAAAGAGTGCGGCGGTGATTTGCGGATCTCTCTCCAGCCACTCGGCGATCTGACACTTAAATGGGTCAAGCTTGCTTTGGCGCTCGCGCCTGGTTACGCCTTGGGCCGGCGCAGCCAGATACTTCTGGATGGTCTTCCAACCCATGCGCAGATGGCGCTCGATCTTACGAATGGGCCATCGCTCGGACCAATACAGCCGTGCTTCCCTCCGCTTATCCAACCATTCATTTCGGCCCGAATTCAGGGTTCGGAAAATACACGGCGTGCGCGGAAGATGCGCCAAGGCGCGCTCCATCGGGTTGCTGGCGTCTCTTCTGAGCGCCGCACTTGAATGTCCTGACTCCATTCTCCCAGGTGACTTGCCGGAAGATTTCAGGTGACGTCAGGCCTTTCAACAATCCCAGTATCGCGCGGGCCACGCATTTGCCGGCCAGTCTACTCGGTTCCAGGTTGTTGCCCTGCGAACTGCCTGTTCCTTTTCCATCGGCGCAAGCGCAGGGACGTTCGTCGCGACAGAAATTGCCTGCGCGGTAAGTGCGAATATCTGCTGAAAGCATCATTACGGCAAGCAACATTGAAAGCTGCTATTGTTAAGCCAGCCCGTTGGAAGGTCAAAAACCCATGGCTCAGCTATACAAAACGACAGGGGAAATCCTGGAGATCCGACCCAGGGATGGCAAACAATTCCTTCTCGGCGACGTCCAGGATCTGATGGGCCAGGGTGTCATTTGGACGCTGCGAATTGATCAAAACCTAAGAATGCTCTATTTCAAGGATGCTATGCCGAGACAAATGGCATTTAACGGGAACGCTTCGGTAAAAGCTCATACAACAGGAGCTCTCAGTGAAGATCTTCATGGAAACATCATCTTCGCTGACGTGACCGAGCTTTTTTGGGGGGAGCAATTTAGGACGAAGAGGTGGGATAAGCGCTAGAAAAGAAGAACTGCCTTCAGGTAGGATACTCTCTTGAAATGCCATGTGGCACATCGTGGCCTCGAAGGATTTGAATTAGTCGATCTGGACTACGCGTTGATGTTTTGCCCGATTAACCCAAGAATATCTCTTCAAGGGATTCCTGAAGCGGCGCCGCGGCGATTGAAGTCGATTTACGGGAAGTTGTCCTGATCAATCAGACCATCGCTGGGACTCGATTATGCACTCCGCGACATGGGGAAATCATCCGCCACAGTGCCCGTAAGTAGCTATATCGTTCACAAAGTGGCCAGATGAATTTGCGTCACTTATTCTCGGCTTTCCTGACTTCTAGCTCTGCTCACGCAATCGAGCTGGAATCAGTGATATAGTTTAGATGGACGAAGCGCCATTGTTTCGCCCGTTCAGTGGGTGAGCTAAAGCACCTTGCTGGATAACTGCCAATTCTTAGCCCTACCAAACAGTAATTCTGGATCCGTCCCGTATGAACGGAAGGAGTCCAACGTGTCCTCAAGAAATGGCGACAAGGCTCGCCTGAATAAGCAACAAAGACGCCGCCGAGTACGTCGTGCCGAGCTTTCTGCTGCCCACAAACTGGCACTTAAAAACAAGAAGGCTATCAATCTCGAACCCGAGACCGAGGTCGAACCCCACGCAGTTGCTCGGGATAAGTAATTTGTAAAAGGCTATCACTAGTAAGTGATCATCAAGTGGTCGGAGTGTTTATGAACATGCCCTACCCGAAATATCGTCTATTCTCGGTGACAGAGAACTTCCAAGTTTTTTCCCCCTACAACCGCAAAAAACTGCTTCCAGTTAACAAAAGCTTAGTCGAGGAAGTATGGGCCGACACCGAGACGGGTGGTGATGATGTAAAGGTCTGGGTTGATGAACGGGATCTGCGAGCTGAGCCGATTCTCTTCGCGACGTGCACACGGTTAAAGGTGGCGAGCTGACCTAAAGTAAAGTGGCAAAGTTCCTGAACCTGGAATACTGGCTGTACTTCGAAATAATAACTTGACGCGCGAACTGAATAGGTTGCTGTAACGTGTTAGGGATGCGCATTTCCAGGTTTGGGCAACGGGCGAACTGAGACATTCTCTTAATCGTCCGATCGCATTACGGAGGCGATGAACCCGGTCGGCGAGATGTGGAGCGAGGCTGAGATAGAGGAACCGCTCCGCGAGTCTCATCTGCTTTCGAGCCAGGAGCTTTTGCAGCGCATGTTGCAGTTTTCCGATCAGTTTGCCGCCGGTGCGGAACAATCGGACGACATAATAGTTTTAGCTCTACGCGCGTTTTGAATGGCGGGCTTCGGAATGTATGATCCAGTGGGTCGTCACGTCATTTAACCCGATAACCAAACGGGTTTGATTTGACAAATAAACACAATTAGCCCATACTAGTAAATGGCTGAGCACTTCCGCCCACTCGCAGATCATTTGAACTAAGTCAGGTGATCTGATCCCTCCTTCTCTTAGACTACAGCTACTGAGTCGCCCACGCTTTGGGATGCTATTGAACCACAGCGGAGCAAAGGGGACACGGAATTGATCGGACATGGGACATTCATCACGCTGAGACTCACCGTCGAAGAACTGAGATTGTTAACCGCGCTCGCGGCTGACCAGCTGTTCCGCAAAGAGTTCATCGACACGAGAATGCCCGGCCACCGATCGAACTCCGAGGAGATAAACCTTGGAAAGGCGTTAATCGGCCGGCTGAAGCTGATGGCCGACCCGGGGAGCGCGAAGGGAACGCGACTTACAAGGACGGCAGTGTAATGCTGCGATCGAGCAGAACGAAACGCGAAGGAGCGGGACACAGTTTTCACGAGGAGCATAAAGATGCAATTTAGTCTCGTGGGGTTTAGTCAAGATACGGGATTCCGTGTGTTCGCGTTCGAAGGTGTTGGGGCGGATCGAACGCGGACGACGTATACTGTCAGGGCAGATCTTGCACTGACGCGGAGATATGGTATCCGGATGCAGGAACTGCCCTTGTTGTGCCGGGGACTTTTGGAGCGGCGCGGCGAAGGCGAGCAAATGTACGCAGTGACCTTTACAGAAGAGGAGATGTGTCTGCACGCACATAACTGCGAGGAGGCGCGTCATGCCGCGATGCTGAAAAGGAAGCCAACGCGAAGGGTACCCACGGGCCAGACGGGAAGCGGCTGGCGAGTGTCACAGCCGTAGGACGGAATTATGTTCTCTGCGCACTGTCCCCATTGCCGATCTATCGGGTTTAGAAGCGTAGGCAGCAGAAATGCTGTAGAGAGGGCTCTTCGCTGGATTATTCTGCCTTACCGGTGCGCTCTTTGCGATCGCCACTTTTTCCTGTTTCGATGGCAAGCTCCCATTGTGGAGACGGCTTAAGCAAGCTGCATGAAAGAGATGAGCGCAATCCGCACCGAGCAATCATGTGCTCACCGGCCCGGCATCGTCACGGCGAGCTAGCGTTTCGGACCGCTTCTTGACGTTGACGCGCGCAACTTTCCTCGTGTCCGGTTGTCTACCTTCATCAGCCAGGGCGCGTTCATTTTGCCGGTCTGCCTGAATCCAGGCATAACGCGACCAGCTCGGAGACATTCGCTTCGCCCACGCACATAACCGTGTCTGCGCCGCCCCAATAGATCTTCACGGTTCCGTCGGACTCCGCAACGGCGCCACAGGTGAACACGACGTTGTGGACATATCCCGTGATTTCCCAGGGATCTTCCGGCTGCAAAATCCACGAGTCGCTCACTCCGATGACCTTCGCCGGGTTCAGTAGATCATGAAGAGCGACCCCCAGGCGGTAGACCGATCCGTCCATAGTCCGGAAAACACCGTGATAGA
>JBAUZG010000159.1:0-10135 GCA_049585195.1 Bryobacteraceae bacterium | reverse complement strand
TTCTGCTTCGGAACGTGAGCGAGGTCGTCTCGGACCTGCGTGAACTTCGTGATACCGCGGCACTCCCTGATTTGCTTCGTGAATCCCTCGACCGCTTTCTGGCCGATTACGAATTCCGCTTCGGCAGCACGGCAACGATTCAACAAAGCGGCTTCCCCGCGATTGCCGGTGCACTGCCCACGCTCTCCTCCTTCCGGGCAGAGTTTGAATATCTCCTCACCGATACTGAAATGGTCGCGCGCAGCCTTACAATTCGCGCATTTACTCACCTGCAAAGGAGCATCGTGGCCGACGGGGTTACACAGAAACGGTGGAAGGACGCCTTCGACGATGGAGAGCTTGCTTGTGAAGGGCTTGGCGCATGCCATTTTCTCTCGCACGGTATCTGGGCATTCAAAACTTCGGCTACGGGAGAACGAACGGATCTCGTACTGGGTACGCCGTTACGGATTGACGACGATGTCCGCAGAGCGGCTGACGCGCTCGTCCTCACTGAGTGGAAGCTCGTTCGCAGTGCTGGAGAAGTCACGCGCAAGGCTGATGAGGCCTATCAACAGGCTAAGCGATATAGCGAGGGAATTCTAGCTGGTTTCGAACTAGCCTCGCGAAGGTATCTTGTTCTTGTCTCAAGTGATCATGTCGCGGTCCCCAGCCCGCGCCAGGACGGCGACACCATCTACGAGCATCGGAATGTCGCGGTTTTTCCAAGCACACCCTCAACAAGTAGCCGCGCGGTCACATAAATTTTGCTGCCTGGATGCAGACGACCTCCGTGCGGTTTGGCACTTGGTCGTATAACGCGCTAATCGTAGATGCGAAAAGCGCAAGCCAACATTAACCATGAGTGACGGCGATGTGTTTACCGAAGCAGTTTCACTTGTCCAGCTTGTTGGCTACGCTTCCCTGTGGCGCCTCCCTGTCGCGCGATGAGCGATCAGGGGGAATGCTGCTTGTGTTGGTTGACAGGATTGCGGTTGGAGCGCGCAATCCATCGACGCGGGTCCACAGGGTGCGTTTGATCTCGAGGTTTTCGGTTACGGCCTCGATCACCCACTGGCATTTTTCAATTTGAGGAAGATGATCGTCGAAATTACCGGGCTCAATGAGCGCGACGCCCGCGGAAGTGAAAAACGCGGTAGGCCTCTGCGCGAGCGCGGATTCGAGGCCGCCGCGGGCGATGCTGTTGCGATCGCGCCCATCGCCAGGGAGGTCCAGAAGAAGAACGGGAAACCCAGCATTGGCAAAGTGAGCCGCGATTCTCGAGCCCATGGTGCCTGCGCCCAGTACCGCTACGCGTTGGATAGATGGCATTTGAAACTCCGGGCAATTTGCCCGGTCTCGAATGCAGTGTATCGATGAGCTGGAAGGGGAGCAGTTCTAGCCAGTGTCGACGGCGATAGCCCATCAGGCGTTTAACTTGTGGGCAGGAAGTGGAAGCAGATGAGCGGATACAAGATGACTTGCCGGGAGTAATGACGGCACGGCGTAAATTCTTGGAAGGGCAATTCATAGTCGTAATGCCACCGTCGAGGAGAACGCGCGATATTGTGAGTCTGTCACCAGGAGATCAGAATTGTGCCCACTCACGAAATGCTCGAACGCTTTGTTGCGCGGGTAGAGAGCAACGAACACGACAAGGCCATCGCCGAATTTTATACCGAAGATGCTTCCATCCAGGAAAATCAGGAAGAGCCAAGGAAAGGTCGCGACAAGCTCGTTGCTCGCGAGCAAACAGTTCTCGCCCGAGCGAAGAGCGTGACGTCAGAATGCGTGCGGCCCGTCTTCGTCAATAAGGATCGAGTTGTCATACGCTGGAAATTCCGCTTTGTCTGGCTGGACGGCACTTCGACCGAGATGGAGGAGATCGCATACCAGCGTTGGGAAGGGAATCAGATCGCGGAAGAGCAATTTTTCTACGATCCGGCCCAACGCCGGCCCAAATGAGTTACGCTTGTTCCGGTCTCCCTGGAGCCGACGCCCGATTTGTGCAATGCACAACCAAGCGTTCACTCTAACTGTGCGAAATGTCTGAACCGGTTTCGCGTGGAGAGTTTGTTCTGACTGCGGATTGCAGATGCGATGCCGATGTTACTGAAGAGATTGAGCTGGGGATAGCTTCAGATCGTTCTTGGTTGCCCCAGTATACTTGTCGTTGCGCCGCGTTCGTAGACTTGCCTTCATCGTTTCAGTTGGTCTTGCATTCATGCTTGCTGCAAGCGCAGGGATGCCGCCGTTGAAGACCGGAGCCGGAGCGGTGGCCCACAACCTCTGCTCCTCAATCTTCGTCTCTGAGCTGCGGGAGAAGGAGACCTACGACGAACTGGTAGGCGGTCTTATCGGTCCGGCGCGGTTGTTAGTTCGTTACCGCGTGAATCGTGGAGCGAAAACCGTCGATGCGTCAATGTTGTTTGCTCAGGCTCATGCGGTCTTCGCTCCGGGCTATGGTTGCAGGCTGACGTATCCGGGCAATCAACCGCTGCCCGCGCTTGTGGCGGACTCACAGGCTGAAACAGCCTCTGCGGATTCGTTCGCTCTATCCTCTCGGGTCGAGACGCAGAATCCAGCACTGAAGACTGCGCTCGATGAGGCGTTCGATGGCCCCGGAGCGGGCAAACGTCAGGTCAAGGCCATTGTGATTGTGAAAGACGGTCATGTGGTGGCCGAGCAGTATGCTTCGGCCTTTGGCGTGAACACGGCTGTGATGAGTTTTTCCGTGGCGAAGTCGGTCACAAACGCGCTGCTGGGCATTCTCGTCCGAGAGGGCAAAGTGACGATGAACGCGCCGGCTCCCCTACCGGAGTGGCAGCAGCCGAACCATCCGTGAGCGCGGATTACTCCGAACAATCTACTTCGCATGGAGAGCGGGCTGCACGCCGCGGAGACCGGATCAGGCTTCGATCCGGCTTCGCAGATGCTTTACGACTCTCGCGACATGGGAGCTTATGCGGCCAACCGCGGGTTGAAGATTCGTCCGGCGACACGCTGGGAGTACACCTCCATCGACACGCTATTGCTGGACCGCATGATGAGCCAGACGATCGGCGGTGGGCCTGCCGGGTTTCGGCAGTTTGCCGAGAGGGAGCTGTTCGAGCCCATCGGTCTGAAGCATGTCACGCTGGAGTTCGATGGCGTGGGCACGTTTGTCGGCTCCAGCCATGTCTACGCTCCGGCGCGAGAGTTTGCGCGGCTGGGTTGGCTCTTCCTGAACGACGGCGTAGCTCCCGATGGCCGCCGCATCCTGCCGGCGGGATGGGCTGCCTACTCGCGGCAGTGCACTCTTGGCTCAAACTACGGTGCCGGTTTCTGGACAAACGACGGCCTCAACGCAGGTGCGGCATGGCGCGTTGCGCATGGCTTTCCGAAGGATGGCTACTTCGCCAGCGGTGATCTTGGGCAAAGGATTTACATCATTCCGTCCCAGCATCTGGTCATCTCCCGATTCGGGTACACCACAGGGCATAACTTTGGAATCGAGGCCGACGTGAAGCTGATTGCAGCTACTATCGTAGCCCTTCGATAAGGTTTCAAAGGACAAACCAAATCGGCCGTTCTTAACAGCCTGCCTTCGATCAGCTCACAGCGCGCAATGATCACGCGATCCGCGAATTTATCGAGTGGCCCTGTTCGGAGCCTCGTCTGGCCTTCAACAAAACCGTTGTGACGAGATACCGAATCTATCTTGAGCAAGCCCACCGTTCTGATACCCAGCTGGGTAGCGGAAGCAGTGCACGCCTGGTTGACGGAAGCCTTCATCGCGCGCCAACCGACCGGGTCCGATGGCGGACTCCGCGAGGAATACTAAGCCGCCGTACAGCGCGAAATCTAACGCCTCGTCATGGCCCCGTTCGCTCCCATGAGCGCACAGCCGTCTGCTGGCGTTGTGCGCGATTCAAGTAAAGCCCCCCAGTTCGTTTCGCAAAACCACTCAGCAACGCCATCGCCGAGAGACGGGAAGTCGAATCCCTCCGATTATCCAGCAAGTATGTAGTCGGATGCGATCCACGAACCTGCCGTTTTGGGCGGGTTTCTTTCTAAAATGCGCTACGAATGGCGGTATGGCGCGCCGGAGGCCCA
Source organism: Bryobacteraceae bacterium (assembly GCA_049585195.1). Taxonomy (GTDB): domain Bacteria; phylum Acidobacteriota; class Terriglobia; order Bryobacterales; family Bryobacteraceae; genus KBS-96. The sequence goes on along the minus strand of JBAUZG010000159.1, from coordinate 6,061 downwards.
TTCAACGCTGGAGTGATTTCATTTCGATCGGACGCGGGAGGCGAGCTGGGTTTCGATTGAGAGCAATATGCCGATTGCCAGGCAAGTCCAGGCGAACCAGTCGCCGTATCGGGCGTAGGGCGTGAGGCGTGAAATGGTGGCGAAGGGCATGAGGCCGACGGCCTCGCGGTACCGTGGGAGTTGCTGGATGATGCGGCCTGCGGGATCGATTGAGGCGGTGATGCCGTCGTTGGTTGCGCGCACAAGATAGCGGTCGTTCTCAACCGCGCGCATGCGAGCCAAGAGTAAATGTTGTTCGCGCGCGGCGCTGTGGCCAAAGTATCCGTCGTTTGAAAGATTGAAGAGGACGTTTGCTCCTTGCACGGAGAACTGCCGGACGAAATTGGGGAACGCGGATTCGTAGCAGATGAAAACGCCGAGTTTGTCGGGTCCGGCGGCGAGCACTTTGGCTCCACTGCCAGGGACGAAATCTCCGGCTTCCTGAGTGATTCGGTTGACGAAGCCGAACAGTGGCGGAATGAATTCGCCGAAAGGAACCAAGTTGACTTTGTCGTAGCGGCCGATCTCGTCGCCTTTGGGGCCGAGGAGGACCGCTGAATTCATCGGTTGATGCGCGGCGGTGTAGGCGACGGTGCCGAATAGAAAGTAGCCGTGTTGGCGGGCGATCTGTTCCGCTTTCTCCTGGAATTGCGGATCGTCATAGAAATAAAAGGGAGCGGGCATTTCGGGCCATACTACCAGCGGAGCGGGCCATGCGTTTGAGATTGTGGCGAGATCTGTCTGCGCCCGCTGTTCGCTGGCCTCGGTCCAGTTCTCTTCGGGATCGAAGTTAGGTTGAACCGTCACCGCGCCTTGTAGCAGCGAACGATCCTGGGGAATTCTCGGCAGCAGATACAGGCCGGCAATCGAGACGAGCGGAAGAAGAAAGAGCCTCGGGTAGCGAAGAACAACAATGGCAGCCGCTGCAGCGAGCATCGCAAATACAAACGAGAGGCCATAGACGCCAGTCAGAGGCGCGAGCCGGAGCGGCAGCGACATTGTGATGCCTGCGTTTCCAAGATCGAGCCAGGCGAAGCCGAAGGTGGCATGGGTCCGCTCGAGGCCGGCCCACAACGCGGCGATGGCCGGAATGGCGTAGGCGCGCCACATGAGCGGCCCGGCAAGCCACGCAAGGACGCCGAGATGAATCGCCTTGAGCGCAGTGAATAGACAGAAGCAGGCCCAACTTCCGGCGCGCCCCATGCCGCCATGCACGTCGAGCACGAACTGTATCCAGATACAGAGAGTGAACCAGTAAACGGCGCCCGCCAGCCACCCGTATAGGAAGCGCCAAGCCGGGCGATCTTCGCGAGCCACGGCAACAAGCAGCGGAGTCAAAGCTACGGCGGCGAGCCAGCGAACGTCGAACTGCGGGAATATCAGACGGAGCAGGACACCAGTAAGGAGTGAAAGCGCAACATGCAGCGACAACTCCCAGCGCGTCCGGGGCGCGGTCAAGCGTTATGCCTCCGGCGCCGTTCGAGCCTGTTCGTTCACGAGATCGGCCATGTAGGAACTGCGGACGAAGGGACCGCTGAACACCATTTTGAAACCAACCGATAAGCCGTACCGGCGGTACGAGTCGAACTGTTCGGGCCTGACATATTCAGAAACGCGGAGATTCCGGCGCGTGGGCTGCAAATATTGACCGATGGTAGCAACGTCGGTTCCCGAACGCCGAATATCGCACAGCAGTTCGTGAACTTCGTCTTGTGTTTCACCGAGTCCTGCCATGAGGCCGGACTTCGTGAGGACGTCTGGCGCTTGACGCTTTGCAAACTCGAGCACACGAAGCGACCGTTCGTAGCGGGCTTGCGGGCGCACACGCCTGTAAAGTCTTCGCACGGTTTCCATGTTGTGGTTGAACACGTCTGGTCCCGAATCAATCACACGGGCTACGGCATCGAGATTCCCTTCAAAATCGGGCGTCAGCACTTCGATGCGCGACGATGGCAACGCCTTTCGCACTTCGCGCACGGTGCGGGCGAAATGATACGAGCCGCCGTCATCAAGATCGTCGCGGTTAACCGATGTGATCACGACATAGCGGAGATTCATCATTGAGGCCATCTCCGCGACATGCCGTGGCTCGTTCGAGTCGAGTGTGAATTCGCGTTTTGCGGCGGATCCTTTAGGAACGGAGCAGAATCCGCATCCGCGCGTGCATAAATTTCCTAGGATCATGAACGTCGCGGCGCCGCGATGGAAACACTCGTGAATATTGGGGCAGCGGGCGGACTCGCAGACTGTGTGGAGGCGGAGGCGGCGCAGTTCTGTCTTCAGTTTTTGGACCGATTCAAAATGAGTTTGACCTTTTCGAAGCCAGGCAGGAAGGCGCGGGCGCACCGGCGCGTCGATTTGAACGAGGTCTTGGCTGGCCACGAAGTATTTATTTTACCGTTGGTGCGAAACTGAACCTGGACGGTCAGTTTCATCGATGAAGAACGGAGCGATTTCCGCAGTCGCGTGCCTCGGGCGAGTCGGTTTGCCGAAATCAATTGGTGAGCTGCGATCGCGGACGTGGGACGTGATTGTGGTGGGCGCGGGTCACAATGGTCTCGCCTGCGCGGCGTACCTGACGAGGGCGGGGAAGCGGGTTCTTGTACTCGAAGAACGCGAGCGCATAGGTGGCGCCTGCACTGTGGAAGAGCCCTGGCCAGGAGTTCGCGTAGGCCCTTGCGCATATCTTGCGGGACTGCTGCATCCGCTGGTTGTGAAAGAGCTGGACCTGCCGGCTGAGGGTTTTTGCTGGCATGCCGCAAGCGAGGGTATGTTCATTCCATTCGAGGATTCGAGCAGTGTGCAGCTTTATGACGACGATGAACGCTGCGAGGCGGAGATTGCGCGCTTCTCGGGAAGGGATGTGGAGGGATGGCGTGCCATGGGCGCACTGATCGCCCGGGTTCGCGATGCGCTGCGTCCGGCAGGAGAGCAGGACTTATGGCTGGGCGATGCGCCAACGCCCGAGGAACTGGACGAGCGTCTGGGGAACGATGAGGAAGCGCGGCAGCTTCTGTTCCATTGGTCGATGGCCGAATTCGTGGAACATTATTTGCAAGATGAGCGCTTGCGAACTGGCTATCTTGGGCAGGGCATTATCGGCACGAACGCGAGTCCCTTCGATGCGGGAACCGCCTCCATTCGCTTTCATCACGCTTCCGGCCGGTTAGGCGGCTTGCCGGGGGCGTGGGGCTATGTAAAGGGCGGCGTTGGAATGGTTTCGTTCTACTTATGCGATATAGCCCGCCGCGCTGGGGCAGTGGTCGCCGCGGGTGTTCCGGTGTCTGCGATTCTGCCGGGTGAAGGCGTGTTGCTTCAAAGCGGAGAGCAAATTGCTTCACCGATTGTGGTTTCGAACGCCGATCCGAGAACAACGCTGCGACTTCTAGGACGTGCAGCCGAGGGATCGTGGCGGACTCGTGTTGAAGCGATACCGATTGAGGGTTGCACGCTGAAGATGAATGTTTTTTTGAAAGAACTGCCGAATTTTCGCGCACGGCCGGGCACAGATGAGCCGCATCATCGAGGCCAGATCAACACTCCGCTATCGAAGGAGGAATGGAGGTCAGGTTATGCGGCGGCGCGCTCCGGGCATCTTCCGCGCCGCTTGTGGACGGAGCTCTATTTTCAGAGCGTATACGATCGGAGTGTTGTGCCCGAAGGCTGTCACCTGATGAGCGTGTTTGCTCAGTACGTTCCGTACAAATTTGCGAAGGGCGATTGGGATTCGCGGCGCGAAGAAGCAAAGCAACTTGCCTTGGATTCGATAGCAAGATTTACGAGCAACGTGCCGCGAGCGGTGAAGGCCGTCGAAGCGATGGGCCCTCCCGATATTGAGCGTAAGACTGGGTTGACGGGAGGGCATATTTTTCAGGGAGAATGCCTTCCGGCGTATATGTGGAGCAACCGGCTCAAGGCGAAAACACCGATGCCCGGCGTGTATCTATGCGGGGCGTGCACTTATCCGGGAGGAAGCGTGATCGCGGTGAATGGACGGAATACAGCGATGGCGGTGTTGCACGATTCCAGCTGAGATTTGTCTACTTCGTCGCGGTCTTCTCGACGCCGGGGGAGACAAGTTCTTTGGAGAAGAAAGGCAAAACCTTCGTTTCCAGGCGCTGTGGAATCTGGCTCGTGTGGGTGCCCGGGTAGACCTCGTAACTATGTGAAATCTGATATTCGCTTAGAACCTGATCGAGCATCTTGGCTCCCAGGGGAATATGCGCATAATCGTCCTGATCGCCCACATCGATAGCAATCGCGTGAAGACGCTGAAGGTTCTTCCGGTACTGATCGATCATCGCGAGCGGGAGGTTCGCCGACCATTTGGCGACAATGTCGGGGCGCGGCTGCTGGGTTGAGGCGGAAGGGAAGTCTATATAAAACGGCGGGTTGTCCGGATTCGGCGACCAGGCGGCCGCTTCGGCAAAATACTTGAGGGTCGCCAGATCTGCTCGTTCGAGCGTGCTGTCGGTGTGAATGGTGAAAATTTTCAGGCCTACGGCTCCGGTGGGCTGAAAATCGGCACCCCACATCAAGCAGGAGGGGCTTAGGACATAGATGCTTCCAAAAACATCGGGACGCTTCATCCCAATGCGGATCGCGCCATAACCTCCCATGGCGTGTCCCGCGAGCCCGCGGCTTTCGCGTGTCGCCAACGTGCGGTAATGGGTATCGATGTAGCGCACCAGGTCGCTGGCGATGAAGTCTTCCCAATTGCCGGTCACGATGGAATTGGAGTAAAAGCTGCCCTGGAATCGTGTATAGGCGTTTGGAACGACGGCGATCATTTCTTTCGCCGATCCGCTCGCGATGTCGCGATCGAATATTCCGCGCAAGTTGATCCACTTGGGATCGGCGCCAAACCATTTCGCATTTGTCTCAGTGAAGCCGTGCAGAAAATAGACGACAGGATACCGGCGTTTCGGCTCGCGATTGTAGCTTGGCGGTAGATAGACGGAGACCTGCCTGTCTGTCGGGTCGTTGTCGAGATTGCCTTCGAGGGACGCGCCATGAACCGTGACCTCTTGCAGGCTGCCTTTTCCAGGAATCTGGCTGGAGGGCGGAGCGGCGGCAAGCCAAAACGAGAGCGCCAGCACAGCAATGGGGATGGCAGACGCAAGGCGGCCAGGACAGACGGGCGAGTTGCGCATAATGGATGCTGATTCCAGCGTACGCGATGGGCGCGTGGGGTTCGGAATTCCGCTCCTTCGCGGTCGCGGCCCGGTTTAGTTGAGTGTCTGGGTGCGGACGGTGACGCTTTCGAGATAGTTGCGGTCGAGATCGTAGCCGAATCCAACCCCGTTCGGAACGGCGATTGTTCCTTTCGCGCTGACTTCAACCGGGGGCTCGATGATGTCTTGCTTCCAGTACCGCTTGCTGGCCGATACGTCGCCCGGAAGAGTGAAATTCGGCAAGGTAGACAGGGCGATATTGTGCGCGCGGCCGATGCCGCTTTCGAGCATTCCGCCGCACCATACTGGAATCTGATGGTTTTGGCAAATATCGTGGACTCGCTTGGCTTCAGCAAAGCCGCCAACGCGCCCCAGCTTAATGTTCACGATGCGGCAGGCATTCAGCTCGATTGCCTGTTCGGCGTGGCGAGCCGAGCGGATGCATTCGTCGAGGCAAATTGCCGTCTTGATCGAGGATTGAAGCTTCGCGTGATCGATAATGTCGTCGTGCGCGAGCGGCTGCTCGATCATCATCAAATCGAAATCGTCCAATTTGCGTAGATGATCGGCATCGGCGAGAGTGTAGGCTGAGTTGGCGTCGGCCATGAGGAGGATATTGGGAAACCGCTTGCGGACCTTGCGAATGACATCCACGTCCCAGCCTGGTTTGATCTTCATCTTGATGCGCTGGTAGCCGGCCGCCAACTCAGCTTCGATTTTTTCAATCAGTTGCTCGACAGAATCCTGAATGCCGATGGACACACCGCAGGGGATTTCACGGCGCGCGCCGCCGCCGACCTGCTTCCAGAGGGGATTACCCTCGAGCCGGGCCTGGAGATCCCAAGCTG
>JBAUZG010000158.1:0-27913 GCA_049585195.1 Bryobacteraceae bacterium | reverse complement strand
GTTGCGTCTCGAGCGCGGTAATGTTGTCGATGGTCTTGCACATCATGTACGAATGATTGAACTCGTGGCGCAACGAGTGCGGGAGTTCGATGTTATCCATTTTCATATCGACTATCTTCACTTTCCGTTGACACGCCGGCTGGGCGGCGCCGCATTAACGACTCTTCACGGCCGTCTCGACATTCCAGATCTGATTCCCATGTACAAAGAGTTCACGGACATGAGTCTGGTGTCGATCTCCGACGCGCAACGCATACCTGTTCCGTGGGCCAACTGGGTTGCCACCGTACATCACGGCTTGCCCAGGCGTCTCTATGAGCCGCGCGAAGCATCGGGAAAGTATCTGGCGTTTCTGGGGCGCATTTCTCCCGAAAAGCGAGTCGATCGCGCCATCGAGATTGCCTGCCGAGTTGGAATGCCAATCAAGATCGCCGCAAAGATAGATGTAGTGGATAGAGAATACTTCGACGCAAACATTAGAAAGCTATTTGATAATCCGTTAGTCGAATATATTGGCGAGATCGGCGATCGCGACAAGCCGGACTTCCTCGGTAATGCTTACGCGCTTCTGTTCCCAATCGACTGGCCCGAGCCATTTGGTCTAGCGATGATTGAGGCTTTGGCTTGTGGAACTCCCGTCATTGCTTATCGCAAGGGAGCGGTGGCGGAGATCTTGGACGAGGGCACGACCGGGTACCTTGTAGACAATCTGGACGAAGCGGTGAGGGCCGTTGACCGGATCGGCTTACTTGATCGAAAAATTTGCCGGCAAGTTTTCGAAAAGCGCTTCAGCGCGAGGCGGATGTGTTTGGATTATCTTGATGTCTACCAGCGTTTGCTTGGCCGGACACCCGAGCGAGGCACGTTGCCGAGGCGCGAGGGGCTTACGCGCGTAGCCTAGCTCAGGGATAATTGCTTCATGGCGGCTAAGGAGCTCCACGCAACAGACGTAATCGAAGTTGGAAACCAATTCTACATTCGGGCCCAGTCGTCGCTTGCCGACAGCCGTACCCTTGTACTTTCGCATGGCGAGACTTTCGCTGTATTCGATCGTTACGGTGACATTCAACCTGTCGGGAGCGGCCAGCAAGGTATCTTCCACCAGGAAACTCGTTATCTTTCACGCCTCGAGCTTCGCATCTCCGGTTTTCGCCCGCTTCTGCTAAGTTCAACCGTTCGCGAGGACAATGTCGTTCTTGCGGCCGACTTGACGAATCCGGACATAGAAGATGTAGCTGGCGAATCTTTGCCTCGGGGAACGCTGCACATTTACCGCTGCAAGTTTCTGAGCAACGGTGCGTCCTTCGATGAAATAGCCGTCCACAACTATGGCCAAAGGCCCGTCAACGTGGAGTTGTCATTCGCCTTTGAATCGGATTTTGCGGATATCTTCGAAGTGCGGGGTCAGAAACGAGAACGCCGGGGCGTTCGCCTGCGAGAAGAAATCGAAGAGTCGAGGGTCACGCTGGCTTACGAGGGTTTGGACCGCATAACACGGCGAACACGAATCGAGTGCTCCGCGTTAGGTTGCGCCGTCCATGCCTCCAACATATCCGTGCCTATACATCTCGAAGCCCACCAGGGCACTGTCTTCACCCTGAACATTGCCTGCGAGAGCAACGGCCTACCGCGCGAGCTAGCCAGTTACGAAGATGCCTTAACTCGAATTAACCACGAACGTCGTTCGTCTCCCGTCGGCGATCCGGGCATCTTCACGTCGAACGAACAATTGAACGACTGGCTGAACCGATCTCGGGCCGATCTCGAAATGATGATCGCCTCTACGGATTATGGCCCGTATCCGTATGCGGGAGTGCCGTGGTTTAACACGGTGTTCGGGCGCGACGGCATCATTACCGCTCTCGAAATATTGTGGATTGCCCCAACGGTTGCAAGAGGCGTGCTTTCCTATCTGGCCGCTACACAATCGAGAAACCATGACCCGGACCGCGATGCCGAGCCTGGCAAGATTCTGCACGAAATGCGAAAAGGCGAAATGGCGCGGCTTGGAGAAGTTCCGTTTGACCGTTATTACGGCAGCGTGGATGCGACGCCGCTATTTGTTCTGCTCGCCGCGGCCTACTACGAGCGAACTGCCGATATCGAATTCATCAGAAGCGTTTGGCCCAACCTCGAGGCTGCGCTCGAATGGGTCGATCGATTCGGGGACGTCGACGGCGACGGTTTCGTCGAGTATGCCCGACACACGGAGACTGGTCTCCTGCAGCAAGGATGGAAAGATTCGCAAGACTCCGTGTTTCACGACGATGGCAGCCTTGCCCGCGGGCCGATAGCTCTGTGCGAAGTCCAATCTTATGTATATGCCGCGAAATTGCGAATTGCGGAAGCGGCCGACGACCTGGGTCTTCGTTCGACAGGTGAGAAGCTGCGCGCGCAGGCGGGGGAACTGCGCAAACGATTTGAAGACGCCTTTTGGTCGGAGCAGCTGTCGATGTTCGCCATGGCTCTCGATGGCGACAAACGCCAGTGCCGTATCCGGAGCTCGAATGCCGGGCACTGTCTGTTTTCGGGCATCGCATCGCCAGATCACAGCCGCCGCACAATGGATTCGCTATTGGCGCCGGGTTTTTTTTCCGGATGGGGTATTCGCACGGTGGCAACCAGCGAGAAGCGTTTCAATCCCATGTCGTATCACAACGGCTCGGTTTGGCCGCACGATAACGCGTTGATCGCCTGGGGAGCAATGAATTCCCGACAAAAAGATCTTGCGCTGAAAATCATGTCAGGCCTCTTGGATCTGTCGATCTTTATCGACTTGCATCGTTTGCCTGAACTCATTTGTGGTTTCGCCCGGCGCGCGGGAAAGGCTCCGACGCAATACCCGGTGGCTTGTGCGCCGCAGGCGTGGGCAGCAGGGGCTGCCTTTCTCGTTCTTCAGGCGTGTCTAGGCATTTCAATTGACGCGAAGGAATCGCGGGTATATCTCCGCCACACTGCGTTGCCGGAGGCGATCGCGCAGGTCCAAATACGAAATCTAAAGATAGGCGATGCGTCTATCGATCTGGCCTTCTACCGGCACAAAGAATCCGTCGGAGTAGATGTTTTCAGGCGAACGGGCGACGTAGAGGTTGTCTCTCTCGGATAGCTTCACTGCTGCTGGTTGTCCGCTGGGGGCGCACCAGCTGCAACCTGCTCCTGAGCAAACTTGAGGCTTGCGCGTCGCAGCCGCTTCGACTCAGCCAGCGCCTGTTGTGCGAGAGCCGTTTTGCCCTGTTTTTGGTAAGCGCGATACAGGAGATAGTGCAAATCGCCATATTGATCGAGCGGGAGAGCCTGCTCGAGTTGAGCGGCCGCTCCCGCGGCATCTTCCTGCTTCCATAAAATTCTGCCCAGCAATTCGTGCGCAGGAAGCAAACCGGGGTCGAGAGAGAGCGCTTTTTTGGCGCGAGTGCCGGCGCGGATCTCGTTTCCGGATGCGAGATCGATTTTGCCGGCCAAGATCAGAATGGAAGGCGAATTGGGTTCGAGCGCGAGAGCGGCTTCAGCTTCTGTCGAAGCTTCGCGAACGCGATTCTGGCCGAGCAACAGTGTCGCGAGCGCCGCGCGCGCTGTCGGATCTTGCGAGTCTAGCTGGGCAGCGCGTTGGTAGTTTTCAATAGCTGCCTGAGGATCATCGCGAATCTCGTCGTATTCCGCGCGAAGCCGGTAGGCGAGCGCCGACGATGGATAGCGCTGAAGCAGTTGGTCAAAGCAGTGATCGGACAAGCCTATATAGGTTTGAATCAGCCAGTAACTCCCTTCGGCACGGTCCGCGGCCGCCACTTCCGAGGAGTGCTCGAGCGTCTTTGCAGCTTTGTCGAAATCGCGTACACGAACATAGGCGGCACTGAGCATCGCTATTTCGGAGCCGCCTGCATGGCTGCCCAGGGCTCGAATGCATTGCTCGTCGAGATCGGCCTCGCAGTCTAGTGTTGCACTCGCCGATTGCGCTATTTTCGGTTCAGCGCCGGTAAGGGTTTGAAGCGTGGCAGTCGCTTCGTGATCCTTCCTGCTTCTCAAAAGCGCAAGCGCCCGGATGTATCGGCCGCCCGCATCGCCGGAATCGAAGCTTCCGTCCAGAATGGAACTGGCTAATTCCGGCGTGAGCAGAGAAGCCAATTCGGATGACTTATCCAACAGATATCGCGGGTTAGCTTCCAAGGCGGCGGTGAAGCGCTCTCGTGCCCGCGGCAGGTCTCCTTGGAGCAGCGCCACCTCCGCCGCTCCAGCAAGGCCTGGAACCGATCGTTTCGCAACAGCGAATTCCTTATCGAATTCCGCAGCCGCTTCGCTGAGCTTTGAAACATGCAGAAGCGCGAGTCCGAAGGCGGCGTGGAAACCTGGCCGGGAGGGTGAGATAGCGGCAGCTTCGGCATAAAAACGCGCCGCGAGTTTCCAGTTCGCGTTCTGCGCCGCAACGTCCGCGTTTAACCGTTTCGTCCAGCGATCGGCGGGAAAGCTCCGCCTCATCGCAAACGTGAGAGTCCGGGCGGACTCGAGATATTGCCGTCCTAACTGATACCAGCCGTCCGCGTCGGGCGGCTCTAAGCCGTAGAGCTGCGCCCCACAGCGTGTCGCGTCGGCAAACCGCTCCGCCCTTACAAAGGCGGAACATAGTTCACTTCTCAAATTAGGTTCTTTGACACCGTCTCGTATCGCGTCTTCGAGTGGCGGAATCGCAAGAGCGGGTTTCCCGAGCTCGAGATAGTCCGATCCGAGCACGAAGTTTGCTCCGCCGAGTTCTGTGCTCGATTTACGGGCGGCCGCCAGCGCTTCCACCGCGTGCGGCAAATCGCCCATTGCATGGTAAGCGAGCCCCAGATCGACTTGCGCTTGATATAACGATGGGTCCAGCCTGACAATTTTTCTGAACTCCTCGACGGCTGTCTTAAAATTTCCGCTTTCGAGTGCCTGTTTCGCTGACTGGAATAGATCCTGCACCTGATCGTGCGCGCCTTGGCCCTGGGCATTCGCGATCGACAGCAGAAAAACTACGAGAATCGCCGACTTGGACATCCGGAGAGACAAGAACATCGAGCCGAATCGCAAGCTACTACAATAATGTCACTGAGACTCGTGATCTTTTATATTAAGCGCGCGATTGTCAGCCTGGTTCTTGCGTTCGCCGTTTTCTACGCCGCCGATTTCGGATGGATCGAGTACAGAGCGTCTGGAACCGAAGCGTTTGGCTCTATTCAGGTGGAACGGTACTATGCCGTGAAACAGAAAGACGGGAAAACGGAATATATGTTTGACAAGCCAGCAGCCGAAACCTGTGTTAATTCAATCTTTCCGCATTGGGGCCACAGCCCTTGCTGGTATCTCAGGCGCCATACACGGAAACGCGTCGATATGTAAGCGTGCCTATGACATAGCTCGCCCGAGTCAAAATTTCACGGTAGGGACTTGCCGTTCTTGCTCGGTTGTCTTGAAATAAGCGTCATTGCGCTGAAAGGAGAATAAGCTTGCAGCGAGGTTTTTGGGGAAGAGTGCTATATCGGTGTTGTATTTGGTGATGGCTTCGTTATAATCGCGCCTGGAGACCGCAATGCGGTTCTCGGTCCCGGACAGCTCATCTTGTAGGCGCTGAAAGTTTTCATTCGATTTCAGTTCCGGATAGCGCTCCTGGAGAACAAGCAGCCTTCCCAACGCGCCAGTGAGCTGATTGTTCGCGTCGATTTCCTTCTGCGGCGATGGAGCATTTAACAAACGCGAACGGGCTGCAGCAATGTCTCCGAATACGGTCTGTTCCTGTTTCGCAAAGCCCTTTACAGTCTCTACTAGATTGGGAATTAGATCGGCGCGGCGCTTCAGGTCATTATCCACTTGCGCCCATTTGCCTTGTATGTCGTTCTGTTCCTTGACCAGTTCGTTGCGCACGCCAAATAGGTAGCTACCTGCGATGACCACCCCGAGGACGATCACACCCAGAACAAGTAATGCACCTTTCATTGTTCAATCTCCATTACGACGTATGAGGGCTATTTGTCAATCTGATCGACAAACGTAACAAGCGCTTCGATCTCTTTCAGATACTTTTCAAATAATAGGACAGCATCGAAGTTGTTTGAAGGCTTGCCTGCAGCGCGAAGGTTAAGAATGGTCTTGAAAGCATCGAAAGGGATGCCCAAAACCTTCTCGAAATCGGCCACCACATCGCGCTTCGGCCAGCGCGCTTCTCGTCCGCTCAACAGGAGGGCGTGACGGCCCACGATGCAGAAGGTAGAAACGGAGTCGGTGAGCAGCGCGATGAGATCCTTTGGCCGCGATAGAACCTCGGCGGCCTTCTGGCGCAATCGCAGTAGCTTCGAACGCAACTCGTGTTCCACCTGCGCTCGATAAAACGAGCGATCGACGGTGATTTCGGCGATAATGTCGCTCCCCGTCAGGACGCGCCGGTGACTCTGCATGTCGCGAAATTCCATCGGGAAACAGTCGGTCGAGCTGCGCACCTCGGCGGCGCTCATCAACAGCGGCGGAGGGTTCTTCTGTTCGCGCCACCAGCGAAAGATGGGCTCCGATTCCCGTAGTTCGCGCGACGAGACCTGGCTCAGCACGCATAGAATGTTCAGATCCGACGCCCCTTTATTCCAATCGCCTGAGGCCGCTGATCCAAAGAGAATGGCAGAAATCAGGCGATCGCCAAATGTCGACTTGAGACGCGTCGCCAGTTCATTAAGCTTTTCCTCCATGTGAGATCCCTCTCCCCCAAAGATCTTTCGCTACCAACCGCTTGATGCCCCGCCCCCGCCGGAACTGCCGCCTCCGAATCCGCCGAAACCACCTCCGCCGCCCCCGCCGGAGTTCCAGCCGCCAAATCCACCGCCACCCCAGCCGCTAGAGCGGCCACCACCCAGCATGCTTCCGATTATCAATCCCGGAAGGAATCCACCGCCCGAGCCACCTCCTCCTCGACCGCCTCGACCAGCGCGGCTCAAAAGCCAGAAGAGAAAAAAGATGCCGAGAACGATCAGAGGAAACGGAATGCTTTGTCTGTGTACTGCGACGGGGCGAGGCGCTGGGACGTTCGCGACAGCAGGAGGCGCGACACCTTTTCCTTGGGCAATCCGTGCCGCGATTCCTTGTATCGCCTGAAAGATCGCCGATCCATAATTTCCTGCTTGCAGTTCCGGGCGGATAGAGCGAAGAATCGCGCCGGAATCGGCATCGGTTACATACTGCTCGACGCCATACCCAACTTCGATTCGATTTTTCCGGTCGTTCACGGCGACGAGAAGCAGGACGCCCAAGTCGCCCTTCTTGCTGCCCACGCCAAAATGCCGGAACAGTCGATTCGCGATGGTTTCGATGTCCCGGCCGTCGAGCGACGGAATGGTGACCGCCGCAATCTGTACTCCCAGCGACTGTTCGGCGCGATAGCAGTACGTCTCGATCTGTTGACGGCTTGCCGCATCGACCACGTTCGCATAGTCGCTGAGATAACCTTGCGGCTTTAGTGAATCGATATCGACCGCAGCAAAGGACGGAAAAACGACCCAAAGAATCGCGAGAAAGGAAAACAGTCTAATCAGACGGTGGGGAGCGCGAATGCGCATGTATCCACTTAAGGATACTGGATGCCGGTGTTTGAACGATACTGGGCGAGCGCGCTGCGGATATCAGTGTGGATGAAATCGTCACCCCTGAAATTATTGGCCCTTAGCCGTCAAATGCTGTCCCGGCAACGGCGATGCGCGTTTCCGCGCCTTAATCAGCGGCTCGCTGAGAGACAGATCGATCTTGACGGGCGGATTGCCCGTGGTCTTGCAGACGAACGGTTCGAAATGGACGAGTTTTCCGTCGATGAAAACCAGCAGCATCCAGTTACCCGGCCGCACCTGCTCGAGTTGAAAGCCTCCATCCTTCTCGATTCGCGCCGAGACTGAGCCGTCGGCGTAGAGCTGCTCGAGCCGGACCCAGACTTTGGAGGGATCGGCAGCATGAAGAACTACTTTCCCTGTGATGTCCGGAAAGTCGGAATCGTCCAGGTCGCCCGCGGCACTGCCCACATCCACAGGAATCACCTGATTGGTTCGATAGATCACGGCGCTTCCGTCCACGCGGCGATTCGTCTCGGCGATAGAGACGGAGTAGCTGTAGGGCCCTTCGGGAACATCGGTGCACACTGCGCCGGAACAGTGGGAGGCCAAGTCGCGCTGGTGAAGCGGATCGGCGAGAGAAACTACGCGAATGGTAACGGGATCTCCGAACGCCGTGAACGCCCTGAAGCTCACTTGATACGAATCTGCTTGTGCCGCCACAGGCAGGAGGGAAAGGAGTAGAACCACTGGAATGTGCCGCATGCGCCAGTTACTTAAGCATACGCGCCCGCGTCCAGCGGCGTTACGGGAACGTAAACGGGCTCGTTTGCGTATTGAGCGGGCTTGACCGCGTATCGCGTATAAGGAATAAATGCCTTCAGCCATTCGGGCAACGGACCACAAAGCCGCCGTTATCGCCGGTTTCCTGGGATGGACGCTCGATGCATTCGATTTTTTTCTTGTGGTGTTCTGCCTGACGGCGATGGGCCATGATTTTGGCCGGTCGGATGCCGAGATGGCCTTATCGATCGGCATCACGCTCGCCTTCCGGCCGGTTGGCGCGTTTCTGTTTGGCTTGATCGCGGACCGGTACGGCAGGCGTTTGCCTCTCATGATCGATCTGGTGTTCTATTCGGTCATCGAGGTCCTCACGGGGTTAGCGCCGAATTATGCGGTGTTCCTGATTCTGCGGGGGCTATTCGGAATCGGCATGGGCGGTGAATGGGGCGTGGGGGCGAGCCTCGCCATGGAGAAAGTACCGGTCCGGCTGCGCGGCGTATTATCAGGCCTGTTGCAGCAGGGCTACGCGCTTGGTTATCTGCTGGCGGCGCTTGCGTATTTCGTTTTGTTTCCACGCTGGGGATGGCGACCGTTATTTTTTCTCGGTGGCCTGCCGGCTCTGTTGGCTGTTTATGTGAGGACGAAGGTGACGGAGTCGGAAACGTGGCATCGTTCAAAGCAAGAAACCTGGCGTGGACTTGGCAGAACGATTCTGGGCCATTGGAAGTTGTTTCTGTATCTAACGGTGTTGATGACGGCTATGAATCTGGCATCGCATGGGACACAGGACATGTACCCGACGTTCTTGCAGCGGCAATGGGGCTATGGTTCGGGCATGAGATCGGTCATCACGGCAATTTCGATGGTCGGTGCCCTCGTTGGAGGGGTGACTGCGGGTCTGGTGTCGGACCGGTTGGGCCGCCGCCGGACGTTGGCCTCATCGCTAGCCCTGGCGATTGTGATTATTCCGCTGTGGGCCTATGCGGAAACCCCGATATTGCTGACCGCGGGAGCGTTTCTGATGCAGTTTATGGCACAAGGAGCATGGGGAGTGATTCCTGCTCATTTGAGCGAACTCTCGCCCAACTCAATTCGCGGATTTCTGCCGGGGTTCGGCTACCAATGCGGCGCGCTGCTGGCAGGTTCGGTAGCTTACCTTGAAGCCGTTCTGGCGCAGCATGTCAGTTTTGCATCTGCCATGGCACTGACAGCTGTCACCGTGTTCGTTTTCGCGATCGCAGTGATCCTACTCGGCCCTGAAAGACGAGGTGCGCACTTTGGCGCCGAGGACGCAGCTTAAACGTCGTGAATGGCTTATTTGTGGCGGTAGGTGATGCGGCCCTTCGTCAAATCGTAGGGCGACATCTCCAAGGTGACGCGGTCGCCGGCCAGAACCCGGATTCGGTTGCGTCTCAGTTTACCTGCAAGATGAGCAAGAACGGTGCGATCCTGATCGAGCTGAACACTAAATAGGCCGCTGGGAAATTTTTCAACTACGGTGCCGGTGACTTCTATGCTGTCTTCTTTACTCATTCGCCTCTCTTAATGAACTTGAGCAAACCGGGGCCATTCCGCGCCGCAAAAGAGCCTGAGCCGGTTGGAACCTTGCAGATTGAGCCCTTTGCGTTCTTAGGAAAATTGCGAAACACCCTGGATGTGGCATCATTGCCACTGGGCCACAGTATAGCGCAGAATGGCGATTTCAGAAGGCCCTGGAAACCGGCGGACCAGCGCCTTTATCTTTCTGTAGGCTGGTCAAAACAGAGGAGTTGTGGTCACGTCAGCGCGAGGATTTCAAAACAAGTCCGTACTCGTGACAGGCGGAGGACGAGGCATCGGCAAACGGCTGGCTATCGGGTTCGCCCGGCTGGGAGCGCGGCTTGCGCTGGTTGCCCGTAGCAAGGCCGAGCTCGACCTGGCGCATTTCGAAATCGAACAGAATGGTGGAAATGCTCTCCGCATCCGGGGCGATGTCGCCGATCCCGAGCAAATGGCGGTTGCCGTCGATCGCGTGCGCGTGGCTTATGGCGGGGTGCCGGAAGTATTGATCTGCGCCGCGGGCGTTGCGGGGCCGCTGCAGAGTTTCCTCCAATCGTCAGTGAAGCAGTGGGCTGAAGCGCTGACCATCAATCTACTCGGTACGGTCAATTCGGTCCGCGCGGTACTTCCCGGCATGGTGGAACGGCGGCGGGGCAAAATTATTGTGCTCGTGTGCGATGCCGGAGAGGCGCCGAAGCTGCACCTGTCGTCGTATTCGACGGCAAAGACAGCGGTTGCGCGTTTTGTCGAGTCCATTGCGCCCGAGGTCCTGGATCACAATGTGCAAATCAACTGCTTCGATCCCGGGTTGGCTTACACCAGCCTGACTGATGAGATAATCCGGGCCGCCGGACGCGTTGAACCCAATCTCGTGGCGCAGGCCATCGAGACGCGCCGCACGGGTGGAACGCCGCCAGAGGAGCAGATGAAAATGGCGGAGTTTCTTGCTTCGGAGAACTCAAATCATATTACGGGACGGCTAATTCACATCGATGACGACTGGAAAAAGCTGAAGAACACGACAATGCGGCGGGACGCGTTCACGTTGCGGCGTGTGGCCAAGTAGTCGAACAAGGAAGTTGGCCTGCGGCTAGGCTGAAAAGGATAAGACGTCTGGCTTTAAAGCACAAGCATGCAGTCCCCGTACGAAAAAAAACGGTACTGCGCCTCGACAGCATGGCGATATGCCCTCAGAATTAAATCCTTACCGGCGAACGCGCTCACCAGAATCAACAAGCTCGACTGGGGCAGATGAAAGTTAGTGAGCAATGCTCCGGCTGCCCGGAACGTAAAGCCCGGTGAAATGAACAGATTGGTTTCGCCTTGCATTGCGCGCACTCCACCCCGCAGCATTGCGGTCTCTAGAGCACGCACGCTTGTTGTTCCTACACATACGCAGCGGCGAGACGCCTGAATCGCAGCCGCGCTGCTGTTATCGATTTCGAAGTATTCTTCATGCAGTTGAACTTCGTCCACGCGGCTGGTCCGTAGAGGAGCGAAAGTCCCAAGACCCACGTGCAGGGTGACGTAAGCTATCACCGCACCCTCCGCACGGCACAACTCGAGCATTTCCTCCGTGAAGTGGAGACCGGCTGTCGGCGCGGCCACCGAACCCCGTTTCTCAGCAAACACGGTCTGGTACCGTTCACGGTCAAACTCCTCCGGTTTGCGGCGTATGTAGGGTGGAAGAGGAACCGACCCAATGCGCTCGAACACGGTAGCAAGCGGCTCCGGCGACTGAAACTCGAGGGTCCTTTCGCCATGCTCGCCTTCCTCTATCACCACGGCTTTCAAACACGCATCAAAGAAAATCATATCGCCGCGGCGGGCGCGTTTCGCCGGACGCGCCAACGCTCTCCATACCGTTTCATCCGGCCGTCTGGACCGGACTAACAAAATTTCCACTTCCGGCCCTTCCACATGGTTGCGGCGTCCGCGCAGCCGCGCCGGGAATACGCGTGTGTTATTCAAGACAACGCAGTCGCCTGGTCCGACATGTTTGTGAAAGTCGGAGAAAAGGCCGTCTTCAAACGTTTGCTTTTCTCTCGAAACCACCAGCATGCGCGAACTTCCCCGTTCGGCGGGCGGCGTTTGCGCAATCAGGTTCGGCGGCAGCTCGAAATCGAATTCGGAAACCAGCAATGTGTCTGCTACGCACGCTCCAACTCTTCATTCTCATAGAAGGCTGTTGACGAAAATGAAAATAGATGATGAAGATTCTAGGGATCGAGAGCTCGTGCGATGAAACCGCGGCCGCAGTAGTGGAAGATGGCGAGCGAGTCCTCTCCTCTATTGTTGCCTCGCAGATCGACACTCACGGCAAATATGGCGGCGTCGTTCCTGAGCTGGCATCGCGGGAACATCTCCGCGCGATTGTTCCGGTCGTGCGCCAGGCGCTTGAGGATGTTAATACTCGTCTCGATGATTTGGGCGCAATCGCCGTTACGGCAGGTCCGGGACTGGTCGGTTCTCTTCTCGTTGGGCTGACTTACGCGAAAGCGCTCTGTTTTGCCGCTGACCTCCCGCTGATTGCGGTGAACCACGTGGAGGGCCACATTCACGCTGTGCTGCTCGAGGAACGCCAAAAAGGGAAAACAATCCCACTCCCCGCGCTAGCGCTTGTTGTGAGCGGTGGCCATACTCATCTGTTCGAGCTGCCTCAGGAAGGAACATACCGGCTGCTTGGAAAGACACGCGACGATGCCGCAGGCGAGGCTTACGACAAAGTCGCGAAATTGCTCGGGTTCGGCTATCCAGGGGGTCCCGTGCTCGACAAGCTGGCTCCCTACGGAAATTGCTCTGCCGTCCGGTTCACTCTCGCTCGCATGAAAGGTAACGAACTTGATTTCAGTTTTAGCGGACTTAAGACGGCCGTCCTGCGCTGGGTAGAGCAACATTCGCTCGAAGAGGAGATCGCTACCAGGCGCCGACTTTTGCGGGAGATTGGCCGCCCCACGCTCGATCAGTGGCTTAGCATCACACCGCAACGCACCCTCGATCTGATCGCCAGTTTTCAGGCCGCCGTGATCGAGGAGCTTCTATGTCGCGCCGTTGCTTCGGCGGCCGCGCTCGGCGCCGGCTCGATTATCGTCTCCGGCGGTGTTGCGTCGAACCAGGGACTACGCGAGGCCACCCGGCGCTTCCCCGAATTCGATTTCTTCTTTCCCACCCCGGCTCTCTCGACCGATAACGCCGCGATGATCGCTGCCGCAGCTTTCCCGAAATGGCGCCGTAAGGAATTCGCCGGATTTGACCTTCGTGCTCAAGCTGGCCTCGCGCTTGCTACGTGAACTCTGTGTCGTATTTCTGTTATCTTGAAACCCCTCATGCAATGGTTCTTCTGGTCTCTTCTTTCCGCGCTGTTCGCCGCCGCCACTGCCGTTTTGGCAAAGATCGGTGTCGCGGGCGTCGATTCAAACCTCGCAACGGCGGTTCGTACGACAGTAATTCTCATTTTCACTTGGCTGATCGCGTTGTACACTGCCGGCGGAGTCTCGATTGAGAAACTTTCAGCGCGAACCTGGATCTTCCTGACGCTCTCCGGCTTGGCTACCGGCCTCAGTTGGCTATGTTATTTCCGAGCACTCCAGCTAGGGCAAGCATCCCGTGTGGCTCCCGTTGATAAGCTCAGCGTGGTTTTTGTCATCGTCTTTGCGGCCCTCTTTTTGGGTGAGCGGCTCACGATCGCAAAGTTTGCTGGAGGGATTTTGATTGCGGCAGGTGCTATTGTTCTTGCTCTGGCGTAACTTCGCTTTAGCGAAGGTTCGTTACATCCGCTCCCTTGCGGTCGCGGCTCGGAAACGAGCCTCAAGCGATTGGCTGAGCCGCGCGCGCCAGCAAGTGGTCCGCTGAGCTTACGCGCCTTTCAACCTGCTGTCAGGACTGCTTGGTAAGGCTCCGGAAGGCGCGCCGGGCGCATGTCGCGGTTCAGCCAGCAATGCTTTGTCGAACCGGTGGCAAGCAGTCGGTTTCCGCATACGGCCCGAATCTCATACCCAAATTCGACCATTCTCGGGTTGGCACGTAGGATATTGGTTGAGACGGTGATCTCGTCGTCATATCGCGCTGGATAAAGATAGCGGCAATGCGCCTCTACCACCGTTAGTAGGAGTCCCTCGGTGCGCTCCAGGTCTTTGTAGTTAAAACCTCGCGAACGCACCAACTCCACCCGGCCGATTTCCATCCAAACGAGATAGTTTGAATGATAGACAACACCCATCTGGTCGGTTTCCGAATAGCGAACCCGAAGCTGCACTTGGTGTGGGGCCATATCTATGCCAGCATAATCGCCTCTACTTGAGTCGCGCACAACGCCACCAAGCGGCTCTGCGCTCTTCATATATCTCAACGACCGCTGCTAGGATTGAAACGTGGTTGTGCGGGTACTCTTCTTCGGAATGCTGCGAGACATAACCGGTTTCGAGGAAGACCTGGCAGAAGTTCCGTCAGGGACGACCGTGTCGGCGCTTTTCGGGAAATATGCAGGGCGATTCGAAACTCTCGAGAGGGCGCGTCCGTCCATCGTGTTTGCACGAAATCAGGAGTTCGTAGCTCCCGAAACGGAGTTAATCGAGCAGGACGAAGTGGCTTTCCTGCCGCCAGTAAGTGGGGGCGCGGAGGCAGTTGCGAGTTTTGCAGGCGAGGAGACCCGCTACTTTATCACGGCCTCGAGCGAAGGTCACTTTTTCGCGCTCACGCGTTTTCCGATTGATTCACAGGCATTGGTCAAAACGCTGCAGCGGCCGGAAGACGGCGCGGTGATTGTATTTGAAGGCATTGTACGGAACAACACGAAAGGCCGCCCAACGCAGTTTCTGGAATACGAATGCTATGCGCCAATGGCTATACGCCAGATGGAACGAATCGGGGTGGAGATCGCGGCATCGCACGCCATAGGCCGTATCGGCATCGTTCACCGGCTTGGAAGATTGGAGATAGGGGAGGCAAGCGTTTCGATCGTCACGACAGCGCCGCATCGCCAGGCTGCGTTTCAAGCGGCGCAGGAGGGCATCAACAGGCTCAAGCGGGAAGTGCCGATCTGGAAGAAAGAGTACTTTGAAGATGGCGCGGTCTGGGTGGAAGGCGAATGGGATGACAAGCTTCCCGGCCTGCGGAAGGCATCCCATTAGGCGGCTCGCCGCGAGTATCGATGTCGGTCTCTGCACCGTCGTTCTTCTGGCGTTAGGGCCGCAAATCGCGTGGCCGCAACAGAACCAGACGCCCCGATTTTCGATCAACGCAAATCTTGTCAGACTGCTGGTCACCGTTCGCGATCGCGAAACCAACGCAGTTGTCACCGACCTCGCGAAGACTGACTTTTCAGTCGCCGACAACAATGTTCCGCAAACCATCGCCGTGTTCGAACGAAATACTTCAGTTCCGCTTTCGATTGCATTGCTGATCGATACCAGCGCTTCCACGCGGAAGGATCTCAACTACGAAACGGGCTCTGTTCTGAAGTTCTTGCGAGCGCTGAATCAGTCCGGCAACAGCGACGACGCGCTTGCTCTATACAGCTTCAACTGGCAGGTGCGGATGGAGGTGGGTTTTACCCGAAGCGAGCGCCGCGCCGAGCATGCGCTCAAGCTTCTCCACTGCGAAGGAGGAACATCGTTATACGATGCGGTTTATCTGGTGTCGGAAGACATTTCCGGACGCGACGGGCGTCATGTGCTAATCGTTGTGACCGATGGGGGTGACACAACCAGCTATAAAAACTTTCCTGACGCAGTAAAGGCCGCGCTTCGCTCCGACGCCATTCTCTATCCGATTGTGGTTATACCAATAGAGAACGACGCAGGGCGCAACCTCGGAGGGGAGCACGCGCTCGTGACAATGGCGCGAGCAACTGGAGGCAGACCCTTCTATCCGGCAGGCGCCAGCGCGCTTGACCTCGCATTCACGGACATTCTTCGCGAGCTGCGTACGCAATACTTAATCGGCTATTATCCCAAGAACACAGTTTCCGACCCGGATCGGTATCACAAAGTTTCAGTAACAACTTCGCATGCCAATCTCCGAGTAATTACTCGAACGGGATACTACGAGCCCTAGGGCTATGGCAGAGTGAACGCGTATAGCTTGTTGTTGTTTGTTCCAATGCGGTAGCCCGATCCCCAATAGACAAATCCGCCGGCGATCGCCGGGCCGTCAAGCACCGATCCTCCGCTCGCAAAGCTCCAGAGAATCTTTCCGGTTCCTGCATCCAGCGCATACATATATCCCTTCGCGCTTTGCGAGCCGGCATAGACGACTCCATTCGCAACGCTTACGGCTCCGAAGTCTTCCGAGCCGGAAGTGGGATCAGCGGTCTGCCACAGAATGTTTCCCGTTTCCGCGTCTAGCGCGCTCCAGGAACCCCAGTTGATCTGGGTTCCGGATGGGATGAGGGTGTAATTGACATGACCGCTATCGGCGACCTCCGCATAGATACGCTTGCCATCCGTTGCAGTCCCCCATTCGATACCGCCCAGCGTTCCGGTTCCCGCCGGGCCTACGAATGTGCTCCATCGGACGCTGCCGTCATCAGGATTAAAAGCCCAATAGACGCCGCTCTTTTGTCCGAAGCCCACCTGGTGATCAAGCAGATTTGGCCCGGAGCCGCCAAGGTCGTAGTCCGGTCCCTTGGGAGACGGACAGTTCTTGTTTGGCGGCACGGTGGTGCAGCCGGTGGTCCAGGCGTCGTACTGCTCGACCTTGTAAAACCATTCCACATCGCCCGCGTCCGCACGGTGTGTCCACTTCACTCTGCCCGTTTGAAGATCCAGCGCCAAGGCGCTGTCAATGTAGTCGTCGGAGGCCTCACAGGCGACGCTGATATTGTTCGCCTCAGCTTCCTTCTGGCAAGCCTCGACGCTCGCCGGAACAGTGTAATTGTTCCCCGTTCCGATGTATAAGACGCCGCGCCTCGGATCGATGGCGGGCGGCTGCCAGATGGCTCCGCCGCTATATTGATTCGTGGCGCCGCCGTTATCCGGCATGTCGTATGTCTTCCACAAAATGTTGCCCGTGTTGGCATCCAAGGCAACCACGCTGCCGCGGAACGCGCAACATGGATAAGAAGCGTTTCTCGCCAGGTTCGATTCCTCGTTTGAAGAAACGCCTACATAGACGGTATCGCCGAAGACGACTGGCGCCCCCGAGATGATGGCAGCCCCGTGCCCTTCCACTTTGGTGATCCACACGAGCGCGCCCGTTTGCCGGTCTACCGCCATCATGTTGGCGCCGCCGTGCAGCGCGGTTGGGTTTTCGTTATCGCCCAAAATGAGCTCGTTCCCATGCACGGCCGGGCTGACACGCGAAATGGCAGTCGAGAACCCATCGTAGTCCGAAATCTTATGGGACCAGATGAGCTGGCCTGTATCCTTATCGACCGCATAAAGATTACCGGCCCAATCGGGAAAGTAAACCGCGTTACCGGCCACGATGGGAGTAGCGGAAACAGACCCGCCAGTAGTGAAAGTCCAGGCCAGCTTGAGCGTGCTGACGTTCGAGGAATTTATCAGGTGTTCGGCGGGCTGATTCCGAGTGTTGCTCAGATCATGTCCGGCTACTCGCCACTCGCCCGCGCCTCGAAAATCCTGATCGGCCCGGCCAATCAAACCTACGCCTGCGAACGCGAGCACGATGACGCTCGACGTCGTTAGTATCCATCCGTTCTTCCTCACAACTGCCTCCTTGCCGGGATTCGAAGAAGACTGTGGTTGTTCGCGACAGTGCAGGAGTGCTTGCGCAGAGAGCTTAACTTGATTGAGGGACGAACTCCTCGATACTGCGAGCGCATCCGGGAAGCAGAGAAATGCCCGGGAAAGGCAGGCAAATCGAAAAACGCCGTGAAATCATGTTCAGTTTCACATGCACAGACCCCTGAAGCTCCGATTTCCCGGACTGATTATAGAAGGAATTTCGCGTGCGCACATGCGCACTTTTCGCAGGTTAACGGCTCGAAATGTGTTCTGATGCCCGAATATTGTGCCAATTGAGAAACGATTCGGCGCCCGCCTTCCCCAAATAGCGTTCGAGCAGACGGCGGTCGGTTTTTAACAGGTCAACAACGATCAGCCCGTCAAGGGTGTTTGAGAATGTTGAATCGACATTGAAGCTAACCAGCTTGCCGCCGAGTTTGAGATATTGGCGCAGCAGCACTGGCACGCCTTTCTGATCGGTTTCGAGATCGGCGATCAGGGCGGACAACTCCTCGATGTCCCACACCACCCCCGTTCCGGAACCGGTGTCCCAGCCCGAAACGGGCCGCGCCCGAAACGGACTTCTGGCGCGAACCAGACGCGCCAGATCGTCGGCACCGCAATACTCCTTTAGGAATCTGACAATGAGCTGCTTCGAACCAGGATGATACTCGTTACTGATGCTTACCGGGCCAAACAAGACGCTATATCTTGGATTGGCTGCCACGTAAGCGCCGATGCCTCGCCACAATAGCAGCAGCGCAGCATAGCTTTTCTGATGCTCGACCCTGACGAAGGAACGGCCCGTTTCGAGTGCCGGCGTCAGGCGATCGAGGAAAGCGCGCTTGTAG
Organism: Bryobacteraceae bacterium; assembly: GCA_049585195.1. Lineage (GTDB taxonomy): Bacteria > Acidobacteriota > Terriglobia > Bryobacterales > Bryobacteraceae > KBS-96. Next base: position 9,517 of record JBAUZG010000158.1, on the reverse strand, counting down.
GCGAAGAGCGTGCTTGTATAGAACCCGCGGCGGCCGAAGTTCCTTAGAATCAGATCGGATTGGCCAAGCCGGTACGCGCCCACAATTTCGCGATACTTGCGATTCCAGACAAACAGGTGCAGATAGTAGGAGTCGAAGTTGTCAAGATCGATAGAGCGCCCCGTGCCCTCGCCCGTTGCTCGGAACGTGAGCTCGCGTAACCGGCCGATTTCCCGAACAACGTTAGGAATCCGGTTGGCATTGCTGACGTAGACAGCGTTATCGCCCTGCAGGTCGAGCAGTGCATCCGGTCCGAGTGCCCCGATTTCCTGTTCCATCAAGATAGGATCCGTCGGACTGACGATTCGTGCCTGGCGCTGGTTCGCGGCGTGCTGGGTTCTCGACGGGAGCGGAAGCAAAAAGGGCGTTGCTTTCTTTGGCTCCTTCCGGTTCGCAAGAACATAGGTTTTTCGCCGCAGATATTCTATCCGCTCCCTATCGGTGGCAAACTCGTGCAACTTTCGGGGAGGAATCAGATTGCCGGCCCGTATCTCGAGGGTCTTACGCCGCTTATTCAGAAACTCCCTCACCAGCAGCGCGGTTCGAAGGCGCGGATGCACCAATCCGGCTAGCTGGAACGGCACGCCGTTGCGGCCTTCGAAAAACACGGGGAGAACCGGAACATTCGCCAGGATGGCGAGCCTCGCGATGGATTGGTTCCAATCTGGATCGGTGACATGCCCTTGCGGAAAGTGAAGGCTCGACACCTCGCCGGCCGGAAAGACGCCCAGCATGCCGCCTTGCTTCAGCCAGGCAAGGGCTTCGCGCAAACCCTTCCGATTTGAGGCTACGGGCTGTCCACCACCAAATGGATCAACCAGAATCAGGTTCTCTGCTACTTCCGGGAACCTCGCGAGCAGCGAATTCGCCATAACGCGGGTGTCGGACCGGAGCTGCTGAAGTAGTCCACTCATCACCACGCCTTCAATCATCCCGAATGGATGATTGGCGATAACCAAAACACCACCAGTGTTCGGGATGCGCTCGAGATCGAGCGGCGAAATGCTCCAACTCACTCCCAGCTCGCGTAACAGCGCGGAAAAGTAAGGCTCGGAGGGCTGGCGCGCGGCCCGGACCAACTTATAAAGCTCATCGAGCTCGGGCAAGCCTAGGCAACGCTGAACAAGCTGAACGCTCCGAGACCGAGTCTCCAAATCAAATAGGCCATTCAGTGCCGGACCATCTTGTGCGTGTATGACCGAGGATTTGCGCGTGGGCATATAGGAGCTTTATTCGCGCCTTTTCTAGAACATAGCCGTTCTAAGCAAAAGTCCTGTAAAAGATCGATGAAATATGTGTTACTAAACCGCCAATGATCGTGCGTTCAGTATAATCGCGGTTACATGCGTAGATATTGCGCTCGGGCGCGTCTCTTGTTCCCCGTTTTATTCGCCCCCGCTCTCTTGGCTCAGACCGCTCAAAATCCTGTGAAGTCTGACTTGCCGCCAGGACTCTATGCGGACATTGATACCAGCCTCGGACGGATTACCTGCCGGCTCCTCCCTTCTGAAGCGCCTAAGACCGTTGATAACTTCGTTGGGTTGGCGACCGGCAAGAAAGCCTGGACCGACCCGCGCGATCAGAAGGAAAAGCATACGCCCTTTTACAGCGGACTGGTTTTTCATCGCGTCATTAAGAATTTCATGATTCAAGCGGGCGACCCGCTAGGCACGGGAGAAGGGGGACCCGGATTCTCGATTGACGATGAAGTCAGTCCAAATCTGCATTTCGACAAGCCGGGAAAACTGGCAATGGCCAAGCGCTCTTTTCCCAACAGCGCCGGATCGCAATTCTTCATTACCACTGCGCCGACTCCGTGGCTCGAAGGCAGGTATTCCATCTTCGGTGAAGTTGTGGAAGGACAGGATATTGTCGACAAGATCTCCGAACTGCCCACCGACTCAGACGATCATCCAACCAGCGCCGTCACGATTCAAAAGATTCTCATCCGTAAGATTGGAGCTGCGCACCCCCAACCAGCGTCGTCGAAGTAGCCACTACTCAACGCTGCTGGTCTCAGTTGTCGTGCTCGGATATTGATAATAAGTCGAAACGCGCTCGTCTTTCGGGGGCTTCGGCGCAATCAGAGCTTCTGCCGCTGCCTTCCGCTGTTCGCCAGGCGTTTCGGGAGCGGGCTTCAGTATTCGCAGTTTCACTCGGCGCTTTCCGAATTCGATTGCCTCATGCGTGCTTGCGATATAGATATCAACCTTGCGGCCCACTATCTTCTCGCCCGTGTCGGAAACAACGTACTGGCCCGAGTACGGTCCTGCATCTCGAATCTCTACAACCGTGCCTATCGGCAGAACTTGCGGATCTGCTGCAAGCGTCCGTCCCTCCTCAGTAATGGTCTGAGCTTTTGTCTCGCCAGAAACTGAATACGCGGTCGCGGTGAATTTGATCCATGCTACTCGCGCGCTTCGTGCATAACCGTAGCTCTGGAATAAAGAAGCCGCCAGGAACAAAGGAAGCAAATGAAAATGTCTTGGTGCTTTCTGTACAAGTATCCTCATTCCTCGTTTTTTGACACGATCCGGGAGCGGAAGGTGACACTTTTGGGCCAAAACTGGCAATTTCGGGGTTTTGAGTGAGATACCTCGCAGTTCGTTTATGAGATCTATAACAAACTTTAATCTGTCGTTTATCGCTTGCGGCATACTTACGAATGAATATGGATCGAGAGCAGCTTCGCCAACGGCTCGAGTTTTACCGCGATCTCGGCGTTGAACAAATCTATCGGCGAACGAAGCTCGCTGCTCCTGACGGCATCGCAGCGGTTCGGAACGATGCCCGGCAGCCGGACATCATTGTTCCGCGCCTCGAGCCACAGAATGAAACCCTGGACGCGATTTGCGCCGACATTGGAGATTGCCGGCGATGCCGTTTGTGCGAGCAGAGAAAGACGATCGTCTTCGGCTCGGGAAGCGAATCGGCTCGACTTGTTTTCGTTGGCGAGGGACCGGGAGCCGATGAAGACGAGCAGGGCTTGCCGTTCGTCGGACGGGCCGGTCAATTGTTGACGCAGATGATCGATAACACGGCCAGCCGCGAAGGCATTCCGATTCGCCGCAAGGATGTATACATTTGCAATGTAGTGAAGTGCCGGCCGCCAGAAAACCGTACACCGCTGCCCGATGAGATGGAGACATGCGGACAATTTCTCTATCGCCAGCTTATGGCGCTCGGGCCGAAAGCGATTTGCGTGCTCGGCTCGACTGCGATGAAAGCGCTGCTCAATCCAAAGCTTGGAATCACCAAGCTGCGAGGCGAGTGGCAGCAATGGAACAACATACCAGTGATGGTCACCTATCACCCTTCTTATCTGTTGCGGCAATACAATCAGCAGGCAAAACGCGAAGCGTGGGAAGACTTGAAAAAGCTGCTGCATTATGTCTATGACTGAGCGTGGTTTCCTGATCAGCTTTGAAGGGAATGAGGGAAGTGGAAAATCGACACAGCTCAGGCTGCTCGCGCAACGATTGAAGAGCGAACATTACCGCGTGATTGAGAACGTCGAGCCGGGCGGAACCCATATCGGCCGCGAGATCCGCCGCATTCTTCTCGATCCGGCTAATCACGATATAACGCCGCTGGCAGAGCTTCTGCTGATGTTTGCAAGCCGCGCTCAGGCTGCGGCGCAAGTGATTGCGCCCGCGCTCGAACAGCGGGCGATCATATTGACAGACCGGTTCACCGACGCATCGGTTGCGTACCAGGGCGAGGCCCGTGGAGTGGGTGTTGAAACAGTCCACAAGCTTCACCAATTGATACTGGGTAGTCTGATACCCGATTTGACGTTGTGCATCGAGCTCGATCTTGCTCTCAGCCTGGCGAGGGCCCGTCACCGGAACAGCGGCGCGTCCAGCAGCAGAGACGTCGAAACGAGGTTCGACGAACAATCGCTCGCCTTTCACTGGCGCGTGCGCGAGGGCTATCACCGTATCGCCCGTGAAGAGCCGGAACGGTTTAAAATCGTCGATGGGTCGGGTAACCCGGACGCCGTTTCGCAACGCGTCTGGAGCGTTGTTGAGCCCGTTCTTCGAAACGCGCCCGCCACAAAATTGGTGCAGGTTTTATGACTGCCGGTCGGTGACCATGTCGATCACGGCTTGTAAGGCGCGCTGAGCCGGACTTTCCGGAAAGGCAGAAAGCAGGGCGTGTGCTCGCGACGTAAACGCGTGCGCTCTTTCGTAGGCGCGGGCGATGGTACCGTGATGCTCCAGAATCTGAAGCACGCGCATGAATGGAATCTGATCGTAGTTCCCGTCCGCCATCACCGTTTCGACGGTCCGCCGCTCCTCCCCCGAAGCAGCTTCCAGGGCGTAGATCATGGGTAAAGTCACCTTGCCCTCTCGCAAGTCGTTCCCGGCAGGCTTGCCCAGGATCTTCTCTGTAGAGGTGAAATCCAGAATGTCGTCCACAAGCTGAAAGGCCATTCCGAGATTCCAGGCGAAATCGCCCAGGTTCGCTTCAATGGCATCATCGGCGCCAGCGGCGATGGCGCCCAGGCGGGCGCAAGCTGAGAACAGGCTGGCAGTTTTCCGGTCGACCAATTCCATGTAATCGGCTTCGGAAACGTCGAGTCGCTGCAAGCGTTCCAATTGCAGCAGCTCACCTTCAACCATCATTTGGGTCAGCGAAATCAGCACGTCAAGAATATGGAACTGGCGCTCGCGGAGGGCCACTTGGAACGCCTGCATGTAGAGCCAATCGCCCGCTAGGACCGACGTGTGGTTTCCCCACACCATGTTTGTGGAGGGCCGCCCGCGCCTGGTTTTGGCAACGTCGATGACATCGTCATGCACTAAGGTTGCGGTGTGAATCATTTCGACTACCGCCGCCAAACGCCTGGCGGAATCGTTCGACGGGCCGAAGAGCCGTGTAATCAGGAGGAGCAGCGTAGGCCGCAGCCGCTTGCCGCCTCCTGCGTGAAGATATTGGTTGATAGTCGTAATGGCCTCGACCGAGGCAACCGATTCGAAACCTATTTCCTGTTCCACCAGCGCCAGGTCTGGTTGAACAAGTTCAAAGATTTCGCGCGCGACGAACGATTGCCTGATCTTTGAGAACATGTTGGCTGTCAATCCCCAGGATTAAATCCTTCAGTGTAGCGTGCCAATCCCGAACAAGCGCTCGAAATTTGCGGTTGTCTGGGAAGCGAATTCCTCAACCGCAATCCCGCGAGCCTCCGCTACTACACGCGCCGTATGCACGATGAGCGATGGCTCGTTGCGCTTGCCGCGCTTCGGCACAGGCGCGAGATAGGGGCAGTCGGTTTCGAGGAGAATCCGATCAGACGGGGTGACGCGGGCAGCTTCTCGAATTTCGCCGGCCTTGGGGAAAGTCACTACGCCGCCAAAACTCAAGTAGAAACCCAGGTCGAGACATTCTCGCGCACGGGCGGCGTCGCCGGCAAAGCAGTGCATAATGCACGGCAGCCCGGCTGGAGCCCAGGAGTCTCGCAAAACGTCGATCGTATCATCCCAAGCGTCGCGCGTGTGAATCACTACGGGCATTCGAGTCTCAATCGCCAGCTCAAGCTGTTTGCGGAAGGCTCGAAGTTGAATTTCTTTGGGAACGCCCCAGTGGTAGTCAAGCCCGATTTCCCCAATCGCTTTAATCTTAGGATGGCGAACGAGAGCGCGCAGATTCTCAAACGTCTTCAAATCCGATTTCTCAGCATCGTTTGGGTGGACTCCCGCGGTCGCGTAGACAAATGGATATCGGGAGGCAAGGCGGAGAGCGGCCTCGAGATCGGGCGGACCATTTCCCGTGCCAATGGCAAGCAGATACCGTATGCCTGCGTCGAGCGCGCGCTGAATTACGTCCTCACGGTCGGAGTCGAACTGAGCATCGTCCAAGTGGCAGTGCGAGTCGACAAGATTCACGATTGGTTTCTGCCGAATGCTATTTCAGACGTGCGCCTACTGGCACTTCCTCGAGAAAACCCGCAAGAATCGGCTGGCCGCCTTCCAAACTCGCGGCCACGATCATGCCCTGCGAGGTTAGCCCGCGCAGTTTCCTGGGTTGCAGATTTGCCACGATGACCACCTTACGGCCGATCAAATCCTCCGGCTTATAGGCCAGTGCGATGCCGGCAACAATCGAACGCGGCTCCGGCTCGCCGATGTCAATTTTCATATGAAGCAGCTTGTCGGCGCCCTTCACGCGTTCCGCCGATCTCACTTCGCCCGCGCGGAGATCCACCTTAGCGAAGTCGTCGATTGATATCATTTCGGAACCGGCTGCGTTCGCGGCGGCGGAGGCAGTCGCTTCGGGCTTTTTGCCCAGCAGTGCATTCTGGCGTTCTACCTCGAGGATCTCGAGTTCCTGCATCTTCGCAATCGCCGGCTTAGCGTCAATGCGCGGAAACACGGCCTGCACTTTGCCGATCTTCTGACCCGCATTCAATTTTCCCCAGACTAGATCGTCCACGCGCACGTCTTCGATGGGGGTGGTCATTCCGAGTTGAGTCCAGATTTTCGTTACTGACGCCGGCATCGCTGGATACAGCCATCCGCAAATCAGTCGCAGGCTCTCGGCCGAAGTGTATAGGGTGTCTGCCAGCTTGATTCCAGCGTCCGGATTGTTCGCGCGTTCTTTCGCCAGTTTCCAGGGGGCACGATCGACGATGAATTTGTCGATCTGCGAGACATAGGCCAACATGGCTTCTATTCCCCGCGTGAAATCGAAGTTTTCGAAATGTTCCGCGACCAGCGTTCCCGTCCTTGCCGCACTATCCGCAATTGCCGCGTCGCCCTCGGATGCCGGTACAGTCCCGTCGAAGTATTGATGGATCATCGTCAGCGTCCGGTTGGCGAGATTTCCAATGCCATTCGCGAGATCGGCGTTGTAACGATCAATGAGCGCGTCGTAACTGAAGTTGCCATCCTGGCCAAACGGAATCTCGCGCCAAAGAAAATAACGCAACGCATCGGCTCCGGCGAGTTCGTCCCCCGCTCCCATTACTTGAGTAATCGGTCCAGGGCGTACAACATTGCCGCGCGACTTGCTCATCTTGCTTTCTTGCACCAAAATCCAGCCAGTGCCAAAAACCTGCTTGGGCAGAGGCAAGCCGCCGGCCATTAGAAACGCCGGCCAATAGATCGCGTGAAAGCGAAGAATATCTTTTCCAATCAGGTGCAGATCGGCGGGCCACAAGTTCTGCCCCTGGACGGCGCTCATATAGGAGATCAGCGCGTCAAACCACACGTAGAAGACATGATGGCCCTCGACCGGCACGGGAATTCCCCACTTGATGTTCGTACGGGTAATGGATAGATCGTTGAGACCTTGCTTTACGAAAGCAATCAGCTCGTTTTTTCGCGTTTCAGGGCGGATAAAGTTCGGCTCCAGTTCGTAAAGCTCGAGCAACTTTTCCTGGAACGCGGAGAGCTTGAAAAAATAGTTCTCTTCCGTAACGGTTTCCGTTATGCGGCCGCAATCCGGGCACGGATCGCCAGGCTTCGCGTCGTTCACATACAACTCGTCGTGAAAGCAATACTGTCCCGTATACGAGCCTTTGTAGATGTATCCGTTCTTCTGGCAGCGCTCAAATAACTCGCGCACCACTTCGAAATGCTTTGGATCGGATGTACGGATGAATTCGTCGTACGAGATGCCCAGCGCTTTCCATTGCCGCACGAATTCGTCGGCGACTGCGGTTGCGTATTCGTCCGGGGTTTTGCCAATGGCCTTCGCCGCCCTCTCGACATTCTGGCCGTGCTCGTCGGATCCGGTGGTGAGCACAACCGGGCGGTAGCCTTGCTGCGTCTTAAAGCGCTTGATCAAATCCGCCGTAAACGTGCAATAGGCCGTGCCGATGTGCGGCGCTGCGTTTACATAGTAGATGGGGGTGGTGAGATAGTACTTGCCTTTACTCATCGGAGAGTCTTGTTCGCTTAATTGCCTTTCAAGAAGCTGGAATTTGCTTCAGCAATGACGGTGCGGAGGGCGACGTTCTTTTCAAGTGCAATGCGGCGGCAATCCTCGTACTCAGGCGAGAACCATCCATTTGCGGCCTGCTTGACCCGTATAACGCCGAACGACGTTTGCACCTCGCGGACATTCCGCGCCTGCACGCGGCGCTCGGCTGAATACATTCGTATTCCTAAAGTCGAAGTCTCGCCAAACAGAACTGCGGCAAGTGAATCTGCTTTATCCGGCGTGGCGATGACGGATACTTTCGTGGCCGGCCGGTTCTTCTTCATAAAGATCGGCTCCAGCGTAACGTCGAGCGCGCCGGCGCTGAACAACCGCTCCATCGCGTATCCAAGAACCTCGCCGGTCGAGTCATCGATGTTTGCTTCTAAAACCGAAACAGTTGTGCTCTCGGCGGCGCCGGTCGTCTCGCCAATTACCACCCGCAACACGTTAGCCTGCATTGGGAAATCCTTGTCGCCTGCTCCGAAACCCTGTGAATCGATGCGCGTGGGAGGCATCGGCCCAAAACTTTCGGCCAATGCCGCAAGCAGGGCGGCGCCCGTCGGCGTCGTCAATTCCGCTTCGGGACCGGACGCATAAATCGGCTTGCCCCGCAGCAGCTCCGTCGTCGCCGGCGCGGGTACCGGCAGAACTCCATGCTCAGTGTTTACACTTCCGCTTCCGACATTTACCTTCGACGCATAAACGCGCTCGACACCGAGGGAATCGAGCGCGACGCATGTGCCGGCAATATCGGAAATAGAATCCGCCGCGCCCACTTCGTGAAAATGAACCTTCTCGACAGGGACGTTGTGCATCTTAGCTTCCGCTTCACCCAGTTTCCGGAATACGGCGATCGCGTTCTCTTTCGCGCCGGTCGAGAAGCTGCCAGCCTGGATGATTTTCTCGATGCCCGGCAGATGACGATGTGCCTTCTGCTCCCCGCTATCGACCCAAAATTTGGACGCGGCTATGCCCTTTCGCTTCGTCTTTTCCAGGCGATAAGACGCGCCGAGATTCAAGCTCCGCAGCGCCGAATGCACCGTCTCCCAGGGCGCGCCGGCATCACAGAGCGCGCCGACACTCATATCGCCGCTGATGCCCGAAAAAGCATCGAAATAACAGATTTTCATTAGCCTTCGCCGCCATGTAGGCCCTGGCAGCCAACGTGCCGCACGGCCTTCTTCATCTTACAAGGCACACGGAATGCTTTTGGAGGTTGGAAAAGAAGGTGCGGGCGCTTGGGGTTTCGGGTATTTGGGGTAAAGCGCCCGCGGTCGTTACGGGGATGTATCTATCTAACGCATTCCGGAGATTGAAAGTTACGCGTCTCCCGGAAAAAAAGACCCGTGCTACTCGAACATGCCCTCGAAGAGAACAGAACTAAGATAACGTTCGCCCGCATCCGGCAAAATGGTTACGATTGTCTTTCCTTTCATTTCGGGTTCTTTCGCTATCTTTACCGCTACGACTGCCGCGGCTCCGCACGAGATGCCCGAAAGAATGCCTTCTTCCCGGGACAGACGCCGCGCCATTTCGATCGACTCTTCATTTG
>JBAUZG010000157.1:0-27006 GCA_049585195.1 Bryobacteraceae bacterium | reverse complement strand
TCTATCACGGTGTTTTCCGGACTATGGACGGATCGGTCTACCGCCTGGGGGTCGCTCTTCATGATCTACTGAACCCGGCGAAGGTCATCGGAGTGAGCGACTCGTGGATTTTGCAGCCGGAAGATCCTTGGGAAATTACGGGATATGTCCACAACGTCGTGTTCACCTGTGGCGCCGTTGCGGAGTCAGACGGAACGGTGAAGGTCTACGGGCGCAGACACGGTCATGTGCGTGGGCGAAGCGAATGTCTCCGATCTGGTCGCTTTATGCCTGGATTCCGGCAGACCGGCAAAATGAACGCGCCAATATCGGGAACAGCGTTGATCACGCATCAGGTCACGACGGCCAGATCGAGGCATGGACCGTTAGCGGACCGAAGATCGGGCGCATGATTGGTTGTTGCATAGAAATCTGAAGCTGGAATGGAAGTCATTCCTTGAACCTCCGGTCCTTCCGGATCATGATGTTTTATTGAGGTGGAACGCCGCATGAGGACCCTCATCATCATCATCGCGGCTTCAGCCGTGCGCTTTGCTCAAGTCAACGGTTCTGCCGCACAACCTCAGAATCATTCCATCCGGCCGGACGCCCGCGCGATCGTGGGGCCGTCCATCGCCGCCACGGACCAGAGCTGGAGGGCGCGGATACATTACACGTACCTGCAGCGTGACGAGGATCGGCGCCTGGACGCGCATGGGCTCGTGAGATCGGACGATGTCGAGGTCTCTACAATCATTTTTGTCAACGGTGTTCCGTTCGAGCAACTCGTGGAACACAACGGGCGGCCTCCATCTGCCGAGGAACAAAGGAAGCAGAAGGACAAGCTCAGCAAGCTGAAGCGCGAGACTCGCGAGGAGCGGATCACTCGGCTCCGCCAAGAGGAGGAGAACAACACGTCGTTAATCCGCGAAGTGCCCCTGGCCTTCGACTTCGAGCTGATCGGAGAGGAGGTAGTCAATGGCAGGCCGGCCTACGTGCTTCAGGCCACGCCGCATCCCGGCTATCGCGGGCGTGGCCAATACGGCGCGATGTTCTCCAGGGTCAACGGCAAGCTTTGGGTCGACAAGGAGGATTTCGGGTGGGTCAAGGCCGATGGACAAGTGATTCAGCCGTTCTCTATTGGATTATTCCTGGCGCGCGTGCTGCCCGGCTCACACATCACGATGGAGCAGACGCGCGTCGGCGATGGGATCTGGATGCCGAAACACGTCGAAGTGCGAGCGGCCGCCAAAATCTTTTTCATAAAAAGTCTCATCATTGACAAGGTCTTGACTTACTCCGGCTACCGGCCAGCTCAAACCGGCATCACTGCGACTCCAGGAGGCCGGGCGGTCCCCTGAGCACGAACGTTTCGGGCTTGTCTCAGATCGGCGGCTGTCAGGCGTCGCACGACCTCCCCGCTCGTTTGCAAGCGTCGAGTTTTTTGAGCCGTAATGTATGTCGAATTACGTTTACGTCTTACCCTCCAAAAGTGCGAGTGCGAGGGCATTCATGCAAGGCAAATGGCGCCGGTTGTGCGAATCGCCCCTCTTTTGGCGCCAGCGGGTTCGCGCTGTTGCTTCACCTGACACGGTTAAGTCCTGTCATTGACAATCAGATCTGCTTTACCTATAATAGTAATGGCCGTACATCTCGCACCGCCTGCAGATCATCTGAAACTAAGTCAGGTCCTCTGACACTCATCACTTAGCGAACTTGCATGAAGAGTTGGGCTGGCTTTCGGGCCAGAACGTGAAAGCGCCTCATCTCTGATTACTTCTTATTGCGATGGAAGCCCCTGCCGCCTCGCACTGAATCGAAAGGATGCGAGCGAACCTCACAAGGACTCGCTCAGCTAGTGATCGACATGTCTATTCTAAGTTGGATACTCCTCGGACTGATTGCTGGGTTTCTCGGAAGCAAGATCGTCAACAGGCACGGCGAAGGCATATTTCTGGACATCGTTCTGGGAATCGTTGGCGCAGTAGCCGGCGGATATCTGTTCAGCTACTTTGGCGCGGGTCGAATTACGGGCTTGAATTTATATAGCGTGCTCGTAGCGACGGCAGGAGCCGTCCTGGTTCTGGTTGTCTATCACGGCGTTCGACGCATTACGGTGCAGCGCACTTTGTAGGAGCCCCGGAAGTGAGGCTCATCGCCGCAACCCCTTGTGCCAACGACGACGAATAACTTTCACAAGGAGAAGATTCAGATGCCCAGAGATTCACGCCAAAAGGCGGCGGAGTTTCATCGGGGGGCGGCTCATGCCGCCCACCTTGCCGCAACTCAACACGGCAAACAGGATTACCAAACTGGCCACGAGCACTCCAGACAAGCGCTTGAGCACTCTGCCAGAACTTTCTCAGAATCGCAGGAAGCTCATCAGAAGTCCGCAACCCGCATCGGTAAAGCAAATGGTTCAACGGAGGTGACTGAGCTGTGACTGCGCTCGAAGGATTGTTAGGAAAAACCAACCGGCCTGTTGACAATACGGCGAGAGCGAAGACGACCGTGATTGAAGGCGACCAGTTTTCGCCAACTGGGGATGCCATAGCGGCGCTGGCTTATAGATTTTGGACAGAAAGAGATAGACCGATCGGCTCACCCGAGGAAGATTGGTTGCGAGCTGAAACTCAAATCAAACATAAGAGGAGACCCGGGTCTGCTGGTTGATGTTTTGGAGCTTGTATCGTTGCCGGGCGCCGCGAGTGAACTGCAGACCGAGACCGGCAGGGCTGTCATATCAGCATCCGCCCAAATCCTAACGCTGGCATCGGCAAGCATTTCATACTGTATGTAGAAAGCTGTGATAGATTTTTCACAGTTACGGAGGATCGTCGCTACGACCTTCCACGAGTTCGGCCTTCTTGCCTGTTCAATACTCCTGTTGTTTCTGCCCGTATCGGCAGAGGACTTGCCCGCAGGGACGACCCTGGAGGCGAGGCTGTCGAATGCGACGGGTTCCCGTATCTCCCATCTTGGAGATCCAACAGAGGCCACGATTATCGCACCGGTTAGCGTTCACGGACGAATACTTGTTCCGCAGGGATCGAGATTGCTTGGGTCCATAGCAAATGCGACCGCTATCGGCTTCGGCCTCAAACACTCTACAGCGAGCATAGCTTACGCCTTCCATACACTCCAGCTACCGGGTGGCGCGGCAATCCCGGTACACACTCAACTGGTTGAAGTAGAAACGGCAAAGGAACATGTTGACGATCTCGGTACAGTGCACGGGATACATCCGATCGCGAGCCTCTCCTCGAGCTTGTCCTTTTACGTTGTCCCGTTGCTACTTGTAGATCCCACGATTGGCGCGCCCGTATGGGCCATAAAATCCCTCATTGCTCCGTCTGCAAATCCAGAGATACATTTCCCGACGGGCACTGAGCTGATTCTCCGGTTGACCACTTCGGTGACGGTACCTGCACCGAAAACGGATTCAGTCCCTACTAAACCATTTTCGCGAGGCGATCTGGCCGAAATTGAGCATTTGCTAAAGAATTCTGCGCAGCGAGCCTATATGGGAAATCGCCCGTCTGACGTAGTGAACGTGCTGTTGATTGGCAGCCGTAAGCAGATGGATCGCGCTTTTCATGCCTCGGGATGGTCGCAAGCTCAGCGGAAGTCGCCGATTTCGCTGTATCGGATGTTCCACGCCCTCACTAAGCGAATGGGTTACCCGAGCGCGCCAATGAACAGCCTGACGTTAAACGGAGTACGTTCCGCGTTTGTGCACCAAAAGAGCCTGGACACGGTCCAGAAGCGTCACCACGTGCGCGTGTGGCAATACCCTCGGCGAGCAGACATCTGGCTGGGCGCCGCCGCCGAAGATGTCGGGTTCCGATTTGAACTGACGCACTGGACACATTCCACGGATTCCCACATCGATAGTGAACGGGCCAAAGTAGTGAACGATCTCGCTTTTACCGGGTGCGTCGACGCAGCTGGACTACTGCCCCGGTCTCCTGCGGACTTGGCGCAAAATCCGAAAGAAGAACACCCAATTGTGACGGATGGAGACGTCGCAGCGGTCCGGTTGAACGATTGTATTCATCCTAACCTCATGGCTAGCGAGCGTAACACGTCCGGTTTGCATCGACGCGGGCGGCAGCTGGCCCGCGTGCTGACCGCGTTCCGAGATGACGTTGTAAGATCAAACATCTTCTTCACGACCTACAACACGCTTACGTCGCTTGCAAAGCGCAAAGCTGAACCAACAACTACGCACGCACCATTGATCAATGGAGAGCCGCGTGGATTGGACTGGCTGACGTCCATGACGTCACAGCAAAATCGTTCAGGGCAGTGATGGCACTGAGTCGCGCACCCTCGCGCGCGCTGGGGCCCATCTTTTCTGCTTCTTGTTGGCCGCCGGTCCCAAAAACGTTGACCCATATAAGCCTGCCATAACGTTCGCTATCTTCTTGCACATGGCCAAACCGATACCATCGCGCCGTACTCCGTTCCGTGAAGACGTGCGCGCTGATTACGTTCAAGGGAAGATGGTAAGCAAGGATCGCCGCCCTGCCGGTGGCGACGGGGTAGAGGCGGGGCGATGAGCGCAGCGAAATCAGGCGACCAGGAGGTGAGGTCGGTGAGATGTCTGTGGAATACGCTGAAAAGACAGGATTTCCCGTTAGATTCTCTGACAACGCGACAATTGCAGCTTGTGCGCGCGAAGACGACTCCCCAAAGGAAAAACTGTACCTTGCACGATCAAAGAATGGCGACTGGGGTGCGAACTGAGAAAAATCTGGGGCCTAAAATGGAAATCCCGGCTTATTATCTTCGCTAGGGTCCGGAGTGAGAGGGGTTGCGAGCAAGGGCGCGTAATCGCTTGGGGGACAGCGAAGCGATACCGTCCCATTGTTCTTCTTGCTCTGGCGGCAACGGCGTGGGTGCTTTCTTATTCATCAAACGCACAGGAATTAAAGGCAAGCCTACCGAATCTGGACTTGATTGTGGATTCTTTGGAGCGAACCGAGCAGCAGAACCCTGCCCTCTCTCGGCCCTACGAAGTGACGCGACAGTATAAGGTATTCCGGGGCGACGATCGAAAGCCTTCCTCCGAAATAACCGCTCAAATACGCTTCACTCCGCCTGACATCAAAACATTCAAAATCACCGAAGAGCAGGGTAGCCCGAGAGGTGAAAAGATCGTAAACGCAATTTTGGAGCAGGAAATAGCTTCTGCCAAGGCAGGCCACAAGGGCGTCATCAGCCGATCCAATTATGACTTCGTCTTCCTGCGCGAGCAAAACTTTGGAGTGGTTCCAGAGTACGTGCTGCACATCATTCCCAAGCGCAAGGAAAAGGGGCTGCTCCTTGGCGACATCTGGGTGGATGCCAAGACCTACCACATCCGGCAGATTGTTGGAGTCCCGGTCAAGAGTCCCTCTTTCTGGATCAAAGACGTCACCATCACCGTCCAATTCGCCGCCGCGAACGGCATGTGGATACCCGTTTCTGTGGACTCCATCGCGACGGTCCGGTTTTTGGGCATTTGCACCCTTACAGGTCGTGATTTGGCGCCGCCAATCGCCGCTTCAAGCGCGCCTAGCCCCTGATAAAACTTACCTCTTCACGACCTACAATGCGCTTACGTCGCTTGCAAAGCGCAAAGCTGAACCAACAACCACGCACGTACCATTGATTCATGGAGAGCCGCGTGGATTGGACTGGCTCACTCCCCCCGACGCCTCTGGAAAGTCGTCCAGGGCAGTAAGAGCTGAGTCGCGACGTTTCTTTTAGACGGGGCCCTCGCTGCGCGCTGGGGCCTACGTCCGATGTCTTCTTGCACATGGCCATACCGGTTGCGCCCGTACTTCGTTCCGTGAAGAGGTGCGCGCTGAGTACGGCCCCGGGGTGTTGACGACTGCCCCAAGAAGAAGTTGGCGAAGGCTCGGGCGAGCAAAGTGAACATTGCCTAGCAGACCGGAGCAGGGACCGGCAAGCAAACACAACGCAATGTGATCGCGGCGGCCCGTCGAAGGGCGAGATGGGTTGGAAGGCGCGTCGGAACAAAAAGAGGAGGGCTCAAATCTTGCGTTGTGTCGCGGCGCCAAATCTCGCCAGCGTTCCGCTCTCGTGACTTCCTAGCCCTCGCTTGGGCTTGACAGCCCGCCAAGCTTAACTTAGTTAAGGAGTGAGCAATCATGCTCCCCTCGGTAGAGTATTTAAACTAAGTTTAGGTTATCCACCGCTTCTCTTCCACTCTTAGCCAACCCCAACCTTAGGAGGTTGCCGTGTACTGTTTCAATCTAAAAGCATTCGGAATTGCTCTTGCCAGCGCAGGCTTGTTATGCGGCGCCGATACCGCGGCAACTCGCTTGACCACTTCCGCGGAGGTTCTGACGGAGGTGATGGGGACTCCAGACAAAGGTATCCCTCACGAATTGCTTGAGAAGTCGCAGTGCATCGCAATCGTTCCGGGCCTAAAAAAGGGGGCATTTATCGTAGGCGGCCAGTTCGGTCGAGGCTTCATTTCGTGCCGTAGGCTTTCTGGCAACGGCTGGTCGACACCGGCTGCCATTCGAGTAGAAGGCGGCAGTTACTTGTGATGGGTAAACAGGGAGTCGACAAATTGTTTGCTGACAAGTTTATTCTCGGCGCGGATGCTTCAGTAGCTGCCGGACCCCTGGGAAGAAGTTCGTCCGCCGATACCGACGCTCAAATGCACGCGGAGATTCTCACCTACTCGCGCTCGCGAGGGGTCTTTGCGGGAATTGCTCTAGACGGAGCCACACTCCGGCCGGATACGGTGACAAACACTGAACTCTACCACTCAGGTCTGACTAACAACCAGATTGTGACAGGTCACACCAGGGCGACAGAGGCAGGTTCTAAGCTGATGGCCGATCTCAAGATGTATTCGGCTCACCAGCAATAGGTCCCGACGGTTTCATCAAGATCGCTTCTCTCCTTTTTTTGAAAGGCCCGGCCGACTCCGGTTGGGCCTCCTGAAGCAACTCAATTTGGTAACTCCGACGTTCAAAGGACTGAGGAAAAAAGATCACGGAAGAGCAGTTGGCAAACGAACGCCAGGCCGAAGCCGACCGCGAAGCGGCAGCGGAGAAGGCACGAGTCGACGCGCAATCTGAAACCGAACGCGTAGCACAACAGGCAGAGGCCTCACGCGTCGCGGCACTGAGCGAAGCCGAGCGTGTAAAGCTGGAAAATGACGCCCAGCGGGCGAATGCGCGGGCGGAGCTCGCGAGCGCGGATCAGGCCAAGGCGGAAGCGGAAAAAGCGCGTGCCGAGGCAGTGACGCAGCAGCAGAGTGCCCAACCGGAAACCGAAAAGGCACCGCGTCGCTGCTCAGCAAGCTGATCAACTGCGAATGAAGGCGGAAGCTGAGAAAGCAGAGCTTCGAGCTCAGCTTTTGCGGCAATTCAGCCTCATCCTCGAAACACAGGACACACCTCGTGGATTGGTTGTCAACATGTCGGATGTCCTCTTTGATACGGGCAAATATTCATTGCGGCCGGCGGCGCGCGAAAAAGTGGCCAAGGTGGGTGGGATCATCATGGGGCACCCAGGTCTGAGGCTGGATGTGGAAGGTTATACCGACAGCATTGGCAGTGATGAGTACAACCAGAAGCTCTCCGGGCAGCGCGGCGCGTCAGTACGCGACTACCTGACTCAGGAAGGGATTGCGCACTTCGATCACTTCAAAAGGCTTCGGCAAAGCTCAGCCGGTTGCCTCTAACGACACGGCAGCGGGAAGGCAGCGAAATCGCCGTGTGGAACTCGTCATTTCCGGCGAGATTATTGGGACTGAAATCGGCACGCCGGTCGCGTCGAGGTAAGCCCAGGCCGCGGACCCTGCTTGTTCGACCCGTCTGCGGAACGGACAATGGGACGGAATATCGTTGACCCCGCGGTCAACACTATTCCGTCTTCCCTGCCGCTACTCGGGGAGGCGCGAAAAAGTAGCGTTTTCTCCTCCGAGTGATTTTCCAGACAATTGCACTGCTGCAGCTTCATGACCTTGATGAGGTGAGCTACGGGACGATCCTTCGGGACTGATCGGAAATCAGGCTCGTCGCGCCCGCGCTTGAACTCGTTCTTGGTTCATGAGCCGAGCCTGATGTCACTCGCCTCCGCTTTTGAACAGTTCGTCGCCTGAAAGCTTGTTCTGACTATCTGCTGCGCTCTTTTGGGAGCCGAAGGTCTCCGCGTACACTTTCGTAAACTCCGCTCCGAAAAAGAAGACTTGCGCCGAGTAGTATACCCAGACCAGGACGACGATGAGCGACCCAGCCGCACCGTAAGCGGATCCCAAATTTATCCTGCTCATATAGAGCGCGATGAGCTGTTTACCGATGATAAACAGTAACGAGGTAACGATTCCTCCCACGGCGACATCGCTCCAGTTCAGACGTACATTCGGAATCAACTTGTATATGGCGGCAAACACAAATGTAATAACCAGGCAGGAAATCAAGAACCCAGTGAGATGCAGGAAATAGCCGGAAGCGACCATTCGCCAGCCGAAAAATCCTTCTATAGCCCCAAGCCAGGTATTCAGCACCAGCGAGACGAGAAGAAGCATGCCAAGACCAAGGATCATGACAAACGAGTACACGCGTTCTTTGGCAAGACGCAACAAATTCGCGAATCGTGTACAATTCCGATTGACAGGCACGTGCCAGATCGCATTCAAAGCATCACGAAGTTCTGTCAATACGGCTGATGCCCCGAAAAACAAAGTCATGACGCCGAATACGGCCGCAACTTAAGCCGCTCACCGGCTTGCGGGGGCTCGTAAGCAAAATCTGAATTGCCGGACCTACACCAGAACCCGCCAGATCCCGCAGGCTCAAAACCAACTGCCCTTGGGCCACTTTCTTGCCGTAGACAAGGCCAGCAATCGCGACGGTAAGGAACAGAAGGGGCGCAAGGGAGAGTAGGGTGTAGAACGCCACGGAGGCGCTCCAACGAGGAGCGTTATCTATGCTCCACTCTGTCGCTATTCGCTTCAAGAGACCGAACGTAATCGAGCTATGCGGAATACTAAACCGCATCATATGCATCGTCCCGTTAACAGGTCCGCGGTCCTAGTCTGCTAAACAGCAACCGAATCCCCCGAAAGCGCGGTCACCCTAGATCACCTGGCTGGGATTTGCGTGTCGATCTCCGCGCCAATTGCCCTCACGGAGATCGCTAGTTGCAGACGCCGAACGTTTCTTTCTTGCCAGATTATTGGCCGGCGCCGGTTGACGCACTCGTGCGCTCTCGCGCCGACTGCTTGTTGAGCAGAGCGATCAGTTTCGCCGCCGCCTTGGGCGTACGCACCCGCGTGGTCACGATCTGCCGGTTCTCCAGCCTTTTGCCGTAGAGTGTGGCGTTATCGTCCAGATCTTGCCGCAGAGTGGCTCCTTCCAGAGCGATGCCGGCAAACACTCCCTGGGATCGCGACCAGGAGAGAATCTCCGCGTGCATTTGAGCGTCGGTTTGAGCTGTTGCCGTGCGACCCACGGGTCCGGCGGCAACTGAACCTTCCGCGCCTAGAGTGAACTTACTGGAAAGCAGTTTGTCCGCTCCCCGCTCGCTCATCACCAGCATGATTAAGTCCGTCTCGGAGCCACCGATCTGGAATCCGGCGCTGCCGCCCTCAATGCGGACCGTGCCCGGCGCCGACCAGCCAACTCCACTCTTATTCCGACAGGAGATGTATCCTTTTCCATACTTGCCGCCAAACACGAAAGCAGCGGTCTTGAGCGCAGGGACGATTACGATGCAGTGAGCATTTTCCAGCATTTCTTGCGGGATGCCCTTGTCCGGTGTCGCCATGATTTCCGAGAACACCGCGGAGGCTTCGTCCAACCGCTTTGCAGATTCGTTGTTGTCTTTGGCCAGCAGGGGCACAATCGCCAGAGTAGCCACCAGAATTATTCGCATTATTGACCTCTTCGGTCGACCCGGTGAACCTCGCAGGGGCTTTGGGCGACACGATCCCTCAGTGCACGAGTCGCACCAACTTCGTCTTTTGTTGAGACGATTCGCCGAGTGATGCCTTGCGCGTTGGTTTGGAGGAAACGAGGGTCTCGAGCCAGTGACCACCTACGGTCAAGTGACCAGGCGTGGTCAGAGATCCTTGCGAGAGATGCCGAGTTTGCGCATCATGGCATTCAGGGTCGTCCTGGGCAATCCGAGACGGGTAGCTGCCGTGCTCACCACGCCACCGGTCTCCCGAAGCACTCGGATGATATGCTCCCGCTCCACTTGCTCGAGCGTGGTACTGCTGGCAATTGGTATTGCGTCCGACCGTATTTCGGCTAAAGGAGCACGAAGGCTGGGTCCGCTCGAAAGGATGACCGCCCGTTCAATGAAGTTTTCGAGTTCCCGTACGTTCCCCGGCCAACGCCAGCTCACAAGAGCGCGCATCGTCTCCGCCGGAATCTTGTCAATCTGCCGGCCCATTTCCCCGGCGTATTTCTTGGTGAAGTGCCGGGCGAGGATCGGTATGTCCTCAGGGTGATCGCGCAAGGGAGGCGTCGTGATCGGGAAGACTTTCAGCCGATAGTAGAGATCGCTTCGGAAGAGTTTATCCCCCATCATCTGGGTAAGATTCCGGTTCGTTGCCGCCACAAGCCGGACGTCAATGGGGATCGTCTTGGTGCCGCCCAACCTCTCGAATGCCTTCTCCTGCAAAGCCCGGAGTAATTTCGGTTGCAGATAACGGGATATCACCCACTTCATCCAGAAACAGAGTCCCCCGATGCGCCATCTCAAAACGGCCGATCTTTTGCGACAAGGCGCCGGTAAAGGCCCCTCTCTCGTAGCCAAACAACTCGCTTTCGAGAAGGCCGGTCGGAATGGCGGCACAGTTCAATGTGACGAAAGGAAGGTTCCTGCGAGGACTCATCCTGTGGATGGCGCGCGCTACCAACTCCTTCCCGGTACCGGTTTCGCCCAGGATCAACACGTTCGCATCGGTAGGAGCAACCACTTCAACCTGCCGCTGAACCCGGCGCAGAGC
The DNA here is from genome assembly GCA_049585195.1 of Bryobacteraceae bacterium. GTDB lineage: Bacteria > Acidobacteriota > Terriglobia > Bryobacterales > Bryobacteraceae > KBS-96. The sequence continues at coordinate 16,040 of JBAUZG010000157.1, read as the reverse complement.
TGCGCTGCCGCCTACAAGTTCCTCGAAGTTTTGTTTGAGCTCGACATTTTCGTCCTCAATACTCTCAACCCGGTCCCGTCCCCGCAGGTCCTGCACAAACGTGATCCATCGGAAGGGAGAGAGCTTCAACACCGCCGTCGCAACCAGTACCGGGACCCTGGTCCCATCCTTTCGAATCAACTCCTTTTGAAAAGGCGTGCAGGCTCCGAACCTCAAGCCTTCTTCATGCGCCAGCTCATCCAGTGGGGTGTATTCCGGCGGAGTGAGATCGGGCCAGTGCAGCCGGCCTGCCAGCAAATCTTCGCGGCTGTATCCGATGAGTTCGAGGAACGCATCATTCTGCTTCGGGAACATGGTCAAACTCACCGGAAACGACGCCGGCGATGGTCGACTGCGATGGGATTGGCCGAATGCGCGCGCGACTGCGCCGCAACTTTTCGTCCCTCTCGTGACGCTCGGTAAAGTCGCGCACCACTGTCGCAAAACCCTGCAATTCTCCGTTTTCATCTTTGAGCGCCATCGTAATGGCATTGGCCCAGAATCTCGACCCGCCCTTTCTGACCTGCCAGCCTTCAGTCCCCATATGGCCTTCGGCCGCGGCCCGCTTGAACTCCTCCTGCAGCGTGACCCGGAGAGTATCCTCCTCTCGATAGAGAAAAGACACGTGTTGCCCGATGGCTTCATCGGCCTGATAGCTATAAATGCGCGCTGCTCCCGCATACCAGGCGGCAACACGTCCCTCGATATCCAGTAAGTAGAGCGCGTAGTCCTGCACCCATGACGGAACGCCGTCACTGAAGGCATGCTCTGTTTCCGCGGGCGCAGTCTTGTCGCGAAGGACAAGGACGTGGCGCACGGGCAACACGTTCCCTTTGGCCGTGTACTCAACGTCCCGCAGGCTTGCATCTGGACCCACTAGCCCGAGCGTACCTTCCTGTTCGTCTTGCTCCTGCAAGGCTCTCCAAAGCTGCGAAATCTGAGGCTTGAAGCCGGGCTGTGCAAAGTCATCGACGGGGCGGCCGATGATCTTTTCCCGCGAAAGCCCTAAGAGCTTGCCCAAGCCAACGCTGGCGTCCCTGGAATTGCCATCGTCGTCGGTGATGAGGACGGGCGCGGAAGGATGATAGACAATCGCCCGGAAGAGGAGCTCAAGTTCTCGTGGGCCGTTCTCCGCGAGCCAGCGGGCGGCTGCTGACTCTGATCCAGCGGAGCACATCGGGCTTGACACCTTTTCGCCGTCGATCCGGTCAGCCCAGGGCCGCCTGAGAGACGAAACGGTTCACGCCGAAAGTATCCCGCAAACAGTTGGAAGCCGAGAACGGCAGCCGGACTTTATGTTACCATCCGCGCAAAATGCTGTCACTACAGCCTCGACCATATTTGGTCACCGAACGGCCGCCGAATGGCCCGTTACCGCGGGTTCATTCGCGACGGAGCAGGCGGCGAAACCGGTTTGACCACATTTGATCAGTTCGGTTCGTGGGAACCGCACACAGCGCCGAGCCGGGCTCCTTCACGAGCCAAGCCCACGCGCCTAAAAGAAAAGCCTGTCGCGCAAGTTTACTCGTCGCCTGAACATTGGGCGTCGGATTGCTCCTTCGTGGATTGAAGGAGCAAGAAAATGCCTTTGCTGAATCTTGTCGTGGTGTTGATCGTCGTCGGGGTAGGGCTGTACCTGATCAACCGGTATATTCCCATGGCCTCGAGCATCAAATCGATTCTGAATATCGTAGTAGTTGTTATCGTTTGCGTCTGGCTATTGCAGGAGACCGGATTGTGGGGGAATATCAGCCATTTCCGACTTGCGCGATGAACGGCATCTGAGGGCGCATGAGGTGCCTGCCTGCGCGATGCGTGCGATGCACAGGATTCCCCGCCGGGCTCTTCTAACCCGCGTTTCGCTTCTTAGTTATCCTGCTGGCCCTGGCGCGGGCATCGGCGACATTCGGTCACATGACCCCGCACGGTCAGTCCCCATCCGATCGCTCAAACTCTGTGACGCGGCCAAGCCCGAGCATATATGACCTTAACAACGATTCGGCGCTGACGGACTTTGAACTGCCTGTGTGTAGAACGCGGGTACCACGCCCCGAGGAGACGCGCCGCGCTGCGCAGCACGGAATAAAAATAAAAGAGGTAACGGCATGCGACAGGGAGTTATCCCGCTACTGGCCCCAAAACCGAAGCATGAGAGCGATTACGATTGCTGCGAAACCAAAGTTCGCGGGCTAGCCGTGCTCAATTCACCGGTCTTGAACAAAGGGACAGCCTTCACGGCCGGGGAACGGAAAGCTTTGGGCCTCACCGGTCTGCTGCCTCCGGACATCAGCACGCTGGAGGCTCAGGTCAAGCGCGCCTACATCGAGTACGAGCGCCTGCCGGACGCGTTGAGTAAGAACATCTACCTTACCGCCCTACACGATCGCAACGAGGTACTGTTCTACCGGCTGTTCTCAGAGCACTTGCGCGAAATGATCCCCATCGTCAACGATCTGACCGTCGGCAAGGCGGTGGAGCAGTACCATCACGAGTGCCGGCGCCCGCGGGGTCTTTACCTCTCAATCGATCATGCCGAAGCGATCGAGGAGGCGTTTGCCAACCTCGGCGCCGGTTCCAGCGATATCGACCTGATACTAGCTACCGACGCCGAGCAAATCCTTGGAATCGGCGATTGGGGCGTAGGCGGCATTGAGGTGTCGATTGGCAAGCTGGCGATCTACACGGCGGCGGGCGGAATCGACCCGACACGCGTGATCCCGGTGATGCTGGATGTGGGCACCAACCGGGAAAGTCTGCTCAGCGATCCCATGTACATCGGGAACCGGCACGCCCGAATACGCGGGGAGCGCTACGACGCCTTCATCGACGCTTATGTCAAAGCCGCGACCAAGCTCTTTCCGAATGCGCTCCTGCAGTGGGAAGACTTCGCACCGGGCAATGGACGGCGTATCCTCGAGAAGTATCGCGACCGGATCTGCACCTTCAATGACGATATGCAGGGTACCGGTGCAATCACGCTGGCAGCGGCAATCTCCGCTGTCCGCGTCTGCGGAACTCGGCTGCGCAATCAGCGAGTGGTCATATTTGGGGCCGGTACGGCAGGCGTTGGAGTCGCCGACCAGATTCGCGACGCTATGGTGCGTGACGGTTTGTCCAAGCAGGAGGCAGCCAGGCGCTTCTGGTGCGTCGACCGGCAGGGGTTGCTCACCGCCGAGATGACCGATCAACTTCACGACTATCAGATGACGTACGCCCGACCGGCCGCCGAAAGCAAAGGCTGGAAGCACGATGGGAATGGAAACGGCGTAGGCTTGGCCGAAGTGGTGCGCCGAGTGACACCGACAATGCTGGTCGGCGCGTCGACAGCCGCAGGCAGTTTCACGGAAGCGATCGTTAAGGAAATGGCGGCGCATACGGAGCGGCCGATCATCTTCGCGCTCTCCAATCCGCCAGCGCGGGCCGAGGCGAACCCGGCCGATCTGATTGCCTGGACTGACGGGCGGGCGCTGATTGCGACTGGCAGCCCGTTCGCCCCGGTCACCTATAAGGGGGTGACATACGTCGTCGCCCAGGTGAATAATGCCATGCTGTACCCGGGTCTGGCCCTCGGCGCTATCGTTTCGCGAGCTAGTAGGGTCAGTGACAGTATGTTCGCGGCGGCGGCGAGTGCGGTGTCCAGCTTGGTGACTGTGCGCCAGCCCGGCGCGTCGCTTCTCCCGCATATTGACGACTTACGCAGTGTGTCGGTGACAGTAGCGGTGGCCGTCGCCGAGACCGCCGATGCGGAGGGCCTGGCCGGAATCAAATTCGGCGACATCGTTCAACAGGTGCAAGGCGCGATGTGGCAGCCGGAGTATCGCCGGATCAAGGCATCCTGAGAATGGATCGATTACGCTCCGGGCCACCGTAAGTGCGGACGGACGATTGATTGCATGAAGCCTTGCAACAGCCTGGGCGGCCCATATCGACGTCGCACGCCGTAGACACCGAAGTGCAGTCTTACGTTCGAGAAGCACTAGCGAGACTGGAGAACAGAGATATTGCGTTCGGGGAAGAGCGATGCACCGATGCATCGGCTGCCAGCCCCCACTGCGGATCTGGTCTCGTGCTCAGCTACGCGGCTGCCCCTTTCCCAGTGTGCTCGTCAGCATGGTGTTTGGTCGCTTCCTCGGTGTGGTAGGTCGCATTGAGTCCATGTCCGGCAGCGATTTCAGAATGGTGCGCGGCCTTCTCATGGCTGCCAGCTTCGTGATGCTTCGCCGCCTCCCGATGGTGTTTTGCTGCGAGCTCGTGATGTCCAGCCGCCTTCTTGTGGTGTTCAGCACCCTTCTGGATTCTGTCCAGCTCATCCGGACTCGTCTCGATAGCTAAAGCTTCGCGGTTCCAGCTTCCGTTTTCCAATTCGGTTCGACTATGCTCTAAGGCTCTTCGGAATGCGTTCAGTTCGGTCTTGGTCATAGTTACACACCTGCTCTTTCCAACTTGTTCAGTCGCGTTTAGTTCTACGAGCTGGCCTTTTGCGCTTTAACCTACAGCTCGTTCGCCACGTGGTGCACGTTTAGAACCGCAAACCTTTTCTGCCCAAAGCGCGCTTCGATTGAGAGTCGACCTTCACCGGTGGCCTGATCCAGCGATGGGTGGATGCTGTATAAACGTCGGCTGCCTTCGTGAACGTCGTTGAGCACCCTCCCAGAGTCCCGACGACCACCGCCGCTAGTAAGGACAAGAGATCGGTCAATCTCCATTTAAGGCAGGAGAACGATTGAACGTCTCTGGACGGAATATTCCAACGCAGCCAGCCCAACGCCCAAACGGGCTAGCACCGCGCTGGGAGGACCTCAAGCTGATGACGATCTATGGTCAGATGACCAGGCATGGTCACAGCTGGAACCTCCGTCGAGGAGAGTCAACGAGAACGACGCGCCGCCGCTCTGGAAACCTGCCCAGCTACCTCGACGGCGGTTGCAGGATCGCATCGCCACGTCGATAGGCCTGAAAGTGGATGTAGACAGCTTGCCCGAGTCGTCTGGGTCGGCCAGTTGAAAGTCGGAAAGCCTGATCCAATGCCCCCGCAACAAGTCTGGTTGTCTTGAAGCTGAAACGGTCGTCGGAGCGAGTGCTTTTCAATGCGAGCGGCGGCCGACGTTCGATCGGTCTTCAGCGCGTTCTGCCATTCCACGGTTGACGATTCGTTGGCGCCGGGAATCGGCCACCCGATTACACGCTCGTCAATATTACGGCAATCCAGGGCCATTCCTGAGAGACATCTCCGATCCGGAAGAGATTGGTCCGCTTCGTGCACATGAGAGGAGAGTTGACTACGCTTCCACACGAGGAACCACCATGAACGACGCACACCGGAAAAGCCGCGTAGCGGCAAGCTGGCATGCGGAACGAGCACTGGAGTACTCGAACACGCTTACAAACTTGCAAAGGAAGTCCACGCCAAGTCAGGGCAGATAGAGACTCTTTAAATATGTCCACTCGTCATAACAACGGAAGCTAGAGGCTGTCCCGACGGATCACCGCAAGAAGATTGGTTCCATGCCGCGGAAGAATTGCGATCCCGCACTTACTCCCAGTGATCTCGTACTCAGGGATGGGAATATCTGAAATCGCTTTAGTCGAGAGTTTTCGAAAGAAAAGAGGAAACAACAGATGAAACCGAGCACGAATGATCAGATCAAAGGCAACCTTCATGAAATGAAAGGTAAAGTCAAAGAAAAAGCGGGACAGGTCACGAACAACCCCAACTTAGCGGCCGAAGGCCAAAACGAAAGACTCGCAGGCAAAGTCCAAAAGAAAGTCGGCCAGATTAAAAAGGTGTTCGAGAAATAAATGAACCGGTCTCTGCGCAGCGCACGTTGCCCCGCTTGAGCAAACTGACGATTGTCAGATGCTCCGTCAACTGCTAGATCATTTCCTTATTACCTTATGGCAGGATAACCGCAATGACGGAACCAAACCTGTGCATTGCCCGGAACGATGGTGGAACAAGGCTTGGGCAAGCGTTTGTTGAAGTTGTTCAATGGTTCTGGAAGCCTTCGGCATAGGCCGGCGTACGCTGAATGGAATAGGGCGGCCTAACCCCACCGATCCATCCACAGATTGGATTTACCGGAACACGAAATTCAGGAGGAGCGATGCGCCAGGCACGCGCGCGTAAATGGACACCACCCCCGAGCGCGCAGTGGGTGACCCTATATGGTTAGCTGACCGTATGTGGTCACTGGCTTGCGGTGACTGGCGCTTTGGGGTGTTTAGATTCTTCGTCTGGATTGGATGAGTGGTTGCTGTAACCAATGCATATAGGATGCTATGTGACGAACAGCACCATCCCGCAAATCACATGCAAGGGGAATTCATTCGCCCGGTCCCGTTGGCTCCTCATCATCCTCTTCGCCTCGGCATACTCCCCGTCGTTATCGTTCTGTCAGCAAGCTTCTTCAGAAACTTTCACTGAATCGGTGAACGTCGCTCCTCCACCGCTGCCATTGGAGAACAAGCGTATTTTGGGCATCATTCCGAACAATCGCACCTCGCCCAGTCTAAAAGACTACAAACCTCTCTCACCAAAGGAAAAGTTCGAGATTGCCCGTCAAGACTCGTTTGATCGGGGTACGGTTATCCTTGCTGCGATGTTCGCAGTTGACGCTCAGCTCACCAACGCTAATCCCTCGTTCGGCCAAGGTGCGAAGGGATATGCCCGCTATTTTGGTACATCTTACGCAGACTTCGTCATTGGCAACTACATGTCCGAGGCAATTTACCCGACCCTCCTCCATCAGGATCCCCGCTATTTTCGGCGTGGCATCGGGAGCAGATTGTCTCGGCTGGGGTACTCCGTAGGTCAAATCTTCTGGACCCACACCGATTCCGATCGGACTCAGTTCAATTACTCGGAGATTCTTGGCAATGCGACCGCAGTCGCGATTTCAAACGCGTATTATCGGGACAACCGGAGCGCCACCAATGCGGCAACAAAACTCTGCATGCAGATCGGCGTCGATATGGCATCGAACGTTCTGAAGGAATTCTGGCCCGATGTGAGCAGGAGGTTTTCGAGGAATCATCGTCAATAATCTTCGCGCAACGTCGATACGGGCCGCCCAAGCCTGTTGCAAGGCAGATCCGGACCAGCAAATATCTGAATAACATGATCGAACAGGACCACTGGCGAATTTAGCAACGACTTCGCCCCATGTTGAGGATCAAAAGCTTCCTAACCGCCGCAGTCGTCATCGGAGGAATCGAACTTGCAGCCAAGATCAGCAAGTAACAGTTCAAAACCGGCAAACTTGGTGGACCCACGGTGACGATGCAGGAGATCTAGCAAGCTACCATCGCTGCATAACCTGAATCACTCTCCATTGAACGGGCAAGAACGACGAATCCAGCTTGACCTCGAATTTGCACCAGAGCCGTAAAGACCGTCATCGTTCACAACCTCTAGATCCTTCTGTGTGTAGTCCTGAGAGAGACCACTCGTTGGAGTCGTATTCATATTGAGGCAATATCCATCAAAATCTTTTCCAGGTCGGCTTAACCATTTAAATTTAAGGTTGGGGTTTATATAACCCCGGGTTTGCATTTGACATACCCGGTTAACTTGACCGATACTAGCTAACGCCTGAGCACTCCCGCCCACTCTTCTGATTTCTGAGCTAAGTCAGTTATCGGGACCCTTCTCTTAGCCAACGCAAGAACCGGGAGGTTACCATGTTCAACCTTGCGAACTGCCGTCTTCACTGTAGTTTCAGCCGGTACTCGTTAACGCGGGGCAGGTTGAAACAGGCTGCCGCGCTCCGCGGTCTCACATATATGTTTGCGACGTTTCTTCTATCGTCGGTGGCCTTTCTGGGAGTTGCAAACCCTGAAAGAGTTGAGGGCAGGTTTATAGCGACCGCTTACTCGGTGACGGGCATAACTGCTTCGGGAGAATATACTCACAGGCATGTAGTCGCCGCGGATCCAACCATCTTGCCCATGGGCACCCGAATTAAGATCCGGCGCGCCGGAAAGTATTCAGGAGAGTACGTTGTTGCCGACACTGGTGAAAAAATTGTCGGCCGCAAACTTGACATCTATCTTCCGAGCACCGTCGAATGTATGAAGTTCGGTAAAAAACCTGTGCGCGTGAAAGTCATCGAGCTCGGCGACGGAACCCATCTGGCGGCCAAGCAGGCAGATCAAGCCGTGAAGAAAGATGTCGCGCAGGACGTGGCGAGAGGCGCGGTCGGGAATGCGGCCACTGAGGCCGATTGGGCCACGAAGGGCGGCGCGCCGAAAACTGCAAAGACAACAACTTCCTCCGCACCCACTTCAACCGCTCCAAAATAGCATCGACTGCTTCAGCCCGATCCGAAGCTCAACTTCATCCCCGAGGTGAAGTACACTCAACAATGCAGGTCGCCGATAATAGCTCGTGCGTTGCCACGACGGCACTCGAGGAAGAAGCGTTGCTGCACTCTTAGGCCGGAAACATCGAAACAAGTTTTAGAACGTTTAGCGAATTAACTGAATTTTTTCAAGCCGAACGTGCGTTCTGGCAGGTGTGCGACAGAAAGCCAATGAACAGCGTGAACAACCGGATTGGATGACCAAGACTTCAACGCCATCTATCATGTGTCGATTACCGCAATCTTGCTTCGCGTTTGAAATTACACAAGTCTTACAAGCGCCCGACGAAATCTCGTTTACAGTGACAGTGACTGCGAATCGAGGTGGCATCGATGAGCGCACACGTGTCCAGGATTTCCAACGGCCAACGGCCCAACTGGCCCGTCACAATCGTGATGGCATTGTTCCATCTCGGGGCTCTTGCGGCGTTGTTTATGTTCAATTGGCGTCTGCTTGCCGCTGCGGTCTTCCTCTACTGGCTTGCGACAGGTCTCGGCATCAGCATGGGCTATCATCGGCTGCTCACGCATCGGTCCTATAAAGTGCCTTTGCTGCTCGAATATTTCTTTGCCGTTTGTGGCACGCTCACGCTCGAAGGAGGGCCAATCTCCTGGGTCGCTACCCATCGCATCCATCATCAAAACTCCGATCGTCCCGGTGATCCACATTCGCCTCGCGATGGCGCCTGGTGGGCGCACGCAGGGTGGCTTCTCTTTGGTGAAGCCAATCACAGCAACACTCGCAAGATGTCCAAGTATGCGCCCGATTTAGCAAAGCACCGCTTCTACGTTTGGTTGAATAACTATCATTGGATTCCGATGGTTATGCTCGGAATCCTGCTGTACGCGATCGCCGGCTTTCCATTGGTGCTCTGGGGCATCTGCCTCCGGGTTGTCTTCGGCCTGCATACCACGTGGTTGGTAAACTCCGCTACTCATATGTGGGGCTCACGCCGGTTTGCGACACATGACGATTCTCGCAATAACTGGTGGGTTGCCTCCCTCACCTTTGGCGAAGGCTGGCACAATAATCATCATGCGTATCCGAGTTCGGCACGGCACGGCCTTGCCTGGTATGAATTTGATCCATCATGGATTCAAATCAAAATGCTAAAGGTTATCCACGTCGCACAATGGATCCGGGAGGCCAAGATTTCCGGTGAGCGAGGTGAATCGACCCTGGCGAACAGGTCCGTCTCCTCACTAGCAGGTCCGTAAGACTCACACCGAAATAGGATGACTGCGTCGCTTGCCAGGCTTCGCTTCATGGTCTGCCCTATATCCCTCGGGGCTCTTCAACATTCTTAGCGGGAGATTGCTGAGTGATGGCGTGATCCATACGGCGCGGGCGTTTCGAGTCCGCCTTCCAGCGCTTGTCAAATATGAGGCCATAATTCAAACGTTACTTCGCTAGCTGCTTGCGGATAGATTTCAATTCCCGCCGGCGTTTCGCGGTGGTCTTGGGATATGCCATCTTAAGTCCATTGAGCGCATCGAGGAAAATTTGAGAAACAATCAACCGGGCATTCTCCTTATCGTCGGCGGGAACGACGTACCAGGGCGCGTAATGCGTGCTTGTCGCGTCCAGGCAAGCCTCGTAAGCCTCCATGTAATGCTTCCAGTATTTCCTTTCGTGAATGTCCGCCAGGCTGAATTTCCAGTTCTTGTCCGGCTCATCAATGCGCTCGAGGAATCGCTTTCGCTGTTCTTCCTGCGAAAGGTGGAGGAATACTTTGATTGTCCGCGTTCCGTTACGATGAAGGTGACTTTCGAGGTCCACGATGGAGCGATACCGCTCCTCCCAGATGGTTTTCTCGTCGCGCAACTCTTCCGAAAGCCCCTGGCTGCGGAGAATCTCCGGATGCACCCGAACGACTAGCACTTCTTCGTAATAGGAACGATTGAAGATGCCGATCCGTCCGCGCTCGGGAAGCCGGCATGTCGTACGCCACAGAAAATCGTGTTCCAGTTCGTCGGCGGTTGGCTGTTTGAAACTTGAAACCTCGCAGCCTTGCGGATTGACCCCGGACATCACGTGCCGGATGGCGCCGTCCTTGCCTGCAGCGTCCATCCCCTGAAAAATCAAGAGCAACGCATAGCGGTTGGACGCGTAGTGAAGCCGTTGCAGCGAGCTCAACTCCTCAATATGTTTTTCCAGGAGTTCTTGATACTCGTTCTTCGACTTGCAAAACGGCTTCACAACTGTAGGCCACTCTTCGAGCTTGACCTTTTCTCCGGGCCGCACACGGAAGTCCTTAGAATTGATTTTCATCTTCATTGCTTCGGTGGTAGCGAACTGATTGGGTTGCGCGGCTTAGCACGCTTGAGGCTCAGGAGGACGTTGAGGCAGCCTTCACATGTTCCGCGTGATCTTTTCGAGTCTCTCGCTCCGCCTCAACCCAGTCTTCATCTGCCTGCCCGTCGTGGTGGCCTCGTTCCTCGTAGATTTCATAGGCCCGAGTGGCGATCTGCGCCGTAAGATCGATCGGGTTGTTGGCCAGTATTGGGAGTTTGGTAGGGTCGAAAACCCGGTACGCGAGCAGTTTCACGCGATCCGTCACGAGGGCCCAAGCCAGAGCATAGCCCCAAACGAACGCCGCCCAACCCCAGCCGAGAGGTGTCATAAACAGCCCATAGACTGCAATGAGAGTCGCCAGAATTTGCGTGCCGAGCACCGCTATCAATAGAATGCCCGCCGGACGTATGGACCAGAACGGACCACGTGTACGCGTCAGAAAAATCGTCAGATGTCCGGCCACGGACAGCATGAGATACATCAGCGTCTGCAGGTGCGGATGGTCGAGATGATAAACGCGGTCACCAATGTAAAACAAGCCAAATGCGGCCAAGGGGCCGACGAAGCCCAGCACTGTAGCGATGCCCAGCACCAGTCGCATGTTCCAGGCCTCGGGCTTATCCTTGTAATGAACATTGTCATAGGCAATGGACAGGATTGCGCCGTCGTTGAGCAACGCCAGCATCACGATCATCACCGCAGTCAGCGGATAGAAGTTAAACACCAGAATCGCCAGCGTCATGAACAACAGAACGCGCAGCGTTTCGGCTATGCGGTAGATCGCATAGCTATTCATTCGCTGGAAGATGCGGCGGCTCTCCTTGATCGCGTCGATGATCACCGACAGGCCGGACGCCAGCAGCACGATAGACGCCGCCGCGCGCGCCGTGTCTGTTGCGCCGGAGACGGCGATGCCGCAGTCTGCTTTCTTCAGCGCGGGGGCGTCGTTGACCCCGTCGCCGGTCATACCGACAATGTGGCTGCGCTGCTGCAGAACATCCACAATGTGGAACTTATGTTCGGGGAATACCTGGGCGAAACCGTCCGCTTTTTCGATGGACTCCGCCGCTTGCGCCGTCTCGTGATGCTTCGTGTCGCCCAATCCGCTGGCATCAAGAATGTTCGTGCCCAATCCCAGTTGCCGGGCAGTTTCTCGAGCGATGGCTATTTGATCGCCTGTAACCATCTTGACGTTCACGCCCATCTGACGGGCGCTCGCGATGGTTGCTTTGGCCTGCTCGCGCGGCGGATCGAACAGTGGTAACACGCCAACGAACCGCCACTTGCCTTCCTGATCTGCCCGGGCCACGCCCAACGAACGGAAGCCGCGTGCCGCAAATTCATTAACGGCTTTCTCGACGGCGGGCTTTACCTCACCGGCGTTGATCGACATCTCCAGAATCACTTGCGGCGCTCCCTTGGCCACCGTGAACTGTTTTCCGTCCGCGGCTTTGACGGTGGCTTCGGTGCGCTTATGCACCGGGTCGAACGGCTGGAAATGGACCACCTGATAGCCCTTCAACGCTTGATCGTTCTTCAGGCCGCCGATCACGGCCAGGTCGATGGTGTCCTTGTCTTCCGCACGCGAAGCTAATGCGGCGCAGAGGACGACTTGGTCGGCAGGGATACCGCTCACGCTGAATGGATCGCCCAGCGTCAGCTTGTTCTGGGTCAGGGTGCCGGTCTTGTCCGAGCACAGCACGTCTACGCCAGCTAGTTCCTCGATAGCCGACAACCGGGTCACAATCGCTTCTTTTTTCGCCAGCAGACGTGCGCCGACTGCCATTGTCACCGATAGCACCGTGGGCATCGCCACAGGGATCGCGGCCACCAGAAGTACCAAGGCGAACTCCAACGTGTTGAGTATCGGGTCGTGACGGAAGAGCGCGACGGTAATAATCAGAGCCACCAGAGCCACCGCGAGGATAATCAGGTAATCGCCAATCTTCAGCACGGCACGCTGAAAATGACTGACGGTGTGGGCCTCCTGCACCAGTTGCGCGGTCTTGCCGAAGTAGGTGTTCGCACCGGTGGCGTACACCATCGCTTCGATTTCGCCCTGGCGGATGATCGACCCCGAAAACACCGCATCCCCGGGTTTGCGCGTGGCGGGCAAAGATTCGCCTGTCAACGCGGACTGATCAACCTCCACAGGATCGCCCGCCAGCAAGCGCGCATCCGCCGGGACAATGTCGCCCAGGCGCACGCGGATGACATCGCCCGGCACAACCTCACGCGCCGCCGGAGTGATCCACTTCCCATCGCGTTTCACCCTGGCTTTGATCGCCAGCCTGGCCTTTAGTGCGGCGATGGCGTTGCCCGCTTGGTGTTCTTCCCAAAATGCAACCACGGCGTTAGAAACAAGCAAAAGGAGGATGATGAAAAAATCCGGCCAGTGCCGGACCATGCCCGACAGAATCACCGCCGCTTCGATCATCCACGGGATGGGACCCCAAAAATAAGTGAGGAATTTCAGGAACGAATTGGTCTTCTTTTCTGCAATCTCGTTAGGCCCATCTTGGGTCAGCCGTTTCTGCGCCTCGGCTTGACTAAGGCCGTCCGGCGATGACTTCAACTTTGCCAGGACTGCCGGCATTGGAAGGGATTTCAAATCGTCCCTTGCATCAGGCTTCGAGTCGGGCTTCAACTCGGCCTTCGACTCGGGCATATCTGCAGTTGCTTTCACGATGATTACCCTCCTGATCTTCTGGGCCTTAGGACCAATACAGAAATGCCAGTCATGATGGTTTCTAGTAAGTAGTAGGGCCGATGGCAGAACAGTCATTCATAGCTTGCATGGTTCGATCCCATCAGCACTAAGAGCGGGGCGGCGTTGTTCCTGCTCGGCTCCGTCCATTTCCAGTTACGAATCTCCGGTAAGTCTTCGCCGTGTTTATCGATGTAGTGCTTGTGCTCGATCAGCTTGTCCCGCATCATTTGCTTCAGGTAGACACCCGCGGAGCCCAAATGCGGCAGGCGATCGACCACGTCTTCGACCAGATGAAAGCGGTCCAGGTCATTCTGGACCCTCATGTCGAACGCCGTCGTGATGGTGCCCTCTTCCTTGTAGCCCCGGACGTGGAGGTTGCGGTTGGTGCGGCGGTAGGTCAAGCGGTGAACGAGCCATGGATACCCGTGGAAGGCAAAGATGATGTGCTTGTCCTTGGTGAAAAGCGAATCGTAATCAGCGTCGCTGAGTCCGTGCGGATGCTCGCTAGCAGACTGCAGCTTCATCAAATCGACGACATTGACTACCCGGATTTTTAGATCAGGCAAATGCTGGCGGAGAATGGAAACCGCGGCCAGAATCTCCAGCGTGGGCGTGTCTCCGCAGCAGGCCATCACCACGTCCGGCTCGGCGTCTTGGTCGTTGCTGGCCCATTGCCAGATGCCAATTCCTTCCGTGCAATGCACGGCCGCGGCGTCCATGGTCAGCCACTGCGGAAGGGCGTGTTTGCCCGCAACCACCACGTTGACGTAATGGCGGCTGCGGAGGCAATGATCAAAGACCGATAACAGACAATTGGCGTCGGCCGGTAGGTAAACCCGGACGACGTCCGCCTTCTTGTTGATGACGTGGTCGAGGAAACCGGGATCCTGGTGCGTGAAGCCGTTGTGATCCTGCTGCCAGACATGAGAGGCCAGCAGATAGTTCAGCGAAGCGATCTTCCGGCGCCAGGGCAGTTCCAAGGTTACCTTCAGCCACTTGGCGTGCTGGCTGAACATCGAGTCGACAATGCGAATGAAGGCCTCGTAGCTGTTGAACAGCCCATGCCGCCCGGTCAGCAGATATCCTTCCAGCCAGCCCTCGCACTCGTGCTCGCTGAGCATCGAGTCCAGCACTTGTCCAGCCGGCGCAAGGAATTCATCATTTTTTTCTTCGCGGGCGTCCCATTGGCGGTCCGTGACTTCAAAGACGGCACCCAAGAGGTTCGAAAGTGTCTCATCGGGACCGAAGATACGGAAATTATGCTGATCCTGATTTAGTATGGCTACGTCACGCAGGAACTTACCCAGCACGAGCGTATCTTGGCCGTCAACGGCTCCGGGTGAAGGCACAGTTACCGCGTGAAGGTGAAAATCCGGCATGCGCAGCTCGCGCAGCAGAATTCCGCCGTTGGCATGCGGATTGGCGCCCATCCGGCGGTCACCATTCGGCGCCAGATCGGCCAATTCCGATATCAGACGTCCATTTTCATCGAACAGCTCCTCGGCCTTGTAGCTTTTCATCCAGCTTTCAAGCAGCTTGACATGATCGGGATGCTCGGAATCCACCAGGAGCGGCACCTGGTGCGCCCGGGAAGTGCCCTCGATTTGTAGGCCATCGACTACTTTCGGTCCCGTCCAGCCCTTGGGCGACTTGAGGACGATCATTGGCCAGCGCGGCCGCGTAGTGTCTTTCTTGTTCCGTGCATTCTCTTGGATTTGACGAATGTCCTCTATCGCGCTTTCCAATGTGGTGGCCATGAGTTGATGCATCTTTTCCGGCTCATCACCTTCCACAAAGTAGGGCGTCCAGCCGCAGCCCAGTAGAAATTGCTCCAATTCCTCATGCTCGATGCGGGCCAGGACGGTCGGGTTGTTGATCTTGTAGCCATTCAGGTGCAGGATCGGCAGCACGGCGCCGTCGGTAATTGGGTTGAGAAACTTGTTGGACTGCCATGCGGTTGCCAAGGGGCCCGTTTCAGCTTCACCGTCGCCGACGACGCAGGCGACGATCACGCCGGGATTGTCGAATGCGGCCCCGAAAGCATGGCTGAGCGAGTACCCAAGCTCACCACCTTCGTGTATCGATCCGGGCGTCGTCGGCGCAACATGGCTGGAAATCCCGCCGGGAAACGAGAACTGCATGAACAACTTTTTTAGCCCGGCCTCATCCTGGCTGATGTTCGGATAAATCTCGCTGTATGTGCCTTCGAGGTAGGTATTGCCCACCAGCGCCGGGCCACCGTGCCCGGGACCGGCGATGTAGAACATATCCAGGTCATACTTCTTGATGACCCGGTTCAAATGCACATAAATGAAGTTCTGACCCGGCGTCGTGCCCCAATGTCCGACCACCAGCGGCTTCACGTGTGACAGTTTCAGCGGTTCTCGAAGCAAAGGATTGTCGTAGAGATAAATCTGCCCGACCGAAAGATAGTTCGCGGCACGCCAATAGGCGTCCATTTTCCCGAGTAGTTCGGGTGTCAATGAATCATCTGTTACGTTCGTCTGGTTCGTTTTCACGATCATGCTCCATTTCAAGGACCGGATCCAAGGCACGACAGACCGCGTCCGCCCAAGCCTCTAGCAAGGGCTTCAGCGGACAGTTATCATTTGTGCGGAACTGCACTGGCCGGTGT
>JBAUZG010000156.1:0-8289 GCA_049585195.1 Bryobacteraceae bacterium | reverse complement strand
GGGTCCGGCGGCGCGGACGAGGCGTTCGATAGGTTCGCGGTAGGCCTCGCGGCCGAGCATGAAGGTTTGGTGATGGACCGGGAGCACGTACTCGGCTCCGCAGTCCTGGGCCATTTCCCAGGCTTGTTCGGGATTACAGTGGTATCGAATCCACGGCTCGTAAGCTCCGATAGGCATGATAGCCAAGTCGGTTGAGCGCGCGCCCTTGGCGGATCGGAACGAACGCGTGAAGGCAGTGTCGCCGCCGAAAACGATGCGATGCTTGGGCGTCGCGATGATGTAACCGTTGTAGCCGCGGTATGTATCGGTGCGCATTCTCGCTCCCCAGTGATTCACCTCGAAGGCGCGTATTTTGAGCGGGCCGAGGTGGATCTCGTCGCCCCAACCGAGTTCATGGAGGGCGGCATAGCGGCGGATGCGCAGCAGATCGGAGGTTTTCGAGGCCGTGACAACCGTCGTTTTGAGAGATTCAAGGGAGCGCAGACTGGGGCGGTCGAAATGATCCATGTGCGCGTGCGAAAGCAGGATGAGATCGGGGCGCGGAAACTGATGGCGGTAGAGAGCAGGGGCGACAATCCGCTTGAGTCCGACCGTGACTGGTCCGATCTCGATGCCGACTTTATCGCTGAACACGGGATCGGTCAGGATGGTGAATCCGTCTACTTTCAGGAGCACGGTGCTGTGACCGAGCCATGCTGCATGGAGACCTCGGTCGGGCCAGCTGGCTGGCGATGGAACGTGAGGCGCGGGGATGATGAGCCGCGCATTCTCGCGCGAGATTTGCCTCAGGATGCGGGGCGCAGTCCTCAGCATGAAGGCTGCGGTACGGGTGGACGGCCGCTTGGCGGGTTTTAGCCGCTGAGAATTGTAAGGCACTCTACCTCAATGGATGCATCGGTGGGCACCCATGATGTTTGAGACGTGTTCGGAGAGACAAGCAGATGCGGATTTGTGTTGGGCTGTGAAAGGGAAATAACAAAGGGAAGGGTTACCTGGAGCGGGAGACGGGATTCGAACCCGCGACATCAACCTTGGCAAGGTTGCACTCTACCAGCTGAGTTACTCCCGCTTATGTCATTGACCCGGGCTTCGCACAACGGCAACAATCGCCTGTGCTACGCCCGGACCCGAGTCGCAAGTCACATTCTCTAATGATCCTGTTGTTAAGTCAATTCATGTAGCTGTAACCGCAACTCTTACAGACCGGCGGGAATGGCATGGAGCCTCAAAAGGAGAATGACAAGACGTTTACGGAAAGGCATAACATCTTTGTTTTGTAAAAGATAAAAAGAGATAAGATTTATCTTCCCCTGGCCATTTGCTCCTGATAGACTGATGTTTTCCGGAAGGGCGGAAGCGGTCGGTTGCGCATTTGGCCGGGCATCCGCACCGGGTTCCTGGCTTACTCAAACACAGCGAGTAGAGCGGTTTTCCACAGGTGTGTAAAATCTGTGGAGATGTCTCGCCTTCCGTTCGGGGGTCACTCGTTTGGACAATATATGGAATCAGATTAAGGAACGGCTTTCAGGGACGCTGACCTCCGAGGCATACCAGAATTGGATTGCGCGGACGCAGCTGGAGGGTCTGAAGGACGGACTGCTGGTGGTACGGGTTCCTGACGAAACAGCGCGGGAATGGATCGAGCAGGAATACACGCCGTATATTTGGCGAGCGGTGAAGGAGTTAAGGCTTCCGGTACGGCAAGTAGAGTACTCGCTTGGCGTCGCGAACGGCAACCACGGCGGCGCCGATTATGATCGCGCGGAATATTCGCGATACTCGCAGCGAATGGACGCGGCTAGTCTGGG
This sequence comes from Bryobacteraceae bacterium, assembly GCA_049585195.1. GTDB lineage: Bacteria > Acidobacteriota > Terriglobia > Bryobacterales > Bryobacteraceae > KBS-96. The sequence continues at coordinate 6,481 of JBAUZG010000156.1, read as the reverse complement.
TTCAAGCGAACCGATGTTCGAGAACCCGGCTTCGTGGTTGAATCCGAGATTGACATTCGATACGTACGTGGTTGGCTCTTGCAACCAGTTGGCGCACGCGGCGGCGATGGCGGTCGCAAGGATGCCATCGCGCAGCTACAACCCGCTGTTCGTGTATGGCGATACGGGCATCGGGAAGACTCACCTGATGCACGCGATGGGCCGGAGCCTGCTCGACAATTTTGGCGGGCTGAATGTCGTGTACACGTCGAGCGAACGATTCATGAACGAGATGATTGCGTGTTTGAAGAACGGGCGCATGACGCAGTTTCACCGCCACTACCGGTCGGCTGATGTGCTGCTGGTGGACGACATACACGTGCTGGGTGGCAAGGAACGGACTCAGGAAGAATTCTTTCACACGTTTAACGAGCTGTACGAACATCAAAAGCAGATCGTCTTGTCGAGCGATTCGCCGCCAAAGGAGCTTTCCGGGCTTTTCGAGCGGCTCCGGTCGCGTTTTGAGTGGGGCTTAATTGTCGATGTGCAGCCACCGGATCTCGAGACGAAGATGGCGATTCTGGACAAGAAGGCCGAATCGGAGGGCATTTATCTTCCGGACGACGTGCGGAGCTACATTGCGAAGAAGACGAAATCGAATGTCCGCGAGCTCGAAGGGGCGCTGACGCGGTTGATTGCGGTTTCTTCGCTGACGGGCGAGCCGATCACGATGGCGATGGCGCAGCAGGGGCTGAAGTATTTGGGGGCGAGCGGAGAGCGGAAGATATCGCTCGACTCGATACTTCGCGGGGTTGCCGAGCGATTCAATCTGGCTCCGGCGCAGATGAAAGCGAAGAGCAATTCGCCTCAGATCGCGTACCCGCGTCAGGTGGCGATGTACCTATGCAAAGAATTAACGAACGCATCTCTTCCCGAGATTGGGCGGTTCTTTGGCGGGAAGCATCACACGACAGTTCTGCATTCAGTTCAGAAGATTGAGGGCCTCCGAAAGCGCGACGACGAGCTGAACCGGCTTATTCAGAGCCTATTTGATTCATTGCAATAGATTTGCTCCTATTTTTAACAGGTTTTTCCACAGGTTATGGGTGGAGCCGGACGGGGACGTCCGGCGCGGACCAGCAGGTCTGCCCCACAACATAGATTTCGGGGTTTGCACAGGGTAGTCCACAGATTAGGTGATTGATGGGTAAGGGGCGAGGGCGATTATTCAAGGGGGGTCCTGCGGTGGGGAGTTGGGCGCGGTGGAAAACACGATCAGGCGGCGAAGAGTCACAGCCGGCAGTACAAATTTCCACATGGTGGAGATGACGTAAGGCTCAGAATTTTGTATAATTTAGAGAGAAATCGACATTTCCGCGCGAGCTAGTAATACGACTCTCTCTTATTAAGCAATAGAGAACTAGAAAGAGTAGAGACTGCGCTTGGAGACAGCGTCAAAACAGGCTATGGAATTCTCGGTCAGCAGGTCGGATCTGGTACGGGAGCTAGGACTCACGCAGGGGGTAGTCGAGAAGAAGACGACGATTCCGATCTTGTCGAACATTCTGATAGAAACCGACAGCGACCAGGTGTGGCTGACGGCGACAGACCTCGAGTTAGGGATTCGATGCGCGTGTCCAGCGCGAGTGAAGAGGGAGGGCGCGGGGACGATACCGGCGCGGCGGTTGCTGGACTATGTACGGTTATTGCCGGACGCCGATGTGCAGGTCAAGATACAGGAAAACCACTGGGCGAGCCTAGTTTGCGGGCGGTCGCGGACGCGGATTGCGGGGATGTCGCGGGAGAGCTTTCCGGAATTGCCGCAAATGCCTGGGGAGCTGGCGAAGCTTTCGCTCGCGACGGTGGCGCAAATGATTGAGCGGACGATTTTTGCGATTTCGGCGGAGGAATCGAGGTTCACGCTGAACGGAGCGCTATTGCTGCTAAAGAGCGACGGACTGGTGATGGTGGCCACAGACGGGCACCGGCTGGCGATGATTGAGCGGGCAGCGGAACTCGAGGTGGAGGGCAGTTACAAGGCTCTGCTGCCGAAGAAGGCGATGCTCGAGATTTTGAAGCTAGCGGCTGAGGGAGAAGAAAAGGAAATTGAGTTTGCCGGGAACGAGAATCATCTGTTTTTTCACCTGGACAAGCGGCTGCTGTTAAGCCGCAAGCTGACGGGCAACTTTCCGGATTACGAGCGGGTGCTGCCGAAGGAGCATGCGTATTCAGTTGCGATTGGGCGCGACGATTTTCGCTCGGCGTTGGAGCGGGTTTCGCAATTTTCAGATGAGCGGTCGCGGGCGGTGCGGCTGCAGATCGTGCCGGGCGAAGTGAGAGTTCATTCTTCGATATCGGAGACGGGCGAGAGCGAGGAAACAATTCCGGTCGAATACGACGGGCCGGAGACCGAGATTGGCTTCAACGCGCAGTATCTTCTTGATTTCCTAAAGGCGGCCGGGCAGCCGGAAATCGAATTTTATTTTAAGGACGGCAACAGCGCGGGAGAACTCCGGCCGAAAGACGACGCGGAAGGAGTGAACTACCGCTACGTGGTGATGCCGATGCGCATTTGACCAGCGATAGATAGAAGACGGGAAGAAAGACAAGCAGATTAGAAGTATGGCAACAGTGGCTTCGAACGAACACGAAAATTACGACGCGCGGAGTATCAAGGTGCTGGAGGGGCTGGAAGCGGTACGGCTGCGGCCAGCGATGTACATCGGATCGACCGGGGAAATGGGACTACACCATCTGGTGTACGAAGTGGTGGACAATTCTGTGGATGAAGCGCTGGCTGGGTACGCGAGCGAGATTACGGTAACGCTGCACAGCGACGATTCCGTGACGATTGTGGATAACGGACGCGGGATACCGGTCGATCTACACGAGGGTGAGGGCGTATCGGCGGCGGAAGTGGTAATGACGAAGCTCCACGCGGGGGGCAAGTTCGATTCGAATTCATACAAGGTATCAGGGGGTCTGCACGGGGTTGGTGTAAGCTGCGTGAACGCGCTGAGCGAGACGCTGCATCTGGAGATCTGGCGCAAGGGCTCGACCTGGGAGCAGGACTACGAGCGTGGGATTCCGAAGGGGCGCTTAGCGGAGACGGGAAAGGCGGGCAAGAAGACCGGAACGAAGATCACGTTCAAGGCCGATTCGACGATCATGACGGCCACGCGCTTCGATTTCGATATTCTGGCGAACCGGCTGCGGCAGTTGGCGTTTTTGAACAAGGGGCTGAAGATTGCGCTGGTGGATGAACGCGGCGAGGATGAACGGCGCGAGGAGTTCTTCTACAGCGGCGGGATAGCGGAATTTATCAAGCATTTGAACCGCGGGAAGGCGGTTCTGCACGAAAAGCCGATTCATTTCGAGGGCGATCGGGATGTCCCGAACGGCAAGCTCACGATGGAGGTCGCGCTGCAATATAACGACGCTTATTCGGAGACGGTTTTCAGTTTTGCCAACAACATCAACACGGTGGATGGAGGCAGTCACCTGAGCGGTTTCCGCAGCGCTCTGACGCGAACGATCAACTACGCCGGGCAGCAGGCGGGATTGTTCAAAGAGAAAGAGAACCTGACGGGCGACGATGTGCGGGAAGGTTTGACGGCGGTAGTAAGCGTAAAGCTGCCGCAACCGCAGTTTGAGGGACAGACGAAAGGCAAGCTGAACTCGAATATCACGGGCGAAGTGACGCAATTCGTGAACGAGAAGCTGGGCGAATACTTCGACAAGAATCCGGCCGTGATGAGGAAGATCGTCTCGAAGGCGATTGACGCGGCGCGTGCGCGCGAAGCGGCGAGAAAGGCGCGGGACCTGACGCGAAGAAAGGGCGCGCTCGATTCAGGAGGATTGCCGGGTAAGCTGGCGGATTGCCAGGAGCGCGATCCAGACCGCTGCGAGTTGTTTCTGGTAGAAGGCGAGTCGGCAGGCGGAACGGCAAAGAGCGGGCGGGACCGGAGATACCAGGCGATTCTTCCACTGAAGGGGAAGATTCTGAACGTGGAAAAGGCGCGATACGACAAGATGCTGGGGCATGAAGAAATACGCGCCATGATCACGGCGATTGGCACGGGTATTGGGAAAGACGAGGATTTCGAGCTGGCGAAGCTGCGCTACGGCAAGATCATCATCATGACCGATGCCGACGTGGATGGCTCGCATATTCGAACGCTGCTGCTCACGTTCTTCTTCCGGCACATGCAGCAGTTGATTACGCGCGGCAACGTCTTTGTAGCGCAGCCGCCGCTCTATCGGATCAAGAAGGGCAAGAGCGAGAAGTACATCAAGGACGATAAGGAGTTCACGCGGGAGATTCTGCGGCGGGCAACAGAGAATTTGAGCGTCGAGATAGGCGCCGATCCGGCCACGGCGCAAAAACTCGAAGGGGCGGATTTGCGGCAGTTTTTGATGTCGCTGGACGAATTGCAGCAGGTATGCCGGCGGCTGGAGCGGCGCGTGCGCGATCCGCGGATTGTGGATGTTCTACTCGAAACCAATCTTCCGGCGGAAACCAAGGCGGATTTTCAGGAAGAGACGAAAGTAAAGACGCTACTCGACCGGCTGCTGGCGGTGAAGCTGGAAGCGAAGGTGGAGCGGGAAGAAGAGCACTCGGCTTGGATGGTGGGTTACAAAGACCCAACAAACGCGACGCGATACATCAACACGGAGTTCCTGAGCTTGCCCGAGTTCCGGCGCCTTCGCGCACTGGTAAAGCAGGTGGCTAAATACAACATGCCGCCATTCGTGGTGGTGAAGGATGCGCGGCGCGAATCGATCGACAACTGGCGCGAGATGCTGGCGTATGTGAAGAATGAAGGGAGCCGCGACGTTAGCATTCAACGCTACAAGGGCTTAGGCGAAATGAATGCCGAGCAGTTGTGGGATACGACGATGAATGCGGAGACAAGAACGCTTCTTCAGGTCGATTTGAAAGACTTTGCCGAGACGGAGCCGATTTTTTCGACGCTCATGGGCGAGGATGTCGAAGCGCGGAGGAAGTTCATTGAAGAGAACGCGCTGGATGTAAGGAATTTGGACGTGTAAGAACGTTGTGGGGGTAGGCGTACTGGCCGCCTCTCCTTGGTACGGCTAGATCCGGACGCCGTTCCCATCCCACAACTTTCCCCTCACCCGGTTGGTTACAATATCTAACCAATTACTGCATGGTGGAGGGACCATGAAGCTCACTTACGGCGCCGCGCTGCGCCTCTTTGTCTTATCTGGCGCGCTCTCACTTCAACACTTCGCGTTCGCTGACGCGAGTTACCAGGAAACAACGCAAATCACCGGCGGTTCGCTGGTGTCCATGATGAAGATGGCGGCTGTATTCAGCGCGAAAGCCAAAGACATCGAAAAGCCCGTCGCCTCCACCGTGATGGTTCATGGCAACAAAATGGCGCGCGTACGGCCTAGTTCGACTGAGATCATCGATCTCGACAGCCAAACAATCACGCAGATCTATCCTGACAAGCGCGCGTACACCGTGACCACCTTCGCTCAACTTGAGGAAAGCATCAACAACGCTGCGGCGAAAGCGAAGGCGGAGAGGCAGCAACAGCAAGCGTCCGCATCGAGCCCTCCCAATGCCCAAATGAGTTTCCATGCCAACATCAGCAACAGCGGCGTGGTCAAGCAGATTGACGGCCGCGATGCGAAAGAGGCTTTGCTCACACTCGTCATGGACGCTCAGGCGACGGACGGATCGAACGCGAAGGGTTCCCTAGGCATTACCAGCGAAATGTGGATGATAGCCGACGCCCCTGGGTACGACGAAATACGCCAGTTTCAGATGAAGTTAGCCCGTCTACTCTCGGCCAATCTCGATACCGGCAGCATGGCCGCCATGTTCAATATGCAGCCGGGGGCTAAAGAGGCGATGGACAATCTCAAGAGCGAATCGGAAAAGATGAAGGGCATTCCTGTGTTACAGGCAACCCGTATGGGGGTCACCGCCGACGGCCAGCCCCTGCCGGCGCCATCCGCCGCGCCGTTGCCCAAGGACAACGGGCCGGACGTTGGCACGGCTGTCAAAGATGGAGCCACCGACGGAGCCGCCCAAAGTGCGAGCGGGCAGATGGCAAAGCCGGGGACCTTTGGCCGCTCAATCGGAAACTCGACATTAGGCTCGCTGATGCGGCATCGAAAGAGCCAATCCAGTTCGTCGGACGGATCGTCGCAGCAAACCACGGGGACACAAGCGACGGGAGCGCAAACTACCACCGCCGGCTCCCCTTCTGCCGCAACCCTGTTCGAGGCCACGACGCGGCTCTCCGGCTTTTCCGCCGGGCCGATCGATTCGAGCAACTTCGAGGTGCCGGCTGGCTACAAGCAGATCGAAGCCCCGCGAGTAGAGGGTCACTAACGGAACTTCGTCACAACCACTCCTCGGAAAAAGACGCGGAAGACCGCTCCCTCGCGGTCGCGGCTCGGTTCCGGTCGTGGCTCGGAAGCGAAGCTTGTGGATTCAACTGTTGGGCCGAGCCGCGCACGCAAG
>JBAUZG010000155.1:0-18509 GCA_049585195.1 Bryobacteraceae bacterium | reverse complement strand
CAAAACAATCGATGCTCTCATAGATCGCTACCTATCAGCAGTTGGCAAAGAAGGCGATGCCAAAGCTGAAGGGCGAGCTCTCTTCGCGTCGATCCTGAGACCCATCCTACGTTTGGTCAGCACGCCGTCATTGGTTGTCGTTCCAGACGGCAGCCTGCACCGCGTTCCTTTCGCGGGCCTCGCAGACGACCAAAACCGCTATCTGCTTGAGACCCGCACGATCAGCTATGCGCCCTCTGGTACAGTCTTTGCACTGTTACGGTCGCGAAAACCGGCCGTCCCCCGCGAGCTCCTGGCGGTTGGCGATGTCGATTATGGAGGCGGGTTTCGGAGCATCGCCGCGAGTTTTATCTTTCGCGGCGTCCGGGAACTTCGACGGGATGCGGTGTTGGGTTTGCCGGGTTCTGGGGATGAAGTGCAAGCCGTTCGAGCTGCGCTTGGAGACGTAAACAGCGTAGTACTCTCCCATGCGGATGCCACCGAGACAAATTTCAAGCGCGACGCGGCCAAACCGCTGGCGGTCATTCACCTGGCATTACATGCGCTTGCCGATACCTCTTATCCCGACCGCGCCGCTCTTGTATTCGCTCCAGATGCGGCGGCCGGGGAAGACGGCTTGCTGCAAGTTCGCGAAATCACGAGGCTTCCGATTGTCGGAACCAGCCTAGTTACGCTTTCCGCATGTGACACCAGTGTAGGGCATATGGAAGGTGAAGAAGGAGTTTCGAGCATAGTCAATGCTTTTCTCTACGCGGGTGCGCGAAGTGCGGTTGCCACTTACTGGAAAGTCCAAGATACCGCTACGGCCGATCTGATGCGCGCCTTATACCTCGAATTAGGCCACGGAAGGACCAAAGCGGATGCTTTGCGCGCGGCGCAGCTTCAGCTCGCTCGCAGCCAAACGGAATTGCGCCAGCCGTTTTATTGGGCAGCGTTCGAGCTCATGGGAGAAGGTTCGGACAAAATTTGACAAGGAACACACAATGACAGCAGATGAGAGAAAAACAATATTCGAAAAGGTCGATGCCCTAGTACGCCAAAAGTTTTTCGACCCGAAATTCAACGGCCGTAACTGGCCCGCGCTCGTCCAGGACTATCGCGATCTCATTCTTTCTGCCAGCGATGACAACGCTTTCGAAAGTCAGGTAAACCGATTGCTGGCAGAACTTGGCACCTCGCACACCAGCCTCTTTCACAAAAGCACTCCGGTTCCCAGCAGAAACTCGATCAACGCAACGTTTAAGTCGTGGGAAACAGCGGACGGCGCGCGCTGGATTTTCCAGGATGTCCAGCCTGGCGGCCCAGCGGACCTCGCAGGAGCGAGACCGGGCGACGTTCTACTCACCATTAACGATCGAGAATTCCGGCCACCGCAGCCGCCGGAGTTCCGCATGCACTCGTGCGCCGCGCTAACTCTCGTTCACCGAAACGGTGCGACTAGAGAACTCAAGGTAGAACTCCAAATTCCGAAGCCCAAACACGCAGACTGTCCGTATGCGGAGCCGCGAAGCGCACTTGCCAAAGAGATCGAAGCCGGCGTGGGCTATTTGAAAGTCAGCATGTTTCCAGGTGTTGTGGGTATCGACTTCGCGCATGAGGTTGACGGTGCGATTGCCGGGCTCGGAGACTGCAAGCGTCTCATCGTCGATCTGCGGGGAAATCCCGGTGGAGGAATCGGAGCCCTTCGTTTGATGAGCTACCTGACTCCGGACCGGATTCCAGTGGGCTACAGCCTGACCAGAAACCGAGCCGAACGGGGCTACCGCCGCGAGTCACTTCCGCAGTTCCGAGGGATTCCGGACCAAAAGTGGCAACTCCCGTTCCTTGCTGCTCGCTTGCTGGGCCGCGATCAATCGATAGTCGTCGTCACCGAGGGTAAAGGGCCGCAGAAGTTTCATGACCGTATCGTCCTGCTGGTCAACGAGCATACCGCCGGATCTGCCGAAATGGTTGCAGGCTTTGCACGCGAGAACCGCCTGGCAAAAATCGTCGGCGCAAAGACCGCCGGACGCCTACTTGGCGGAAAAGGTTTCAAGGTAGGAGAGAACTACATTCTGATGCTTCCAGTTGGCGCGTACTTGTCGTGGAATGGACATCGATTTGAGGGAAGCGGGGTAACACCTGATGTTCAGGCTGACTGGTCGCCTGGCGATTCTGACAAACAGTTAGAGCGAGCGCTCGAAATGGTACGAGACTTATAGCGCCAAACTGGCGCTGGCGTCGCACTGAAAGTCGCTGTTGTCTCGAACGGTAGATCTATCGCGCGGATTTGCTAGGCGCCGTATAACGGATAAGCTTCCCTGTGTGGCTACGAGTGCCTGAAGCTGCGTCCCTTGAATAGCGAAGGATTAGAACCAGAAACGCCTCTGAACCCGAATCATCCGTTTCGCCGTCAAGCTGAGAAGCCGAAGCTATCGCCCATACTTCAGTTCGCAAAATGGATGGCTCGCCCCGGGGACCGGATCACCTGGTCAGGCACGCGAGCGGAGCCAAGTTCCATGTTGTATACATGTAGTACAACCCAGTGGATTTAGAGGACCTAGGCGCTTCCATTGGACGCGAAATCAGCTATTTACAAGGATCTATTAGCGGTGGGTTAAAACGACTCCCTCTAGCTTCCGCCACTCGAACGCGGCAATTTTGCTGGCACAGCTATCCTTGATTCTCCCAACGCGCCATCCCGTTCCCTCGAAGCGCGATGTTGCCAAGATGGGCGGCTGAAGCTGCACTGATTCCAGCTTCAATCGGAGCAACGGGCTTTTGCCGCGTCCGGATGCATTCGAGCCAGTTGCTCAGGTGCAAGAGTTCGCCATCGGGTTGGTCATAGAAGTCGGCGCCCTTGGGTCCCGATCCAAGTATCCACTCGCTGGCGCGCAACGAGGATGGTTGCGGATTGCGGTTATGCGAATCGCGCTTCTGTTCAGGAATCACTTCCATCCGGCCTCGATCGAGATAAAGTGTTCCCTCGGTTCCCATGAATTCGAGCATCGCTCCATTTCTCGCGTTCATGAAGGTGGATTCGAAATACACCTGGCAGCCTGGATAGTGCAACAGCGTTTGCGGGGTGTCGGGCGTCTCCCACTGAGGCGATGTGAATTTGTCGCCGATGGTTACCGCTTGATAGGGATGATCCACTCCCAGATACCAGTGCGCGACATCAATGTAGTGCACCATCAAGTCGGCAAGCACTCCACCGCCGAAATCCCAGTACCAGCGCCATTCTCGGAAGCGATATGCGTCGAATGGCTGCGGCCGGGCGCTGCCGAGCCACGCTTTCCAATCGACAGACGAAGGATCGATATCGTAGGCGACGCTGCCGCGGGCTGCATTGCGATTCCAAGTAAGATGCACCTTGCGGACGGAACCGAGCGCGCCCGACTTAATCAGTTCATAGCCTTTCTGAAATTGCGGCATACTTCGCTGCTGTTGACCCACCTGCACAACGCGGTTGTACCGGTTTTGAACTTCGAGTGCAGCGGGGCCTTCTTCAAGCCGGTGCGTCAACGGCTTCTCGACGTACACGTCCTTGCCGGCTGAACAGGCCGCAGTGAGCATAGCAACGTGCTGATGATTCGGCGTTCCGATGATCACCGCATCGATGTCTTTTCGGTCGAGAATCTCGCGGTACTCTTTGGTTGAAAAGGCCGCAGGTCCCGCGAGCTCCTTGCCATCGGCGAGATGCTTGTCCCAAACATCGCAAACAGCGACCATGCGAACTCCGGGGATTCGCGCGAGCGCCTTCATCAGCATCTGAGCGCGTCCGCCTGTCCCTATGACGCCGACCTGGATTGTCTCGTTTGCTGCATAGCCGGTATTTCGCGCAACGAAACCGCCAGTCGCCAAAGCGCCAAGCGTTTTCAATATCTCCCTGCGATTGTTCAGATCCATTTCTGCACCTTCTTGTGTTGTTCTTACTGTGCGGTCAGGGAATAGAGGCGCACGGGTCCGAGCAGTCCCGAAGGCAATAACGGCGAATTTGCCTTATATGGCTTCACGTCGGTGAACGTGTACTTCACCGTCGCGTCCGGTTGCTGATCTCCGATCAACCGGTTGACCCATGCATTGGTCACTTTGATCTGGAGTTCGTTCTGGCCGGTTTTCAAGGCGTCCGTTACATCGACGTGATACGGCGCATGCCACACGATGCCCAGCGACTTGCCATTCACTGCGACCTCCGCCAGGTTCTTTACGGCGCCCAGGTCAATCCATAGCTTCGCGCCGCCGGTCTTCGACCACTCTGCCGGGGCCTGTACGGTCGTGACGTATGTGCCTGTTCCAGAGAAGTACTTTACGCCTCGATCCGCGTTGTCACCCCACGATGCCAGTTTTTCCAACTGGATAGAGGCAGGCGCGCCACGGCCTGGCTGAAAACGGACAGTCCACGGACCATTTACTGTCGTCAATTGGGTCTCAATCTCTTTGGGCAACGTGCGAGATGTCGCGTTGGCAGGCTTGCGGAATACGACAAACACCGTGCCCCAGGGCTCGAGATGCAGCGGCACGGTTGTGCGGTTGTCAGCAATCTTGTAGGAGGCAGGGTCCGACTTGCCGGTCTCGGCATACCATAATTCAGGCGCTTTGCCTGTCACGCGGAAGCTGGCATCCACCTTCTCGTCACTGTCACCGCGGTTGTCCAGAAAATAAATGTCACCACCAGCTAATTTGCGGTGCACAAATAAGATCCGTGCGTTATTCTCGGGCTTACTGTACTCGAAGTCCGGAGGCACGTTGAGCGCCTTCAATGCTGCCTCGGCGTTCAGCCCGGCGTACACGTTGCCTTTGCCCACAGTGCGCATGCCTGTACCATCGCCGAAAAGTTCGTCGTTCAGCTTCTTGAACTCGGCCGAGTCGTCCGCCAAGCTTGGCGTGTCTATCGGTTTCTCACCTGCTACTACCCCGCCCTGTTCCGCCAGCTTGTGTAAGGCTCGCAGAACAGGCAAGGACATGTGCTTGCTGTACGGATCGAGAGCGAGCAGCCGGTAATTCATGCCGCTCTTTGTCGTGATGCGAGCGTCAGCTACGCCCAGCTCGTGAATCAGGCCATCGGCGTCGATGTAATCGAAACCATAGCCTGAGGGCACATTGGGCGGCTTATTGCTAAAGATCGCAGTGAGATTCGAGTCTTCGCCGTAGAAGTAGAGCACATCTGCGGCAAATCGGCCCTGCTGCAACAGATACGAGCTGCGCGCAAGGTAGTCGACCCAGGGACGCGCCTGCTCCGCCCAAGTTTCGTTGCGATTGAACCACTGCCCGAAAGGCCCAAGCGTCAAACCCGGCGCCTTATCCTCTACGATCGGCTGGTGCGTCGATTCGTGAATGACGAAGCGGTTAATGCCGTTCAGCAGCTCCTGGTCGGCCGTCGGTTTCAGCGTGGCCGGCGACCATGCCCATGGCGCTTGGGCCGCCGTTAGAGACTCCGCCGCAGCCAGATTCTGACCGTAGATATGGGCCACCGACGCGGATTCCCGATCATCCGCGTTGTAGCCGTATTGCTCTGTGTTCACGCCGGGAGTTTGGGTCCACATAGCGCTCATCGGTATATCGTCGAGCTTCTTCACCTCCATGCCATCGCCAACAAACGCGCGTCCGCTTTCATGAGATTCCCCGTAATGGCCCATGCCTCGCGCTTTGATCGAAGCCTCCACCTGGCCATAGTGCTCGTCCGCGATCAAATCGGCAATCGTCTTGCGAAAGTCCCACAGGAACTTGTCGCTGGCTTCGGCGCTTTCGACTACCTGTCCGGTGAGAACCGGCATCCACGGTAGCGGATCGTAGCCACGGCGCTTCCTGAACTCAGCAATCATGTCGTCAGTCCAGTTCTGCGAACCAGCCTCCCAGCTATCGGTAACCACGTAACGGATGCCGCGCTTACCCATGTAGCCCGCGCCTACGGTCTCCTTGTAACTGTCGAGGTATCCGTTCATGTAATTCTTCACATAACGGCCGTTCAGCTTGTCGACTTCAAGACCTGTGGCTTCGGCAGTCGCCGGATGGTTGGTAATACCTAGCAGCGAATAGCCGAACCGCAGGACAACCCAATTGCCGGCTGGCGGCGTCCATTCGAGAGTATCGTCGGCGCGCAGCTTTGAAGTCAGGTCGACTACGTCAGATTTTTCAACCGCGTCGGCCTTGGTGAAGGAAGGTGTCGCGAACGGATAGAGGTCGGGCAGAGTAGCGAAGGCAGCCTTTTCTTCGAACCGATTGACACGCGCACCGGGGTTCAGCGCGAGCTCGGCGATTTCGTAATCCGTCGGAGGTGCAATCTTCATGCCCAGATCGGCGCCGCTCAGCCACGGCGGCAAAGGAGGGGGCGGCGTCCGCTTGAAAACGAAGCGGAAGAACTTAGCCTTTACCGGAGGAAAGGAAAGTGTATGCGCGGGCGCGCCCTCGTCGGGAATTTTCGTGATCAATCGGAAGTTTTGCCCGTCGTCGCTGGCTTCGAGAGATTTTTGAGGATTCGCGATCCCGGCCAGCATTGCCGCAAACCCGCCTATCTCATTGACCACGACCGTTACCGATCGTATCGTCTGAGGCTGAGGGAATGCGTATTGGATCCAGGCGCTTTCGCCAACTTTGGGGACTGGAAGTTTTACGGTCTTTTCGAGATCGCCGTCACTGAGCATTGCCCCATCAATTGTTCCTGCGCTCGCCGTTACATTCGGGTGCAGCGATTCGACCGGCACATCGCTTTTTGCCTTCCCGTATGCAATGACCGCAGCGTCTCGGTAGAACTGCGGAAGCGCCCGGGCTCCGGTGGGCGCCGGGATAAGGTCGCGAACGCCTAAACTCTGAAAAGCGCCGGTATTCGATGGAGGCTTAGCCAAAACGCCCTTAAAGGGCTTACCGCCCTCGATGGTTGTCGCACTCCACACATACTTCTTCATTCCCTGCGAGGCTGGCACCCACGGGCCGCCGGTCTCGCTCCAGCCCGGCGAACCCGCGATCGCCTCTTCGAACCCCAGCCGATCTCCGAGGACAGTCGCGTATTTGAAAGCATCCTTCCACTCTGGCGTCATGTATACCAGTCGATGTTCCACCACTTGCGGCGTTTGGAGCGCTGCATCAAAGCTTTGGAAACCGCCGAGCCCGATGCGATGCATCCATTCCAGATCGAGCCTAATTCCCTCCTGAGTAATATTTCCGTTCATCCAGTGCCACCACACGCGCGGACGCGCGCTCTCGGGCGGATTCTCAAATCCGCTCTTTAGCGGATCGGGGTTACTCTGAGACGCGGCTCCGCTCGCACCCAGTAAGAATGCGATGCTTGCGGCAATGAGCTTCTTCGATGAACGGTTCGACGTCTCGATTGTTTGCTCAGTCATGTGTCTTGCCCTCTATGGCGTCCTATGTACGGAGACAAGTGCCGGTCGAATGGGGACGCCGTCGCTAACTCCAATGTGGAGGACTGCCTCGAAGTAGGGAATCTGGGCGCCTGATTTAACTCCGAGATGTGCCAGGAGATCGCTCACGTTCTCCTCATTAGTCACGAATTCGGCTGCAGCCTGCGTGCCGTACTCCGAGATGCCCGCAAGGATGAGCATAACCCGATTTTGAGTAAAGCCGGGTTTCAATGCGACGATTGCGTAATCCGACTGGAAGGGCCGGCGCTCCGGGCCAAGATAGAGGGCCGCTTCTCCTGCGCCAGGGTGGAGATTGACGATCGCTCCTGTTGCTGAATGAGGAGAAATGCCGGGGCCAGCGTGCCTGAACTGAAAATCGTGCAACAGCGGAACGTTCCAAAGAGGCGTTTCGACAAGAGGACTTCCCAGAAAAATTAGACTACTTTCTTTGGCCTCGTCCCATGACAGCAGGTCCGCGTGCTTCAAACGCAACGTCTTTTGAAACCTAGTAAGTAATCGGGTGACCTCGAACACTGCCGCCACGTCGCCTGCACTTTTAAACGTTTCAATTTCTGACGTGGAGTTCACCTCTCGACCCGCGTCTCGGACTGAATCAACCGGGGTAAGGCCGACGCCGTCAAAACTGGAAAACACGATGAACGCAGTATCGTTGGAGGCCAGAAAGCCTTGCCAGAGAGTACGAAGTCCGCTTGAATCAGGTTCTCCACCACCATTTGACCGGAACGAATTGGCCGCATACCAGGCACCGGCGCCCATCAGAAGTAACACAAACGCGGAGGTAACCCGCATGGCGCGGCGGTTCTTCCAGATTGAACCAGGGCCTATCATTCGAATGGCTGACTCCGCCGGGCGGTGCGGGCCCGCCTCGACAGGCGGTTCTACGTGCGTAGGATGAAAGACCGCACTATAGGAACCGGGCGGAATTTCGATTCTGATCATGCCGGGAGCGAAATCGGGGCTCTGGTAGAACTGCGCCAATCGCTTTCGGACTTCCGCTACGCGCGTCCTAACGACGGGGTCGTTGCTGGCGTCATAGTCTGGATTGCGGCCGAATACTTGAACCCCAATCATGCGTTCGCGGAGTGCACTGTCCTCCGCGGCTAAAGTGTGCCGCACGATATACGTCAGCAGGTTTTTGCATTGGGCGCTCGATCGAAACGGAACGCTAAGCAGAATCTTCTCAAGGGTGGCATGAACTTCCCTAGGGTCGGCGACGCGAGCCACTGCAACCGCCGGGCTTCCTTGCGGCATGGTTAACTCCCACCTCTCAAAGGGTACTGTACCTGCCGTTTAACGTATTTGCAAGCTCGTGAAAAATCGATGTTTGCGTTTGGTTTTTCGGTCGAGCACCTTTAAGACAACCGCATTGGCGCATATACTGCCTGCCAAGCGTTTGGTCGGCGTTGTGTGAGAGAGAAAGGGGCAAACCCATGAAACACGTCTTCTTTACAATTGCTCTATTCCTGGTTTCCGCCGTGTGTGCCTTCCCGCAGGCGGCAAGTACCGGCGCCATCTCTGGAACCATTACCGATGCTCAAGGCGCAGCAGTTGCTACGGCAACAGTCACCCTCATGAATCAGGCCACAGGAGTATCAAGAACAGAAACCACCAATGATGCGGGCTTCTATTCGGCCGAATCGCTGATTGCTGGAACCTACACTATCACGGTCGATAAGACCGGATTCCAAACAGCGGTTGTCAAAAACTTCATCCTGGCCCCCGGCCAGCGCCTCCAGAGCAGCATGTCGCTGCAGACCGGAAATGTCAAAACGGAGGTGACGGTGGAGGCCACGCCGGTGCAAGTCCAAACCGAGAGCGGACAATCGGGGGGCGTCATTAACGCTCAGCAGGTCTCGAATCTCCTGTTGAACGGCAGGAACTTTCAGCAACTTGGAATGCTGGTGCCCGGCGTCAACAACACGGCAGGCGCCAGCGCGCAAAATGGAGGCGGGCTCACCGGTTCGACAACACTAGTCGTTAATGGCCAAGGCGTCGATACTTCGACCTATACGATCGACGGCACGTACAACATGAATACCGGCAACATGACCAACATAAACATCCTTCCACCGGTCGATATCATTGCCGAATTCGAGGTGGCCAAGAATGCTTACAGCGCGAAGTATGGAATGGCCGGCGGCGGTCAGATCATGGTGGATACCAAGAGCGGAAGCAACGATTATCACGGTACGCTTTGGGAGTTCCTCCGCAACGATGCCTTCGACGCCAGGAATTTCTTTCAGCCCACGCCTCCGACGCTTCGACAGAATATCTTTGGTTTCGAACTGGGCGGGCCGCTGACGATTCCAAAGCTCTACGATGGACGGAAACATCGAACCTTTTTCCTGGCAAGCGAGGAATGGCGGGTCATTCATAACGGTCTTGTCGACCGTGGCTCCTTCATCACGCCCGCGATGCTCAGCGGCAACTTCGCAAACAGTTTCACGCTCCCTAGCGGCGGCTTGAAGCTGGATGCAACGGGCCAAGCACTATTGGCTAGCGAAGGCAAAACCAATTGCATTCTTTCTCCCACTCAGCTCAATCCCGCTTGTCTGGATCCCAATTCGCTTACGCTGGCTAAGGCATTCTTTCCCTCGACCGGTCTAGTCCCCAATCAGTTTGTCAATTACACGAATCCGATCAATGTCGAAATTTTCAACCAGCGCGACGACACCTACAGAGTCGATCAATACATCGGCCAGCGGTTTGTGGTTATGGCGCGCGTCATGTACGAGGATGTAAGCGACGATCTGCCCGACATGTCGGGATGGGGCGGCCCCGGAAGCGGCAATGTCAATCCCGTAACTAAAGCAGACATAGGTACGACCGGATTGAACGCTCTGGTTCGCTTGACTGCCACCATTAAGCCGACGATCGTGAACACCACCAGCCTGGTACAAACCTTTGACAAGCCGCGGTTGAATGGCGTTGGCGATGTAAACCCGGCGGGCTTCTCGATTACCCAGGCCTACCCAGGCGCTGAGCTGTTCAACCGCCCGCCACAGGTAAACATCACTGGCGGCTACGCCGGAATTGGAAGCTCAACGCTGCCCGTCTACGCCAGCGACGGAGAAGGTACTGTGTCAGACGACTTGAGCATAGTTAAAGGAAACCACGTTATCCAGACCGGCGGCCTCTACATCTTCGGGATTAAGCGCCAAAACGCATTCTCGAGCACAAACGGCGTTTTCACTTTTAATGGCGTGCACACAGGAGATCCGGCTGCGGACTATTTGCTGGGCCTGGACTCGAGCTACAGCCAGCAGAATGTGGAGCGCCGTTATTACGACCACTACCGCCAATTCGAGCCTTACGTGCAGGACGACTGGAAGGTGAGCCGGAAGCTAACGTTGAACCTTGGGCTGCGCTATTACTACTTCTCGTCCGACACAGTGCAGCTTCCTGTAAGCAACTTCGACGCCACTGCCTACAATCCTGCCGAGGCTCCGCAGGTTCTACCGAACGGAAATTATGTGCTTGGGACTAACGGCCAACCTGTTACAGCGTCCGGCGCGCCCGCGAATATTCTGACGGGAATGGTTACAGCCGGCAAGAATGGCATTCCACCAGGCTTCTTTATCTCGAGCAAAACGCTCTTTGCCCCTCGCGTGGGATTCGCGTGGGATGTTTCAAGCAATGGCACGACCGTTATCCGCGGAGGCTTCGGCCTGGGCTATAGCCGCACACCGTTCAATATCGCCAACGGCAATGGCAACGCGCTCACGAATCCGCCCTACCAAGAGACCGCAACGATCTTCAACAGCTCGCTAAGCAATCCACTAGCTGGGGCGGTGAGCGCGGCCTCGCCTCCCACCATTTATCTTGTCCCCAGTAATTTCAAGCCCGATCAAATTGAAAGCTGGAACCTCACCGTCGAGCATCAGCTTTTTCGAGGCGCAGTCTGGAATGTTGCGTACGTAGGGAGTGCCGCGCATCATCTTCCGGTGAATCAGGATATCAATTTCCCGTTGCCTGTCTCGACTCCCTTCAGCGCCACTTGTCTCTCTCCAGGCGAAGGAATTCCGGCGGGAGGTTTCAATTTCGACCCTTGCCTGAACGCGAGCGTGCTGGCTACTCGCACGTATAGCGCCTTCGTCCCATATTCGGGCTACAACGCGATCTCTGGCTTAATTACCGACGGCAATTCGAATTACCATTCTCTCCAGTCCGGCTTTACCTATCGGACGGGGCCGACAACCGTTACGGCTGCCTACACCTGGGGCAAGACGCTGACGGACGCGAATAGCGGGGCTGGATCAAGCACAGCAGGCGGCGCCACACCGCAGAATCCCCGTTACCTTACCGCCGATTATGGTCCGGCCGGCTTCAATCGAGCACAGATCTTCACGGGGAGTTGGGTTTATCAGTTGCCTTTCCTGAAGAACTCGACCTCTGTCCTAGGAGAGATTCTGGGAAATTGGAGCTTGTCCGGCATTGCCGTCCTTGAGAGCGGCTTTCCCTTGACCGTTGGGGTTACAGGCAGCACGGGACCTTCCGGATCGCCTCGCCCCAATGTGGTGGGGCCGCTCTCTTATCCCGAGACTGCTGCCGAATGGTTCAGTACATCGGCTTTCGCTGCGCCCCTCAACGGCTTTTTCGGTAACGCCGGCATCGGCACGATCAGAGGCCCCAGTGAAAAATCGTTCAACGTGGCCGTCTTTAAGAACTTCCCCATAAAGGAACGCGCCCATTTTGAATTCCGGGCGGAGGCATTCAACGTGGCAAACCATACGAATTTCAGTTCCACGGGCATCAGTACCTCTGTCGGCTCCGGCAACTTTGGGGAGGTGACGAGCGCGCTAGATCCTCGGATTTTTGAATTCGCCGTGAAGCTTGTGTTCTGAGCCGGAGCGGGTTGCGCGAGCAGGTGAAATGCCGCCAAGGAATGGCGGCATGGCAGGCGGGACGCCCGCTCCACCCACGAGCATTCTGAGATCGATTACTGAGTCTTGAGCTACTTCCTAATTCCGAGGCTTTCCTGCATGGACCGGATCATTTGCTGTCGTTCATCCTGCTCGGTGCGCTTCAGGCTTTGGAAATGTCCGAGAGCCTTCGCTGCTTCGCCGGTCTTTCCAAGAGCTTTATCCGCCTGGGCCAGGTGATACCACGCCTCGCTCATTTCGGGTTCGATCTGAACGGCTCTCTCGAATTGGGCCGCAGCTTCGTCGTTCCTTCCGTTCGATGCCAGTATAGTTCCCAGATGGTAATGCGGCAAAGCATAGGCGGGCGACAACGCAATCACCTGCCGAAATATGGCGGCTGCCTCTGCTTTCTTGTTGTCCTGTTCGAGTGTCATGCCGTAAATGCACAGGTAAAAGGGATTCTTGGGACGAAGAGTCAGCGCTTTGGCTAGCGCGGCGTTTCCTGCCGCTAAGTCACCTGTCGTAAGCTTGTCGATCGATAGAAGAAAATACGCGCGATCCATCGAAGGATCGTTTCGAATGGCTCGGGTGAGTTCGCGCTCAGCATCGTCATGCCGATCGAGCACGTAATCGCTAAACGCGATGCTGTAGGGGATCTCGCCGGATTTCGGATCAAGTTCGGCCGCCGTTTTGAGGAGGGGGAGCGCTTCCTCGGGTTTACCGAGCTTTTGGTAAACCCGCGCTTCAAACAACAGATATTCGGCATGCGGCGTATCCTGCTTACGAGCATCTTCTATGGCGTCCAGCGCCTTCGCCCAATTTTGCCCGGCTGCATAGACTTGCGCTCGCAGGAATAGAGCTTGCGAGCTCCGGCCCACCTCGGCGGGTAGCCTGTCCAGAGACCGAAGGGCTGCGGCGGGCTGTCCGCAGGCAAGTTGCGCCCGTGCGAGTTGGGCCACGGCTTCCGGTTGCGCCGTTCCCGCGGCCGCTGCTTCGAGATGGGGTAGGGCGTCCTTTGCGTTGTCGCTCTCCAAAAGCGCGGTCCCGAGGTTGTACTCGATCTCGGCGTTGTTCGGCGCGAGTTTAACTGCCGCATCTAGTTCTCGGATGCCTTGTGAACTCTTACCTTCCTGAAGTAGCGCCAGTCCCAAGTTGTAACGAGCCGCGGCCGATGAGCCGTTTAACTCCACAGCCTTCCGGAATGCTAATTCGGCTTTATCCGGCGCGCCGAGTTGCGCATATGCCAGTCCGAGATTAAAATACCCCTGATACGATTGTGGCTCTTGCTGTACCGCCTGCGTAAGTTCTTGAATGGCTTCCTGGAAGTGCCCCTGCTGCAGCGACTGAATGCCTTGCGAAAGGTGAGCGTTCTGAGCGGCGGCTGCGAAAAACAGAAAAAACACCAACGCCATCGAAATAACGATGCTAACTCATGCGGGGCTCGGTGGTCAGGCTCGTTCTGCCGCTTGTTTCTCATGATTGCCGCCGTGTCGCAAGTGGGGCAGGCAGTTCGCGCGTTTGCTCCCGACGCAGCCGAGCATTTCCGGAAGGCGGCTGCGGCGCTCGAGGCGGGCGACATGAAGGTAGCCGCGGCCGAATATGAGATCGGGCTACGGTCGGCCCCTTCGTCATCCGATGCTCACAATAATCTTGGCGCCATTTACCTGGAGCTGGGCGATTATGGACACGCCGAGCGGGAATTCCAGACAGCAGCCGGCCAACAGCCTTCTAATCTCGACTACCAATTCAATCTAGGATTCGGATTGTTTCACCTGGACCGCTGCGCGGACGCATTGCCGCACCTGGCGCTAGCTGCTCGATCCGTCGCGCATGTATCGGATGCGGAGTACGTAGCGGGGTTGTGCTCGTACCATCTGAGCCGTTGGGATGACGCGGTCGCAGAAATCCAAAAATCGATCGGGCAGACCAAGGGCTCGCCAGAGAAACTCTATATTCTGATCCGCGCGGCACGCAAAGCTCACAAGCCCGAGGTCGCCATGAAAGCTTTCGCCAATCTTGCCTCAAACTATCCCGATTCACTTTTCGTTCATGAGCTGCTGGCGCAAGCCTATGACCTGACAAGCGATTCAGCAGCGGCGGAAGAGGAGTTTTCGCGCGCGATTCAGGTGGCGCCTACGGAGCCTGGCCTCAATTTTGATCTTGGGTATTTGTATTGGAAAGAAAACCGGTTCCACGAGGCTGCCGTACACTTCCGACGCGAGCTTGCGCTCGATCCGCATTCGAAAAGCTCTCTGTATTATTTGGGCGCCATCGCTCTTAAGCAGGACAAAGCCGCCGACGCGCTGTCGCTGTTCCGGCGCGCGTTGGGCGAAGACGGTGAATACCGCGAGGCATGGATCGGCATTGGCGAAGCAAGCGAGGCTATGCACGATCTAGCCACCGCCCAGCAGAGCTTTCGAAAAGCCATCGCCTATTTCCCGGATCAAGTCGAGCCGCACTATCGTTTAGCGCAGCTTTTGAAGAAGCAGGATCGATCGGAGGAGGCAAACAAGGAGTTTGCGCTCGTAACAAAACTTCATGAACAGGATCGGGCACGGGCAGCAGCCATCATGTCTTCCTTTCGGGGAAGCTCAGCGTCTGCGGGCGCCAACCTCAAATAGCGACGTATCGGGTTAGAATGGCGCAATGTTGCGAGTGCGTTTGCTGCACTGGAATGCTATGGAAGCTTCGGCGACTCAAACCCTTCTGCTCGGGGCAGGATTCCAGGTGGAGTATGACCAGACGTTCAATTCCGCGTTGATGCGGAAGTGGCGCGACGATCCACCGGCGGCGTTTGTGATTGACCTTTCACGCCTGCCTTCGCAAGGCCGCGAAATTGCGATTGCGCTGCGGCAATCGCCTAGGACGCGGCAAGTTCCGATCGTTTTCTGCGGTGGCGCCCCGGAGAAAGTAAAGCCGATCCGCGATGTTCTTCCCGATGCGACTTACTGCACTTGTGATGAATTGATCGAGGCGTTAAAGAATGCACGGCCTGTCGAGACGCCTGTCAGGCCCGTGGATATGATGAACCGCTACGGATCGCGGACGGTCGCGCAGAAACTCGGAATCACAGAGACGAGTACGGTTACTCTTGCTCATCCCCCACGAAATGTACGTACGTTGCTAGGCGAGCTGCCTGGCCGGATCGAATTCGTTGAACTTGAATTCGGCTCCGCACAACGGCACCAATCGCCTGTGCTGCGCCAAGGCGGAGCCGTGACGCTGTGCTTTGTCCAGTCGGTGGACGATCTGCGGGCCGATATGTCTCGCGTTCGCGGTCTGGCAGCGAAGACCAAGCTCTGGATTTTATGGCGGAAGAAGAGCGCGCCCGGTCACGATGGAGTGACAGAGGGATTGGTTCGTGAGACAGGCATCGATTTAGGGCTTGTGGATTATAAGATTTGCTCGATCGATAAGACCTGGAGTGCGATGCTGTTTGCGCGAAGAAAGTGATTCCGCTCATTGCGGCAACTGGCCCGGATCGAGCTTCACGCGCAACGTCACGGAGCCAATTGGCCTTCCTTCGGCATTGGCCTCGAATGTAATTTTCTGCCACCCGGTCTCTGTCGTCTGAGGGGCTTCGAGCACGGTTTCCGCGGGATACATATCGAACACCCGAACAAGATACAACGCTGGCCCGGCAAGCTGTTTCCAACCGGTCGGAGCTTGGATACTGAGTGAAACACGGTGTGCTTCGTGCTCACCATTTGAAACAAGTAGCGGAACGTGTAATCGTTGGCCTGGAGAAATCTGTACTTCGGGTTGAAGCAGCCCAGCGAGATGCTCAATTCCATGCGCTTTCCAGAATGCGCGGTAGAATGCCCACGGGCCGCCGAGTTCGAGCGTGAGGCCCTTCAGCTCGGGCGTTCGGTAACCTGGCGGAGGGGCGAAGGAGAGCTTTGCGGACGAGACACCTTCGAAAATATCGCCGGTTGGACTCGACTTGACCAGTGATTTACCGAAGATTAGCTGTACGGGCTCTTCGAAGTATTTGAAGTCGCCTTTGGCAATGGCATTCTTTGCCATTTGCCCTGTGTCGCCCTGGGTCAGATGAAAGCTCATTTCTTCGGCCGCGAGCCGATAATACGGTGCTCGATGCGAAGGGGAGACGTCCATTGTGGAGTAGCTCGGCCCGCGGCCGTGGAGGAACTCTGTGTGAGAGGCATCCGAGAAATAGTAGATCTTCTTTGGCTGCCAGGGATGAAGCCCCTCGGTCAGATTACCGACATCCCATCGGTCTCGCGGAGCCGTGATTTGCTCAGGGAACGCAGTGGCGTCCCCGGCGAGATCGAATGCCTCGGTGGCGATGACGCCCGCCGCCTGATGGTCACCGTGGTTCTCACCTGCTACATAGAGCGGAGCCCATGTGAGAATCACCTCAGGTCGGGTCAAACGTACCAGCCGAACTGCTTTCGCGAGCGCAGTGCCGTGATTCCAGGTCTCGAGCGATCGCAGCACATCCTGGCCGGGTGTATCGGGGCACCCTAAAAACCACACGTTCATCACTTGAAATGACGCGAGCGCGCGGCGCGCTTCAATCTCGCGTTCTGCTCCGAGCGACGCGGCCTGTTCATATCCCATGTCATTGCCGCCGCTATCGCCGAGCGTCCCGAAGATCACGGCAACGCGGCGGTGCTCTTCATAGATGGCTCTCGCCAGGTAGCCTGTAATTTCTGTCTCATCGTCGGGATGAGCAACGATGACGAGTATGTCGGCCTTGTAGCGATCATCCGGCGATGGCGAAGGAGGCGCCTTGTAAAGATCCGTCGCAGCGAGGCCGAAGCAAAACGCAAAACCAGCGAGGAACGAAATTCTCATCGGTCCTTAAATTATCCACAGCGTTCTCAGAACCGGAAATGAAGCCCCAGTTGCATTTGCCGCATTGGGCTCGCCGTGGACGTGATTTGGCCGGCGCCGGACTCGTCCACGACTGCAAGCGGCAGCCCCAAGTTGACGTGGTTGAACGCATTGAAATTTTCCCAACGAAGCTCGAGCGTTTTGCCTTCTACGATCACAAATTCCTTGGCAAGCGATAGGTTGAAGACGAATGACGCGGGTCCTCTGAGAGTTCCCTTCCCTGCATCGCCTTGCCGGTATGGTTGCTGAGGAGCGGTGTAAGCGGCGGGGTTGAACCACAAGCTGGCGTTTGGGTTCGAGACGCTTGGATTACCAATCACGTCCGGGCGGAAGTAGCTGAAATCGGCGTTCACGAGCGGAGCATTCGAAATGGTTGGAGTAAAGGCGAGGCCAGAATACAGCGTGGTGACGCCGCTGAAACGCCAGCCTCCGGCAACGGCGTCAACCACCTTGTTTGTGCTTTTCAGAAACGTGCGGCCTTTACCGAATGGTAGGTCCCAATTGTGAATGAGAGTGACCGCGTGGGTGCGGTCGAATGTAGCCGGTCCGTGATCGTTCGCAACATCGTAACTGTTCGAATAGCTATAACCGCCTTCGCCGTTATCGAGCGCCTTAGACCAGGTGTACGTCAACAGGACGTCCAGGCCATGCGAGACGCGCTTTTCGAGTTTGACCTGGAGCGAGTTGTAGCTCGAGTTATCGCAGTTGCAGACGTCATAAATCGCCTGCGTATCGCCGAACTTGTAGAATGGCCGCCGCGGATCGTAGTCGCCCGGACCGGGGATGGCTTGGTTCTCATTCAAATTGAGGAACAGATGCCGGCCGACATTGCCCACGTAGCCGGCCTCGAAAGTCAGATCCTTCGTAATTTCGTGCTGCACGGTGAAATTCCAGAAGTCGGCCAGCGGAATGCGATAGGAGTTCAACGGATAAAAGTAGAAATAAACGGACACTCCATTGGGCAGAGGGTAGCGGCCGGTATTCAGAGGGGGTGTCGCAGGAGCGGGCGGTCCGGTTGTGAGGAAAGTGGGAATTGCGGTTGAGTACGGATTTGCGGGCGTGAGGTTTTCAACGAATTGCACCGGCGGATCGAGTTCGGGATTCTGCGCGAATACTGCTCCGACACCAGCGGCGTTGAAACTGCGCCCGTATCCGGCGCGAATCACGGTCTTCGGCGTGGCCTGATAGGCAATTCCCAGGCGCGGAGCAAAGCCGAGGTTATAAGCTTTAATGCCCATGTTACGAGGCACGTTGCCAAAGCCGGCAACCACGACATCGCCGGTGGTCGGATCGAACGTTGCTGCGCTACCCGGCTGCGCGCCTACTTGGGGCAGATAATTTTCGTAGCGAAGACCGTAGGTGAATGTAAGTTTAGGAGTGACTCGCCAGCTGTCTTGTCCGAAGAAGAATAAGCGGGTTTGGCGCAAAG
>JBAUZG010000154.1:0-56063 GCA_049585195.1 Bryobacteraceae bacterium | reverse complement strand
GGGATGCGCCCGCCTGACTCGGACCTGTTGCTGCCATATCGGCACCCCTGCTGAAATATCACCACTGCGATTCGGTTCCCATTGGCTCAGCTTCAGCCCGGTTCATGAAGCGCCATGCCAGAGTCGCTGCGACGATGCGGTTGTCGTCTGGCCAGAAGATTGCTGCTTGTCGTGAAGGCAAGACCAGGCGCCACAGCTAGGTGCGTCGTCTGGCCCGATTTGAACAAACGGAATAGGAGAACAACTTTATGGCGGAGAAACCGGATAAGAGCGTCGTTGTGGCGGTGTATAAGAATCACGCGAGCGCTGAGGCAGCAGTTAAGGAGCTTCAAAAGGCAGGCTTTGACATGAAGAAGCTTTCTGTCGTAGGCCGCGACTATCATACGGAAGAGCAGGTCGTCGGGTATTACAACACCGGCGACAGAATGAAGCTCTGGGGCAAGTGGGGCGCATTCTGGGGCGGCATGTGGGGACTATTGCTGGGGTCGGCCTTCCTCGCCGTACCGGGATTGGGCTTTATTGCTGCAGCGGGCCCCATTGTCGCCTGGATCGTGGCCGCGCTGGAAGGCGCAGTTGTGGTCGGCGGTCTCAGTGCGCTCGGGGCGGCCCTTTTCAGCGTTGGCATCCCAAAGGACAGCATCATCCGATATGAAACAGCTCTGAAAGCAGACAAGTTCTTACTTGTCGCCCACGGGACGGCGGCGGAAGCGGCGAAAGCACGGGACATCATCCAAACCACAGACGCTGACGAATTCGAGACGCACGCTCTCAGCACCAAGCAGCAGGCTGCGGCAAGTTAGTGTTCTGTTTACGGTGGGCCGTCAGCTGCCGGGTTCTGGCCAGTTGGCCTTCCGAAAGAAATGCCAAGGAGGGGGTCTTAGCCGCTCATACGGGATCCTTGCTCCTTTCGTTCAAACATTTGTCTGGTTCTTCCGCTCCTTGAAATCGAAAACAGCCGACTCGGGACGCTGCTGTGGTTAGCACGCATATTCAGTCGATTGCGCTCAAGAGGTCGCGCAAAACCACAAGAAGCTCAGACATCTTGAACGAGAGATCACATTCTCCAGATGCTTCGAATAACTGTGAATCACGGCCAGGGATTTACGCGCTTCGGAGTGGAAGGCTCGCTGACGGAGCCTTCGGCGGAAGAGCTGAAGAGGTGCTGGGAAGACGTTTGCGCCGTCCGAGAACACGCCGGATGCCTATCGGTGGACTTGGCCGGGATGACAAACATTGATTCCGTCGGCAAAGACATCCTCATTGATATGTATCGGAGTGGTGTGGAATTGGTTGGTTCCGGTGTAATGACAAGGGCGGTGATCGAGGAGATTACGCGCGGCGAATAACCGCTTACGAACGGATAGCTTCGGAGCCTAGTTCGCGATCAACGTGTGTGGTGAATGGAACGGGCATTGCGAGATCGAGGAAAGGTGGGATTTTGAGTGGGCGGTTCCCGGGCTGATGCTCTTTCATCATTACTGCCGATATATCATCACGTTTCCCCGTTATTTGTACTCAACTGGCGTGAAACTCATCGGGTTATAAAAATGCACAACAACCGGAGGAGGTGGCCATTGTCGTACAGCATCAATGTAAATAGCACGGATCACATCGTAGATGTTGACGGTGACACTCCCTTGCTCTGGGTCTTGCGCGACATGCTCGGCATGACCGGCACGAAGTTCGGCTGCGGCAAGGCGCTGTGCGGCGCTTGCACCGTTCATCTGAACGGCTCCGCCATACGCTCCTGCGTGACACCGATCGCCGCAGTCGGCAGAGCGGCGATCATGACGATTGAGGCCGTTGGTGAAACCCCGAGCGGGAAGAAGATCCAGCAGGCCTGGATCGATCTGGACGTCGTGCAGTGCGGCTATTGCCAGTCGGGCCAGGTTATGTCCGCCGCCGCGCTGCTGGCAAAACAGCCGAACCCCACTGATGCGGACATCAACAGCGCGATGGCGGGGAATATTTGCCGTTGCGGCACCTATACGCGTATCCGCGCCGCCATCAAACAAGCGGCCAACGCCGCTTCCAGCAGACAGGCAGGTTGACCCATGATCACCGGAACCCGAACTGATGCACACCACCCCGACTGCGAACCTCATATCTCCCGGCGGGCTTTTTTGCAAGTCGGCACGGCTGCCGGCGGCGGCTTGCTGTTGAGCCTGGGTCTGACTTGGCGTGAGGCTCGGGGCGGCGCGTCTGCAACCGATATCTTCGCGCCCAATGCCTTCATCCGAATCGACCGGGAAAGCCGTGTGACGCTGATCATAAGCCAGGTTGAAATGGGTCAAGGCACTTATACGTCGATGCCGATGCTCATCGCAGAGGAACTGGAGGTGGAGCTCGATGATGTCCATTTGGAAGCGCTCCTGCCGATGACAAACTCTACGGCAATCCGCTTCTGGGTGACTCGCAACAGACCGGCGGCTCGACTTCCGTACGGAGCAACTGGGAACCGCTTCGGCGCGCCGGCGCGACTGCACGAGTAATGCTGATATCCGCGGCAGCGCAAACCTGGAACGTGGATGCAGATTCCTGCCGCGCTGAAAAGGGCGAGGTTCTTCATGCCACAACAGGGCGCAAACTTACCTACGGCGCGTTGGCCGAAAAGGCAGCGAAACTTCCGGTGCCTCAGACCGTCGCGCTCAAGAATCCCAAAGACTTCACGCTGATTGGCAAACCGGTGAAGCGGCTTGACAGTCCGGAGAAGGTGAACGGCAAAGCGCGGTTCGGTATCGACGTCCAGATTTCGGGTATGAAGATTGCGACCGTAGCTGCCTGTCCGGTATTCGGAGGGCGACTCGCAAGCGTTGGCGATACTAAAGCGAAGGCTGTGAAAGGCGTACGTCAAATCGTGCGCCTTGACAACGCGGTAGCCGTGGTCGGCGACCATATGGGCGCGGCGAAGAAGGGGCTTGCAGCGCTTGACATCAAGTGGGACGAGGGCCCGAATGCCACGCTCAATACTGCCGAGATTGTGCAACAGCTTGCCGCAGCCGCCCAGCGTTCCGGCGTCGTCGCCATGCGGGAAGGCGATTTCGCAAAAGCGATGAGCGCCGCCGTTACGAAACTAGAGGCGGTGTACGAGCTGCCATTTCTGGCCCATGCCACGATGGAGCCGATGAATTGTACGGCCTACGTTCGCAAAGATGGCTGCGACATCTGGGTAGGTACGCAGAACGTATCGAACATACATGCCGCGGCAGCGCACGTGACCGGCCTACCACTCGAGAAAGTTAAGATTCATAACCATCTGCTTGGTGGAGGCTTCGGCCGGCGACTGGAGGCGGATTTTGTCGTCCAGGCGGTGCGGATCGCACAGCAAATCGATGTGCCTGTGAAGGTAATCTGGAGCCGCGAAGGAGCCGCGAAGAGGACATCCAGCATGACATATACCGGCCGTATTACTATGACCGTCTGACGACCGGGCTTAACGAGCAGGGTTGGCCCGTTGCATGGAGCCATCGGATTACTGGGCCATCGATCATGGCCCGCTACATACCGGCGGCAATGAAAAACGGTATCGATGTGGATTCCGTAGATGCCGCGGCAGGCCCGCCTTATGCGTTTCCCAAACCCTATGCTTTTCCCAACACGCCGGGACCTCCGTATGAGTTTACTGGCGCGCTGGTGGACTATGTTCGACAGGAGCCGCCTGGGATCCCCACCGGATGGTGGCGTGGCGTCGGTGTCACGCATAACGTGTTTATGGTGGAGGGCTTCACGGACGAGATGGCGGCAGCGGCAAAGAAGGATCCAGTCGAATACCGCCGAGCCCTGCTCCATAAAGCGCCGCGCGCACGGGCAGTACTTGATCTGGCTGTCGAAAAATCAGGGTGGGGCCAGACGCTGCCGACCGGCAGCGGCCGGGGCGTTTCCGTTTTATTCGGTTTTGGCAGCTATGTGGCGCAGGTTGCTGAAGTTGCAGTTGATAAGGACGGCCACGTGCGGGTGCAACGCGTTGTCTGCGCAATCGACTGCGGCCAGATCGTAAATCCGGATACTGCAAAGGCGCAAATGGAGGGCGGCATCGTATTCGGGATCACGGCTGCACTCTATGGCGATATTACGATCAAGAGTGGCCGGGTCGAGCAAAGTAATTTTGATACATACAAAATGCTCCGGATCAACCAAGCGCCCGCAATTGAGGTCTATCTGACTGAAAGCAACGAAGCGCCTGGCGGCGTCGGCGAACCCGGCACCGCTGGAATCGCACCGGCCGTCATCAATGCGGTCTTTGCTGCGACCGGAAAGCGAATCCGCAAACTGCCGATTAACAGTGAACAACTGAAGTCGATCTAAACGGAGCCGATTTGCCGTTTACGATTCTGCTGATAAAGTGGCCCATCACGGTTAGCAATGGTAGATTAAGGTTCACCGCCGAGACTCAGCGCTTTCATGGGTGTTACGTGAGCAGGTCAAACAATGTCTTGAAATATTTCCTGCGATTTTTTTCGGCCATGGTAATCCGATGAATGCCGTGCTGAACAATCGCTACACCGAGGGATGGGCGCTGATAAGAGAGCACACGCCCAAGCTGAAGGCGATCCTGTCAATCTCCGCTCACTGGTTTGTGCCGGAAACTGGCGTTACGATCAGCACCGCGCCAAGAACCATTCACGACTTTGGCGGCTTTCCGCGGGAACTATATCAAGTGCAATATCCCGCGCCCGGCGATCCGGATCTTGCCCGCCGCGTGCAACAAATGCTGGCACCATTGCCGGTGAAGCTCGACAACTCATGGGGACTCGATCACGGGACATGGTCCGTGCTCCGGCATGTATATCCAAGTGCTGATGTCCCAGTTGTGCAATTGAGTGTTGACGAAACGCAACCGTCCTCCTTTCATTTTGAAATCGGGAGGAAACTCGCGCCATTGAGAGATGAGAACATCTTGATCGTAGATAGCGGGAACCTCGTACACAATCTCCACCCTTACGCATGGGGCGGCATATGCCCGATCCATATGATTGGGCTGTTCGCTTCGAAACAGAAGCGAGCAGATGATGATTGCCGCCGAATACAAGCCACTGATCGATTACGAGAAGCTCGGGCGCGAGGCAATCCTCTCCATCCCGACGCCGGATCATTACCTCCCGCTGCTGTATGTGATCGCAACCAGACAACAGGGCGAAAGTGTCACATTTCCAATTCAAGGTGTCAATGGAGGATCTATATCGATGCTGACCGTGCAAATCGGATAGCCCGTAGCTGGAGATTTCCGCTCTATGGACCTTAGGAGCACAGGGTGAACATAGCGCTATTAGGTGCAACCGGCTTTGTTGGGTCGGCGCTTTTGAAGGAAGCGCTCGATAGAGGGCATACCGTCACGGCGATTGTGCGTCATCCGGAAAAACTTGACAAGAGAGAACGGCTGATTGCCAAAACTGGCGATGTTTACAAGACCGAGGTCCTTGCAACGTTGATCCACGGCAACGAGGCGGTCATCAGCGCGTTCAATCCTGGATGGAAAGACCCGAATCTATATGAGGACCAGGTTCGCGGAACAGCGTCTATCATCAGCGCCGTGAAGAAGGCAGGCATCAAACGAGTTTTGTGGGTCGGCGGGGCTGGCGGGTTGGAGGTCAAACCGGGAGTGCGCGTGATTGATAGCCCAGACCTTCCAGATTGGGTCCGGCCGGGATCTCTGGCGACCACAGATGCTCTGGAACAACTGCGGAAAGAACCCGAACTCGACTGGTCTTTTCTGGCCCCTTCCGCACAACTCCAGCCGGGAGCGCGGACCGGGAAATTCCGTCTGGGAAAAGACCAGCTCTTAATGGATGCAAACGGTCAAAGCCGGGTTTCGGTCCAGGATTATGCAGTCGCCATGATCGATGAACTGGAACATCCCGCTCACATTCGGCAGCGGTTCACCGTAGGATATTGAACGCTATCTCGCAGCGTTTTGCTGCAGAAATGTTCCCCGCTCCAGGTCGTCGAACGCTCGCCTTAGCTGTTCCTGCGTATTCATGACAATGGGACCGTACCACGCGACCGGCTCCTGGAGCGGCTTTCCGGAGACAAGAAGGAAGCGAATCCCATCTTCTCCGGCCTGCACCATCACTTCATCCCCGCGGTCGAACAGTATCAGCGATCGATTGTCTGCATGTGCGGGAGGTGTTCTGTCCCACCATCCAACTGGCTCCGTCGGAACCGCGAGAGGACCGGACGCGTTACAGAAGTTCCCACTCCCTGCGAAAACATAGGCAAACGCATGGCGCGTGGTTTCGACTGGCAAAGTTTTCCTCCGGCCTGGTGGCACCGAAACATCGAGATAGATCGGGTCCGCGGCGATCCCGTCTACGGGTCCCTTCTTGCCCCAGAAAGTTCCACAAACGATGCGCACGCCGGTCCCATCGTCATCTTTGATCAGCGGAATGTCAGGCGACTTCACCTCCTGATAGCGCGGTGGTGTCATTTTCAGCGACGACGGAAGATTCGCCCAAAGCTGGAAACCATGCATCCTGCCGTCTTGATCGCCTTTCGGCATCTCCTGATGGATAATTCCGCTTCCTGCAGTCATCCACTGGATATCGCCGGCGGCGATCGCGCCATGGTTTCCCATGCTGTCGCCGTGCTCAACCGTTCCGGCAAGGACGTAGGTAATGGTCTCGATCCCCCGGTGCGGGTGCCATGGAAAGCCCGCCAGGTAATCTTCCGGAACGTCATTGCGGAAATCGTCGAGCAGGAGAAATGGATCAAAGTCGGATGTGTTGCTGAAGCCAAACGCGCGGCGTAGGTGCACGCCCGCACCTTCCAGCGTCGGCTTGGACATGACAAGCCGCTTAACGGGTCGAAGAGACATGTGCACCTCCAGTACCGAAGTTTATCCTGTTTGAAGTGTGTTGATTTGCTGGGCGAAACAATGGTAAGAATATCGCTCTCAGTGGGGCTGCTTATTGCAGTGACCGACAATTCCGGATCGCCCGGTTCAGTCTGCTTATTGCGAAAAACCAGCATGATGATTTCTCGACGTCAAGAAAATCTACACTTCTGAAAGGAATATCCCGATGGGCGTCGCGCGTGTTGATTGACAAAGCGTCAATACTCGCCCCGATCCGCTCATTCACCTCTTGGGCAGGAACCTGAATGCGGTAGTGCAGTAGAGCAGTCTGTTTCAGAGCAGCACCCGCAGCTCACTGCCTGTGCCGTGCATCAGCAGGCCGCGAGGCAAACAACGAGGGAGCAGCTAATTCGTGGCTACACGCGGGCAGGGTGGCGTACGAACGTGGTTATGAATTAGAGTAGGCCTGTGCCCTTGATTCTCTGCCCAAATGCGGAAGGAGTTTCGAACGCGTAAACTGCTCGAACGTCGTTGGGGTAAACGCTTCCGGAGTCCGAGCCGTTGCGTAGACACCGATCGGATCACACATAGCGCGAAACAGATTTCCAAACTCAGCTTGGACGTCAGCAGTTGCCCCCATTGATTCGAGGAGCTTTAACACAGATTCAACGGCTACCTGAACATATGCCACCGGGCGGCCCCAAACGCCGGAAATGATGTTTGCGGTCTCATTCGGAGTCAGATTCGTTGGCCCCATCAGATTACGTGTCCAGCGCCCGGCCCAGCGCGTATCGAGGAGATAATTTGCTGCAACATCTCCGATGTCATCAGTGCTGACGAAGGGAAGATCATGCTCCTCAGGAAAAGGAAAAAAGAAGGCGGCGTCGTCCCGGATTCTGTGTGCTTGGGCAAAGTAGTTTTCCATGAAGAATCCGGCACGAAGCGCCACCACGTTCTCCGCGGCTTCGTTAAAGATGGCCTCCACCTCTCCCAGAAATGAGATGGTGCCGAGGTTGGGGCTTGATCCGGCGCCCACGCTCGAGATCAAGACGACTCTATTGATGCGGTTCCTAAGCGCGGCAGCGGCGCCAGCTTGGCCTGTTTGAATGTGCCACTCGCGCACGTTCAGAGCATCCAGTTTGGGCGGTATAAGCCAAAACAGAGCATCTACCTCGTGGGATGCTTCCACGATCTCTGTTGCATTGTCCATGGAAACCGAACGGGCGATGGCACCTTTTGAAACCAAGTCACTAACCTTTTCCGGATGTCTCACCAACAGGATGGTCTCAGCACCCGACTCGATGATCTTCTCGGAAGTACGATGTCCGATATTGCCGGCTGGACCTGCAATCGCGATTCTCATATCATGCAGGTTTCAACGCCAGGTCTCATCCCGCGGGACGCGGACGGCCATTGCACGATCCAGCATCAGGCCGTCCCAATTGTCTGATTGTGCTAACGTCATGCCACGATCTCCTACTTCGGTAGCGCGAGTATTGCGACCCATGCCGGTCCGCTGTCGGTTTGCTGTGTCACGGTATTCTTCATCCCGCCCGCGACCGCGACATACGGCACGCCGCCGATCTCGTAAATCACGATACCGCCGCCGATCGGATCGCCGAGATGTTTCTTGAGGAGCACTTTGCCATCCTTCGCGTCGAAGGCGATAAAGTTGCCCTTGGTATCGCCTGTAAGTACCAGGCCGCCGGCTGTCGGTGTGACCGAAGCGACCATCGAGGTGTCTGCGTCATACTTCCACAACACTTTCCCCGAATCGGCGTCGACGGCCGTCACATGTCCCAGCCGCTGCGAGATCGGATCCTGATCGCCGAACCCGTTTGAGGATCCAAGGAAAGGTGTGCCGGGCTTGAGAGTCAGATTCTGAGGTCCTCCGAGCTTAATCGTCGTCGCCCAGTCGATCGTGGGGACGTAGATGGCGTTCACGAGGGGCGAATACGAAGGTCCGTACCAGTTTGTCCCACCCTGTGTCCCGGGCAAGAAACGAGTGCCCTCCGGGGTGAGAGGCGTCTCCGTGTTCTCTATCCTCGTAACTGCGACCTTGTAGAGAACGGTTTTGAGCTCTCGGTCGAGACCGTAGAGATAGCCGTTCTTCCCGGCAGCTGCGACCATCTTCTTGCCCGCCTTTGACGTGAACAGGATTGGGCTGGCCGCCAAGTCCCAGTCGTGGAAGTCGTTTTTGACCAATTGGTGATAGCCGCGGAGCGCACCTGTTCGCGCATCGAGCATCACGACGCTGCATGTATAAAGGTTGTCACCCGGGCGATAGGATGCGACGAAGTCGGGTCCCGGGTTACCGGTTGGTGCATAGAGAACGCCCGTCTCGGTGTCCAGCGCAAATGACGAGTACACCCCGCCGCCCAGCTTGGGTTTGTCCTTCGCCCAAGTCTCCGCGGCGGGTCCCGTCGACGGAACGATGTCGAAATTCCATATCTGCTTGCCACTCTGCACGTCAAACGCCCGGATGTGCCCGGTCGCGCCAACGTCGCTGCCGGAATTTGCTATGTAGACGCGCCCCTCCCACACGATGGGAGCGACGGTGTAGTACTCACCACGCGTCGCGTCGGCGCCTACAACATCCCAGATCCCCTTACCTGTTTTCGCGCCCATGGCTAGGAGGTGGCCGTCCGGCGTCCCGCGAAAAAGCCTGCCATCGGCATAGCCGACACCTCGCACAGGCGTGCCAAGGCCCATACTCTTGGGTTCGAAGTGGTGGCTCCATCGCAACTGCGCGGTGCGAGCGTCGATAGCGTAGGTATTCGTGGCAGTCGTAACGTACATCGTGCCGTCAATCAGCACGGGACCTGACTGGAACGCTGTCGTCTCAGGCAGCTTGAATCGCGCCACCTCGACGAGCGACGCAACATTGCCTGTGTTGATCTGCGTCACGGGCGAGAACCGAGTGGCGTTATAGCCGCCGTTGTACGCCGGCCACTCGGAGCTCGAACGCATACCACCCGGCTGGTCGGAAGCGGGTTGAGCTGCACTTGAGGATGTAGCGTCCGTGCTCGTATTTCGGGACGCGCACGCGCCGGTAAACAGAATCAATCCAAAGGTAAGTGTTGCGAACCATCGGGGGAACAAGTCAACGACGGCATTCATGGGCGCTCCTCGTTTCACGGTGCGAATGGCTGACCCTAGCGGGGCAGTGCATCCCCGATCTAGGTTTTTAGGCTCTTTTCTTCCGTTTTGCTGGCGCGCTTCCAGTGTAGATGTGAATTGACCATCTTTCCTCCGGAGTGAATGGGCGACCCACTACTGAGGTAAAGGTTATCGCCTTCTATCCTGACCACTCTTGGCTGTGTCTGCCCAAGCCAGTTCGGGAACAAGGATACAAACATAGAATGCGTGAGCGCTCTCTTTTCCTCATCCACATAGAAAGGTCCAGAGTAGGCAATATAGGTGGACGCTTCTTGCTTGTATTCTTCGTCCGTTCCTTTGAACCAGTCTCCCGATGCAAAAGGTTTTCGGTCCGGCTTCATCAGTTGAGCCGACATGAAGCCATCCGGTGTATACATGATGATTCCCATCGGGTTCTCGCTCATTGGATAGAAGGAGGGCGAGCCGTCGACCGGCCGTTCTTCGTAAGAGATCAGTTTCCAGGCGCCGATAAGCTGATCACGTAATCCTGCAGCCATAAATAATCTCCTTTTTTGTGTGCCTTGCGAAGTCAAGACGCCTTTACAGAACCGTTGTCGATCGGCAACACTTGCCCGGTGATCGACTTTCCGGCATCCGATGTGAGAAAGATACAGAGAGCTGCGATGTCCTTAGCATCAACGAAACGCTTCAACGCCTGAATCGACATGGCGGCCTTTTTCTCCTCATCCAATGTTTCTCCCTCTGCCTTCGCACGGCCTTCGAGTACGCGCTCGATTCGCTCCCCGCCAACAGCACCGGGAGCGATAGCATTTGCACGGATATTGAAGTCGCCTAACTCCAGCGCAAGCGTCTTCGCAAAGCCGATTAGACCCGATTTGCTCGTGCAGTAAGGACTTCGGTTTGGATAGCCAAAACGCCCGCCTAGCGAGGACATAACAATGATGCTCCCCGCAGAGGATTTCTTCAGGTGCGGAATCGCAAGCCGCGTCACATTGAACGTGCCATTGAGGTTAACGGACATCACCGCCGCCCATTTGTCCGGGTCCATCTCTTCCACTGGAGCCGTGGGTCCAGAGATGCCGGCGTTGTTCACGAGAACGTCAAGACCCCCCAACGCCTCGACCGCGGCCGGCATCAAGGCTTCTACATCGCTGCGCTTGGAGTTATCACAGACCTTCGTCATCACGCCTTTGATTTCCTTGGACAGAGCATCCAGGCCTTTTGCGTCAATATCCGAAACGAACACTTTGGCGCCATTCGCCGCAAAAGCTCGCGCTATTTCACGACCAATGCCTGAAGCGCCGGCTGTTATTAACACTCGTTGAGTCATATCGTTTTCCTGTCCTTCACGTTGCGTTCTCTTGCGAATTCGTTTAAGACGTTGCCGATCCTCGCTGAAGCTGCTTGTCCTCCTCGTCATCGCTCCAGTTGATGGCCACCTCGGCAGGGCGATCGAGCACTGGATCACCGTGCACCTTGCCAAAATAATCGCTGGCCCATTCAACGAAGGCTTCGATTTTCGCCCGGGTCGTGGTCAGGAGCACGGCGTGCACTCCGAGCCATGTGGCGAAGGCAATCGGGCCAGTCAGTTCGTGGCGGTGCTCGCCAACTTCCGCCACCGCCGCGTTGCGACCGATCATCGCCATGATTCCTTTATCGAAATAGTGGAAAGGCTCTCCTGGTTTTCCTTCTATTGCGTCCGCGATGTGTTTGGCACAATATCTGCCTGCCTGTTGCGCTACGGACGCCAGTTGTGGCAAAGCCTTGCCATCGGTACCGCCGATGTTCGCGAAATCTCCTAAGGCATAGACACCGAAGAAACCCTCCACGCCGAAGTCGGGTCGCACGTCGATCCGGCCGCCACGCCCCAGTTTTAGACCCAATTTGCTCGAGAGAGCGGACGCTTTCAATCCTCCTGCCCAAATTACCGTGCGAGTTGGAATCCTGGTTCCATCGGCCAGCAGCACGTCTAGAGCAGTTACTTCTTTCACGGCGGCCCCGAGGCGGACTTCCACTCCATGCTGCTCCAGCACTTTGGCAGCGTATTTCCGAGATTTCTCAGAGAAACCATTCAGCACGTTGTGCACCATGTCGACCAAAAGGACTCGAGCTTTGCTCAGATCGAGATCCTTATACACGTTCTTCAGCATCCGCTGAGTCACATCCCCGAGCGTACCGGCTGTTTCGGTGCCGGTTGGTCCAGCTCCGACCACCACGAAATTTAGCGCTCCTTTGTTGATGAGTGAAGGGTCGCGATCAACCGACTCCAAGACCTCCAATATCCGTGAGCGGAGCAACTCGGCGTCACGAAGTGAATACAACGGAAATGCGTGCTTATCGGCTCCCGGAGTACCGAAGAAATTCGCCTGTGCCCCTGCCGCAAGTACGAGAAAGTCCCCTAGATACTTTTGCCCGTCGGCGGTTTCAACTGTTCGCCTATTGAGATCGGCCGACACCACTTCGGCCATCTTTATATCCACGTTGGAATGCTGTTGTAACACGTTGCGCAATGAAAAGGCCGCGTTGCTGGGAGCCAATGCGGCAGTGGCTACTTGGTAGAGCAACGGCTGAAACTGCTGATAGTTGTTCTTGTCGATCAGCGTGATTCGAACATCAGAATGCGAAGCGAGTTTACGGGCACAGTTGAGCCCGGCAAAACCAGCGCCTACGATAATGACGTGGTTCATGTCTTTTCCTGCTCACCGCCATCGCGCTGTGATTTCTGATAGACGTCTTGATCCGACGAAGACTCTCGGTAGCGATCTCGGCGACGTCAATCGCGGTCAGACCGCTGTCCTATTCTCGCTACCTGCCTGCAGTTCGAGAACCGTTTGACCCACATTATCCCGACGGGACATCCCTTAATCGAGCGGGAACTCGTTGGCACGCCGATTAGCCGGAATGGCCGTACGCAAGCTAAACGCAGCGTTGGATCGGGCCGTGACGGTTGAGCAGTGATGAAATTTCAGCACTACTGACGATATGGCATCAGCAGACCGGCATGGCCAAACCTATCCACGCCAGAATTCCGGAGGTGAAGCCTGTGTGGCGGAAGGTTTAGCAATTCTAGTTTGCGAATCAGTGAACATTAGGGAGAACTCGTTGGCACGCCAATCTGAAGGCTACACGAAACGCCAAACGCAGCAGTCAATCGGGCCAACGGCGGTTGAAGGGACTGAAGCCATACCGCGATACCGACGCTTCGCCCGGCAATCTTATTCTGAAGTACGCTGCACGTCATCTGAAGGTCCTCGCAAACAAAATATGGTTCTGAAAGGCGAATATCTTTTGTGAAAGGAGAGTAAACCCATAATGGACGACACAGGAAACGTCGCTTTGCTGGGCTATGGATATTCAGGGAAGACATTCCACGCCCCCCTAATCGCCAAAGTAGCTGGACTGCGGCTCACGCACGTCGTATCAAGCAATAGCAACAAAGTCCTGACAGACTGGCCTGATGTGACTGTTCTTGCAAACGCCGAGGAAGCGTTTGCAAATCCGGACGTGAATTTAGTGGTGATCGCCACACCGAATGACACGCACTTCAATTTGGCGGCGCGAGCGTTATCCGCTGGCAAGAACGTTGTCGTTGATAAACCATTTACTACGACCGTTGCTGAAGCTTCGGAACTCGTGGCCTTGGCCGCAAATTTGGGTCGGATGCTTTCGGTTTTTCAGAACCGGCGCTGGGACTCCGATTTCCTTACTGTGCGTCGCATCATTGATGAAGGTCGGATGGGAGAAGTCGTGCATTTTGAGTCCCACTTCGATCGTTATCGTCCAGAGGTGCAAGCGCGTTGGCGGGAGAGTCCCGGACCAGGCGGAGGTGTCTGGTTTGACTTAGGACCTCATCTCGTTGACCAAGTCTTACAACTTTTTGGCAGGCCCGGAACGATCTACGCCGATTTCGAATCGCAGCGCAATGGAGCTAAGGCCGTTGATTATTTCCACGTATTGCTGCGTTATGAGCGCACACGTGTCATCCTCCATGCGGCTTCCCTCGTTGCCGCAAAAACAGCACGATTCACAATACACGGGCGTCTTGGCAGCTTCATCAAGTATGGTCTCGACACCCAAGAGGATGCTTTGCGTAATGGCGAGACTCCAGGTGGCTCAGGTTGGGGTCGTGATCCTGAGCCGGGGACGCTCGTGATTCCGCACGAAAATGGCATGCAATTAAGCAAGGTCCCGAGTATCCCCGGAAACTACCTCTTGTATTACGAGGCGATTCGCGATTCGATGCTGCACGGAGCGCCGAATCCCGTGCCAGCGCCGCAGGCTGTTTCAGTGATGATGGTTTTGGAGATTGCATCCGAAAGCGTGAGGCAAGGACGTGAACTGCCGTGTCAAGGACCACCCGAAGCGGCGGGCCATCGCTGCTCCGGTGCTGAAGTGTGATTCATACTACGACGGAGTAATAGCACCGGCGATGAGACGGGAGCCGACGTCCTCAAAGACATCAAGCTGCATGGTGTCTCGCCATCTGCGATCCGTTTTGACCGGAAGCGCTGAGTTCTTCCTGCTCCGTCGCCTTTGGGTTGCGCCAGCCTCCTGGAGGCGATACTTCCTGTTCGATCTCACCGGGCCCCCAGGTAGCTCTATCGTATGGATAGATACGAGTTCCGGCTGTCAGCACAGGGTCTACGATTCTCCAGGCCTCCTCGACGTAATCCTCGCGGGCAAACAATGTGGCATCGCCGGCCATCGCATCGCCCAGGATCCGCTCGTAGGCATCCATTTCGCCAGGACAGGGATGACGGCTCGCGATGATCTCAACCGCTTCACCTTCCATCTGCTCGCCAGGACCCATCACGGTCGCCCCCAAGGCTATCGTCATCTCGGGACTAATGCGGAACCGCAGATAATTTTGTGTCAAAGTACTCTCTTCGATAATCCCTGGGGGCTTTCGAAGCCGTGCGAGAACCTCGGTGCAAGTCACCGGCAGATTCTTTCCAGCGCCGAAGATAGAACGGAACACCTTTCCAACGCCACGAATGCACCTCAAGCCGCAGGGCGGCGAAGGTTTCCACTTGAGAATCCGGCGCCACTCCCTTTTCCTCCCGATAGCCTCGGAACTGCCCGCGCACAACGCTATTCGTGTCGATCGGCGGGATTGCTTTCAGCACTTTCACTTTCTCGTCACGAACGGTTTCGCTGTCGGTGCGAACCGGGGACTCCATTGCTAGATTGCTCAAGAGCTGGAAGAGATGGTTCTGGATCACGTCGCGAATAGCGCCAGTTTGATCGTAAAAAGCGCCTCGCCCTTCGACACCAAATGCTTCCGCCATGGTGATCTGCACGCTCTCGATGTAATTTCGATTCCAGAACGGCTCCATGAACGCATTTGCGAAACGAAAGACCACCATATTGTTCACTGGTCGCTTGCCGAGATAATGATCAATACGAAAGATCGCCGATTCCACGAAACTCCGATGCAAGCTGCGGTTCAGCTCTTGCGCCGAAGCCAGGTCATGCCCGAACGGCTTCTCGACAACAACACGCGCGCCCTGGGCGCAACCTGAATTGGCCAATTGCTTCACGACCGTTTCGAACAGGAGCGGAGGAATGGCCAGGTAAAACGTCGGCTTCTGGGCTCCGTTCAGTTCTTTCCGGAGCGCTTGAAACGTCGATGCATCCGCGTACTCGCCGCCGACATAACGCAGCAGGTCACTCAATTTATCGAACGCTGCAGGATCGACCCCGCCGTTTGCCTCGAGGCTGTCGTGTGCTCGTGCCCGAAGCCGTTCCAGGTTCCAACTGCCTCTGGCCACACAGATCACCGGCACATTCAGATGACCGCGTTTCACCATGGCCTGCAGCGCCGGAAAAATCTTTTTGTATGCCAAGTCGCCTGTAGCGCCAAAGACGACCAAAGCATCCGAATGGGACTCGCTCATCGTAGCTTCCTCCGTCCGCCTATTTGCCGGCCGCTTTCTCTAGGTGGCCGCCGAACCCGTAGCGCATTGCAGATAACAGCTTGTCCTGATAATCCGCGTCGCCACGCGAACTGAACCGCTGATAGAGTGCAGCGGAAAGAACGGGCGCTGGAACGGCCTCGTCAATCGCCGCCTTGATAGTCCACCGGCCCTCGCCGGAATCCGACACGCGCCCAGCGAACTGGGACAGTGCCGGATCCTTCACCAGGCTCGCTGCCGTCAAGTCCAGCAACCAGGATGCGATCACGCTGCCTCGCCGCCACACCTCGGCGATGTCCTGCAATTTGAGGTCATACTGATAGTGCTCCGGGTCGCGCAGGGGGGTCGTCTCCGCATCGATGGTGCCCTCCCGCTTCCCGACGTTGGCATCACGCAAGATACCGAGACCCTCGGCATAGGCGGCCATGAGCCCGTACTCTATTCCGTTGTGCACCATCTTGACGAAATGACCGGCGCCGCTCGGCCCGCAGTGCAGGTAACCCTGTTCGGCTGTTCCGTCAGATTGTTCGCGCCCGAGAGTGGGCAGTATGTTGCCTGCGCCGGGGGCGAGCGTTGCGAAGATCGGGTCGAGGTGCTTCACCCCATCACTCTCGCCGCCAATCATCATGCACTAACCTCGCTCTAACCCCACACACCGCCGCTCGTTCCTACGTCCACGTAGTGAATTCCCCTTGCAGCAAGGTCCTTCGCCCGGCGGAGGTCGTCCACATAATAAGAATTGCCGCTGTCGATCAGAATGTCTCCCTCCTCAAGGTAATGCAAAAAAAAGCTATTCATATCGCCCGACATTGCTTTTCATAATCCTGGTGGGCAAAAGTGGTTCACCACAAAACTGCGATTGACGAGCGTTCTGCTAACTAGAGAAAGGTGAAGAACAGGTTTCGACAAAGCACAAAAAAGGTTCAGCTTGATAGATCTTCCGGGCTTCTGCGAAGCAGTTGATCTACCTCGGGTAATACTACTCGACCGGGTGCATTTTGATCATGCAGTTTCGAGTTGGTCGCCGAGATCTGTCAATGAGCTCCCAGGTTTGTTTTTGACTTCGCCTCTAAAGATACGTAGAAGGCTTACATGGCTAGCTTCATCCCCGATCCGGTTCGGCGCAGGGTCTCGCGTAAAGGGAGCATCGCCGCGTATTTTAAGAAATCATTGTTAAGAACACGCCAAGCTGCATCTACATTTGAATTCGCTTACCAAGCGCGCATTGCCGTCGAGCGTATTCGATTCGCGATTCGCCAGACTGACCAATTCGCGGCAAATCAGCCCGTCCTGCAGGAGGTCGGAATGCAATTGCTTGACGCTTTGGATCGGTTGGAAACGGCAGACCGCCATTTTCAAGAAAGCTTTCGAATGGGATTCTGTCGGTCCAAGGCGTTGGATTCGACGAACGGACGTGGAGAAGGCCCGGCTAACGGCGTAGCGGTCAATGCGAAACGTCCTGGGAAAGGTTGGTGAACATCATGAGAGCTGATGTCCGGACGCGAATTCAGCAGGCATTGGCGCAGGTAAATGGGGGACAGGTGAATTCCACATTCCCCGATCTCAATGAGGCCATAGAGCAGGCATTATCTGGCGAACGAGAGTTTTCAATTGAAAAGATAGCAAGGAAGCACGGCCTCACATATCATACGGTCTATCGCGCGGTAAAAGGCAAGCCGGCTATCGAGTTTACGGGAAGAGGCGCGGGGCAAAAGTGAGCGAAGCTCTCTATCGCTCTTTCTTAGCCGACGCTATTAGAAGAGGGTTGGCCGCATAGGTCAAAGTGGGAACGTGCTTAGCCATGGCGCTGCCGAGCGATTTCGCCGCTTCCACTTGTTCCGCAATACAGAACTTTGCATAATGTTTGCGAACTATTTCCTCTGCATCGCCTATATACGAGGCGACAGTTGAAGTGACACGCCCGCCTGCAATAAGTTAGCGATTGCTGAGATCGATCCCGAGCAGTGGGAACAGAGTCTTGCGACAAATTTAAGCGGCGTATTTTATTGCTGCCGCGAAGCAATCGCTCGATTCCGCCAGCGTGGAGGCGGATTCATCGTCAACATCGGCAGCTTGCTTGGAAAGACGGCCGTTGCCGGAGGCGCGGCTTACTGTGCGTCGAAATTCGGGCTTAATGGTCTAAGTGAAGCCATGCTGCTGGATTGCCGTCAGGCGAACATCGGGATCTGCACCATTCTGCCGGGTAGTATCGATACGGAACTGTTCGGCCGTACGTTGGGAGCCGATTGGAAGATGCACTCGGACGACGTTGCACAGAT
This sequence comes from Bryobacteraceae bacterium, assembly GCA_049585195.1. GTDB lineage: Bacteria > Acidobacteriota > Terriglobia > Bryobacterales > Bryobacteraceae > KBS-96. The sequence continues at coordinate 37,959 of JBAUZG010000154.1, read as the reverse complement.
GGTCGTAGCAATTCTCGAAATGCCTCAGCGTACGCTGGTGAGCCGGGTCGAAATGCGCCCGCTCAGGCCGCCAAAGTAGCTGCGTTCCCGGCTTGGGACTCGATTTTCCGGTAGCGCAGATAGAGATGGCTGGCTTGTTGCTTCGCGGTAACCAGACTCAACCACGGGGCCGTGCTGGGATCAAATTTTGCATTAGCGACCAGCCCGGGCCGCTGGTCTCCGGGGCTGCGGCCGGCAATCTGCGGAGCGACCGTAAGAAACAGCTCGTCTACTAGACCGGCGGCGACAAAGCTTCCAAACAGGGCTGGGCCGCCTTCATGCAGCAGCAGTTTCACTCCAAACTCATTTCCGAGCAGGCTGGCAATTGCGTGAGGATGGATTTTCCCGTCAACGGCGGGCAATTCTATGATTTGTGTGGATGGAAGCCTATCCGCGCCGCTTCGCAGCAAGCGATAACGTCCGACTCCGGATGTGATGATTAACACCTCGATGCCGCTGGTATGAAAGACCGAACGGTTGAGGTCTAGACGGCCCCGGCCGCTGATGATGGCAATGAGCGGGTGTGGCGGCTTTTTCAGGACTTCTTGCCGGTAGTAGGCGTATGCGACTGTTGCCATCGGATAGACAAATTCGGCGATCCAAAGGTGCATGGGAGAGACCGCGTCAACAGTGCCGCTTCCGACGAGGACAGCATCCGCCGACCCGCGGAGCAAGCCCATGATGAAACGGTCCCCCTCATTCCCGCCGCTGATCTGCGCACCGCCCGATTGGCCCGGGATATCGTAGCTGACCACCCCATCCAGCGTCGAAACGAAATTCGCCGCCACGTAGAGCCGTTCTGCCGCAGCAGATGGAAAGCGAAGGTCGCCGCCATACTGGGTGCGCAGATCGGCAGGAAGAAGCGATTCGACGAGTTCTTCGTCCTGCTCAACAAGCGTGCGGATTGGGTCCATCGCAACACACTCATGCGCCGGAGGACACCGATGGGTGGCGGCCGATGAGGAGCCGAAACTCCTCGGCGAGTTGCGGATTGGTATTGTACGCACCGCGCGTAACCAGGGCTCCTGTCCGAGAGCTGAGCTCCCGCACGCCTCGCGCCTGCGTGCAGAAGTGTTCCGCTTCGATGTAGACGATGACGCCACGTGGGTGCACATCATTGGCTAGCTCATTGGCAATTTCGTGGCAGATGCGTTCCTGGCTTGTAAAGCGCTTTGAATACAAGCGCACGATGCGAGTGAGCTTCGAAATTCCGATGAGCTTTTCGTTGGCCAGGTAGCCGACCCAGGCGCTTCCGCGGATGGGCAGCACGTGGTGCTCGCAAAGCCCCGTGAACCGAATGGGCCCCTCCACCAGATGGGTCTTCTCCTCGTCCGGACACACCGGGCATTCGACCGGAAACAATGTGCTGAGCTTGGCATCACCATCGTAGCCTTCGGTCATATCCCAGAGGGCTGTGAGCCAGCGCTCCGGAGTCGCGTGTGTTCCCGGCGAATCGAGGTTCATGCCCATTCGCGAGAAAATGGCTGCGGCGTAGCCCTCAAATGTCGCTTTTTCGTCGTTGGTCAGCGGTTCGCGTGTCTTGTGTGTCTCCACTCTCTCTCCTCTGAACTTGGCTCACTTAGAAGAGCGCTAATCGCAGTGCAATTGTTGTCCTGACGATCACGGTGTGGTCTGCAGAGATCCAAGACACAACTGCTGATTCAGCCTAAAACAATCATGAAACCAACCAAAGTGAAGCACAATGAACTAATCATCATCGGAGGTGGAACAAGCATAACGGGCGGCTACTGTGGTTGAGTTGTATGGCCTGCTATCGGCAACGATACAGCGGTACAATACTTTGGACGCTTTCGTCAGGTCTGACGAGAGGGCCCAAGGCGCTGGTCGGGCGCGGTCATGTTTGCAGGTGATGTATATAAATTGCTGGAGGGAACGGCCGATGCGGCATTTGTCGTAACGGTTGAAGGAGAGATTTGTTTTTGGAATACTGCCGCCGAAGAATTATTTGGTTATAGGGCAGATGATGTTCTAAACAAAACGTGCTACGAGGTCCTCCACGGCGAAGACATGTTGGGCGCAGTTGTGTGCACGGGAGAATCCAGCGTCCCACACTGCGCAGCTCATGGCCGGGCGATTCCGGCTTTCGACCTGGAGGTCACGACGCGCTCCGGTCAGCGGATCTGGATCAACGTTTCCACAATTACATTCGAGGACTCGCGCCTCCACCGGTGGCTCATAGCGCATCTTGCTCACGACATCAGCGACCGCAAGCAGGTGGCACGGGCCTTCTCGAAAATGATCGATCTTTCAAAAGAGGTGATTTCCGTAGGTGATAATCAATCGGGGCTCGCTCCCGTAGAATTGCTCTCTGAGCAGGAACAGCGGATCTTGAAACTCTTTGCGAGCGCGAAAAACTCCGGTCAAGTCGCAAAGGAACTGGGCATCACGCTGCCAACTCTGAGGAATCACCTCCACGCTGTGAACCAAAAGCTCCGCACGCATAACCGCTTGGAAGCGGTCCTTCATGCCATGAAGCGCGGCCTTATCTAGTCTCGAGGGCACAAGTCCCCTGGAATCTTCAGGGCCTTTTTTTTCTCTCAACGGGCAACCCGGACTTCGCAGATTGCTTTCCCTGCGTCCGCTGACGCTTATTCTCAATGGCTCTTATCGACGATTCATTCGTGACGGTTGTCTCGAACACAGTTACGAAAAGCCTATTGTCCAGCTGCCCATCCAGGCACACAGTAAAGACGTACGGTGGGCAAGAACCCCACAAATGACTACCATTTCGCAATCGGGATTCGAAGAGTGATTCGATGAGTTGTGTTGAGAACCTTGCTGCTTTTGTTTGCCGCTCGGCGTACGAAGATCTCTCGGAGACCGCGCGCGAGCAACTGAAGATTCGAGTTCTGGATTCACTGGGGTGCGCCGCGGGCGCCTTCGAAGGTGAGCCGGTTCGGATTGTCCGGAGGCAGATCAGCGAATTCGAGTCGCAGGGTAAGTGCACGCTGATCGGCGGTGGTTCCGCAGCTCCCGATTCGGCCGCGCTTTACAACGGCGCGCTCGTCCGGTACCTCGATTTCAACGACGCTTATTTGGCGAGGGGCGAGACCTGTCACCCTAGCGATAATCTAGCCGCGATTTTGGCAGGAGCCGAATACGCAGACAGGACTGGCCGGGAAGTGATGACCGCGTTGGCTGTTGCTTATCAAGTGCAGTGCCGGCTGAGCGATGTCGCGCCTGTGCGTGATAAGGGGTTTGACCACACCACGCAAGGTTCGTATTCGGTGGCTGCCGGCCTATCGAAGGTCCTCGGATTCGATGAAAGTAGAACGGCAAACGCCATTGCCATCTCGGGGGCGGCGTTTAACGCTCTACGAGTCACAAGAACTGGTCGCCTGTCGCATTGGAAAGGCCTTGCATTCCCGAACACGGCCGCTTGTTGTACGCGCGTCGTATTCCTGGCGATGAACGGCATTACCGGTCCGCTCGAAGTGTTCGAGGGCGATAAAGGTTTCATGGATGCCATCGCGGGGATATTCGATATCGACTGGCTTCGAGAAGATCTTGAACGAGTCAAACGAACCATTCTGAAGCGATTCAACGCCGAAATTCACTCACAGGCGGCAATCCAAGGAGTGCTGGATCTTAAGCAGCGCCATCAGTTTTGCGCGACGGAAGTGGATCGGATCGATATTGAAACCTTCGATGTCGCTTTCAATATCATCGGTGGAGGAGAAGAGGGCGATAAGACAAATTCGATCGCTACGAAGGAGCAAGCCGATCACAGTCTGCCGTACGTCATTGCAGTCGCCATCCTGGATGGCGATGTCATGCCAGCGCAATATGAACTGGATAGGATCCGGTGCGAGGATGTCCAAAAACTCCTACGCCGGGTTTTCGTGAGCGCAAATTCTGCTTACTCGCTGCGTTTTCCTGAGGAAATGCCGTGCCGCATCCAAGTTCTCCTCCGCGACGGGCAGACTTTGGTCAAAGAAAGTCGCGACTATCCGGGATTTGTCAGCCAGCCGATGTCGTGGGAAATGGTCTCGAATAAGTTCAATCTGTTGGCGGCGCCTTACGGTGCCGAGGCTGAGAGAAAGGCTCTCATCAATGCTGTCGCGGATCTCGAGAAAACGCGAATACGTGACTTGATGCGGTTGTTGACCAGCGTACGCGTGCAGCCGACAGTGCCAATAGGAGGCGGGAAACATGCCTGATCGGGCATTCTCATTTCTTCAGATCAACCAGCGAGCTCCGAAACCACGAACCAGCGGCCTGACCGAGATCCGCGGGCCGTACTACACGCCCCTTGGCAAACGGCATCTCGAAGACATTCTCGAGACCATGGGCGAATATGTAGACTCGCTCAAATTCGCCGGCGGGTCGTTTAGCCTCATGCCACGTGCGGTGCTGATCGAATTTCTGAAGCTATGTCATGACCATAACGTCCTGGTGTCGACCGGGGGTTTTCTTGAATTCGTGCTGACTAAGGGCGCCGATTCGGTCAGCAAGTACATCGAGGAATGTAAACAAGTCGGTTTTGACATCATCGAGATTTCCTGCGGTTTCATCACAATTCCGGCTGACGACTGGCTTCGCGTGATTGAAAGAGTGAGAAAAGCTGGCCTGAAGGCGAAGCCCGAGATTGGCATTCAATTTGGCGCGGGTGGTGCCACGCGAGCAGAAGATCTCGAAGCTGCGGGAACTCGCGATCCGGAATGGCCGGTCCGGCTCGCCCAACGGTTCCTCAATGCTGGCGCATACCTGATCATGATCGAGTCGGAGGGCATCACAGAAAACGTCAAGACCTGGCGCACAGACGTTCCCGCCAAGATCATCGGAACGTTGGGTCTCGAAAAAGTGATGTTTGAGGCGGCCGACCCGGAGGTCTTCACCTGGTACATCAAAAACTACGGTCCGGAGGTGAATCTTTTTGTGGATCACAGTCAGATTGTGCAACTCGAATGCGTGCGCTCCGGCATTTGGGGGACGGCGGATGTATGGGGGCGCATCTTGACGTATAAAGACCAGGAAAACAGCCGATGACGACGGAGTCCATTGAGCCACTGATCGATTACAGAAAGGTAGTGCCGGAAGCAGTCAACGCTCTCTTGGCAGTGGAACGGTATGCGCGTGGATCGAACCTCGAGCCGGCTCTCCTAGAGCTCGTTAGACTGCGCGCCTCGATCATCAACGGTTGTGCCTATTGCGTTGACATGCACGCCAAAGATGCTCGCGCAAATGGCGAATCCGAGCAGCGCCTCTATGCCGTGAGCGTTTGGCGGGAGGCGCCATTCTTCACTGCGCGAGAACGCGGCCCTGGCCTGGACAGAAGCCGTCACCGACGTGAGGGTGGGCCACGTCCCCGACGAGGTGTACCGCCTCGTCCGCGAACAGTTTAACGAAAAGGAACTAGTGGATCTGACGATGGCGATCATAGCCATCAACAGTTGGAACCGGCTGTCGGTTTCCTTCCGAACCCTAGCCGGCACGTATGAACCGGCAAAAGGGCACGCTGCCGGATAGGAGGACAGACATGATTCAGTTAAGACGCGTATACGACGAACCGGGAGCACACGAAGGAATGCGCTTTCTGGTTGAGCGGCTTTGGCCGAGGGGTATCCGCAAAACCGAGTTGCAAATCGACGGCTGGCAGAAGGAGGCCGGCCCGAGTACTCAATTGCGGAAGTGGTTTAGTCACGACCCGCAGAAATGGGAGGAGTTTCAGCGGAAGTATTTTGCAGAACTCGATACCCGCCCGGATGCCTGGGGTCCGATTCTGAAAGCCGCCGAGCGCGGCACCATCACACTGTTCTACAGCTCACATGACACGGAACACAACAATGCCGTGGCTCTGAAAGCTTATCTGGAGGCAAAGCTGGCGCACGGAAGCAGGCAAGCCCATGCGGGGCACCATTAAGAAAGGGTTCAGATGGCGATCGAGCCTGGAAAGGCAGTGGTGGCAACATGTTTCGCTGGCCAAATTTGGCATTGCGCAGAACTTCGATGAAAGGAGGTATATGAAATGGCGTTGACAACTGAGGCGGGCGCCAATCCAACAGCAGATCCTGCCCGTCAAGCATATCAAATCCTGCGTTTTGGCTTTACGGTAGCGCCCATTCTTTTTGGATTGGACAAGTTCTTGAACCTATTGGTGAACTGGGAGAAGTATTTGGCGCCCTGGATAGTTCACATCGTGGGGAACGCTCACGCTTTCATGCTCGCGGTGGGCATCATCGAGATCATTGCCGGTCTGCTTGTGGCCCTCAAGCCACGGTGGGGAGGCTATGTCGTCACACTCTGGCTTTTGGGGATCATTGTTAATCTCCTCAGCTATTCGGGGTTTTATGACATCGCGCTCCGAGATTTTGGCTTGTTGCTCGCAGCACTGGCACTGGGGCGGCTCTCTGAACAGTACGGACACGCTTGATTTTTCAATCCCGTGCGGCTGAACCTACGCACCATAGGAGGATAGCTGTTGACGACGGAATTCGGTGAGCGGCGAATCGATTACAAAAAGGTAGCGCCGGAGGCCATCGAGGCGCGTTGCCCGGAGCTATGCTCTTATTTACGAGCTTAGGGAATTGCGATCACAAATCAAGCTCGGCAGTATCTTTGGGATCCAGATCGGACTGCACTATAGCTGGTTCCTGATCGCCCTTCTCATCGTCTTTTCCCTTTCTGCCCAGTTCCACGCCAGCAGTCCTGAGTGGGGTAATGGCGTAATCGTCACTTTGGCCATTGTGACGGCGATTCTCTTTTTCGTGTCGCTTCTTATCCATGAACTGGCGCACTCGCTGGTGGCGCAGTCCAACGGATTACCAGTGCGGGAGATTACCCTGTTCGCCTTGGGTGGCGTTTCTCAGATCGAGAAAAATCCGGCAAGCGCCAAGATCGAGTTTTGGATGGCATTCGTCGGCCCGCTGACCAGCGCTGTTATCGGCGTCTTGTGCTTAGTAGCGGCCCGCGCGATTGGGGGAACAGCGTCAGACCCATGGATGGCGGTTCTGCTCTGGCTCGGATACATCAATCTCGCCTTGGCCGGTTTTAACTTACTACCGGGCTATCCTCTCGATGGCGGACGAGTGCTGCGGGCGATCATCTGGTGGAAGACCGGCGATGCGGACCGCTCGACAAGAGCTGCGGCGAAAGTTGGCCAAGTGGTCGCTTTCGCCTTCATCGCTATCGGTATTGCTCGGTTCTTCGGTGGAGCGGGAATCGGAGGTTTATGGATCGCATTCATCGGCTGGTTCCTGCTGCAAGCCTCACGCGAGAGTTATATCCAGGTCGGTCTTGCCAGGGCGCTGGCAGGTGTGCGAGTTGCGGATGTGATGACTCGGGACTGCCCGATGGTTGATGGATGGTTGAATATTCAGAATTTCGTGGAGCAGGAGCTCCTTCGCACCGGACGGCGTTGTTTCATCGTGATGGAAAAAGACCAAATCGCTGGGTTAGTCACGCCACATGAAATCAAGCAGATCGCTCGCGCGCAATGGCCATTTAAGACGTTGCACGATATCATGCGCCCCACCGAGGACATGCGCTCCATCTCCCCTGGCGCATCGCTCACAAGTGCTCTCGAGTTGATGAGCCGTGAGGATTTCAACCAGCTCCCCGTTGTCTCGAACGGTCATCTGGAGGGAGTGCTATCAAGAGCTCAGGTCCTCAGCTACTTACAGACACATGCGGAATTGCGGGCCTCCGAATGAAATCGCTTGGTGTGTTCGGACTCGACTCATCGATTGTTGTTCTTTTCGCCTCCGCTGATTCCTCGGTAACATAGCTCTCTCAGCAACTTTGAATGCGACAAAATCCGAGCTGGCGCAACGACAACCGCAGCTGCGCAGCCGCAACGCATCCCAGGTCATCGGCACGGGCTTACCCTGCCCAGAAAATGTGCGGACCCGCCTCAAAGAATGCTCCGGCCCTCGCCGCTGAGCGGCTGGTCCCGCAGTTGAAGATTCAAATGTCCGGCAAGAGCCGGCATATTTTCGAGTCAGATTTACGTTGCTCGGTTGCACGGCTTCGCGCGTTCGTCAACGCGATGGCGCTGTGACTTACAGAGGCCAGCTATTTGGTATCGATACGAGGAGTTCAGGATCGTTGCGGAGTCACTTACCTGGGAATGGCAGCCAACCGCGGGTAAAATAATCATTCATTGTTAATGACATCATGATCAGAAACCAAATCACGCCGCCGGCAATGATGATCTGTATCAGCCGCGCCTGGTAGAACCCGTGCATTAGAATGCCGGCCACAAGGCAGGCCATAATTGTCGCCAGTCCTATCTCAACTACCGTGCCGAACGCGCCAAGGTTTATAAAAGCTATTAGCGTATTGACAAGGAGCAATGCAAGTAACCCGAAATATGTGAATAAATAGGTTTTCCAGGTGGGCTCGCTCATTTGTGTAACCCAGGCAAATAGAAGATTGCATAAAGGAAAATCCAGACGATATCGACGAAATGCCAGTAGAGCCCAACCACGCTAACAGGAGTATGATATGCGGCTGAAAGGCTGCCAATAAGATTGCGGCTGATCAGCCCCAAAATCAGCAGAATGCCGATGATCATGTGAACGGCATGCAGCCCGGTCATAATGAAATAAAACACGAAGAACATTTGCACCGCCGGCGCGTGCGGTCCGGTGTGGTTGAACCAGACGCCCGGCGCTTCGTGTTGTTGATAGTGCTCGTAATACTCCGCGAACTTGATCCCGAGGAATGCTAGCCCGATCAAAATCGTAATTGATAGCAGAATTCCTAACAGACGCTGTCGGCCTAGCTTCGCGCTGAGTTCGGCAAACCCCATCGTCAAGCTGCTGGTGAGCAGAATCGCGCTGTTAATCGAACCAAGCACGATATTCATCCCAGTACTGCCTTCCGCGAAGGCCTGCGGGTGATTGAATCGGTAGACAGTGTAGGCGACAAACAAGCCCCCGAACATCATAATCTCAGTCACAAGGAACAACCACATGCCCACGTCGGCTGTGCGGCGCTGTTGTTCGACTGTGGCGAAGTGCTCGCGAAGTTCCAGAAGCACCGGATCAGACAAGTTCCAGTTCCTCCTTCATCGCTTCGTAGTCATACGGAAGCTTCGCCGTTACGACAGGAGTCACTTCGAAATTATGCGCGGGCGGAGGCGAGGCGGTCTTCCATTCGAGACCCGTGGCGCGCCATGGATTCGACCCGGCATCTTTACCGTACTGCCAAGCCCATATTAGGTAACAAAGCGGCAAAACGTATCCAACGCCAAGAATGGTGGCTCCGGCCGTCGAAAGCACGTGCAACATCTGAAATTCTTCTGGGTATGCGGCGTAGCGCCGCGGCATTCCGAGGCACCCAAGAATGAGCTGAGGAAAGAACGTCAAGTTAAAGCCGAGAAACACAATCAAAGCCGAAAGTTTCGCAAGACCTTCCGGGTACATTTTGCCGCTTACCTTTGGCCACCAGTAATGCACTCCTCCCAGAAATGCCATCACTGTTCCACCCACCATGATGTAGTGAAAATGAGCAATCACGAAGTACGTGTCGTGCAGGTGAACGTCAAGCCCCAGCACAGCGACCATCAGTCCGGTCATACCGCCAATCGTAAATAGACCGATAAACCCAATCGCATAGAGCATGGGTGTATCCCACGATACGGATCCTTTGTACATGGTTGCAGTCCAGTTAAAGACTTTTATGGCCGAGGGAACGGCGACGCAAAAGCTGAAGAACGAAAAGGTCAGAGCGGAATATACCGATTCGCCGGCCACGAACATGTGATGGCCCCAGACCAAGAATGAGAGTACAGCGATAGCGACGCTAGAGAATGCAACGGCTTTATAGCCGAACAGCGGTTTGCGTGAGAACACGGGAATGAGTTCACTGACGACGGCCATGCCCGGCAGGACCATGGTGTAAACAGCCGGATGCGAGTAGAACCAGAACATGTGCTGAAACAGAACGGGATCCCCACCAAGCGCGGGATCGAAGATACCGACCTGCGCTATCCGTTCCACCCCGATCATGACCAGTGTGATCGCCAATACCGGCGTATTGAGAATGAGGACCACGCTGTTTGCATACATCGACCAGATGAAAATAGGCAGGCGAAACCAAGTCAGGCCGGGCGCGCGCATGCGATGAATGGTTGCAATGAAATTCAGGCTGGTCATGATCGTCGAGAACCCGGCAATGAAGATTCCGACTGCCGCCGCAACCACATAGGTGGTGGAATAACTAGTACTGAAAGGTGTATAGAACGTCCATCCGGTGTCGACGCCACCACGGATTAAAGCGTAAACCGTAACGCAGCCGCCTAACATGAAGACATACCAACTTAGTAGGTTTAATTTTGGAAAGGCTAGATCTTTGGCCCCCACCATCATCGGGATAAGAAAGTTGCCCAAAGTATTAGGAATCGATGGGATCAGGAAGAACCATACCATGATGATCCCGTGCATAGTGAACAGCTTGTTGTACGTCTCCGCACTGACCAGCCAGTTACGCGGAGAAAGCAGTTCCAGCCGCATCATGAGTGCGAAGAATCCGCCCAAAAAGAAAAAGGCCGTTATGGAAAACGTGTAAAGAATGGCGATGCGCTTATGGTCGGTGGTCAGCAGCCAGGAACGCAGTCCCTGCTTTTCAGTCAGATAGTTCTTCTCGGGATTTTCCGCAACTGCTTCGATCATGTCACCGTTTCTCCACCTGCGAGCCGGCGTTCGATGTGGCACCGGGTCCGCCTATTCCTTTTTGGGTTCCGTATTCCGTGGGAGCGGTTCCGGAACTGGACGGCTCCTGCGTACCGGGCTGCGGTCCCAGAGCTTTGACGTAGGAGATGAGAGCGAGTATTTGCTCCTCCGATACCACCCCCGTGAAGTTCGGCATGACGCCGGACGAAAATCCCCATGGAACCTGTGCATCGGGGTCATGCAGTTTCTCGCGAATATAGGAATCGTCGGCGGTGATCGTCTTTCCGGTTGTTAGCAGAACCGGACGCATGTACAGGTTGCGAAGATCGGGACAGCGGCCCTGGCTGCCAAAGTGATGGCAATTCGCGCAACCGAACTGGTGAAAGTATTTTTCACCGGTGGATGCAAGGGATCCTTCCGGCGCGCCTTGTGTCAGCCAGTTTTGATAATCCGCCGGAGTCATCGCGTACACCCAGCCAATCATGCCCGAATGCTTCATTCCGCAATATTGCGAGCAGAACAAATGATATTTGCCCGGTTTGGTCGCTTCAAACCAGGTGGTGGTGTAGCGATCCGGCAAAACATCTTGCTTGGTCCTGAACGCGGGCACAAAGAAGTCGTGAATCACATCCTCGGAGGTCATGGTCAGCTTCACCGGCCTACCCACCGGGATGTGCAGCTCGTTGATTTCGCGCTGGCCCTCGGGATGTTGTATCTTCCACATCCATTGCTTCCCCACCACATACACGCTGATCGCGTTATCGGGTGGCCTCTCGATTGCGAAGTACAGTCTTGCGCCCCAAACGAACATAACGAGAAAGAGGATGAATGGGATAATTGTCCACGCGGCCTCTACCGGGATGTTATAGCGTTTCTGGCTGCCAAGCTCGTTTTCGCGTTTGCGATGATACCGGATTGCGGAGTAGATCAGGAACACCGCAACGCCAACCGAAACCAACGTACAAAGAGTGATGACAAGGATGAATAATAAATTGAATTGTCCCGCCACTGACGACGCAGATTCCGGCCACAATCGAAAGTTCGTGATCATAGGCGTGTAACTTCCTTCAACACGTTCCGATGTTTTCGGAGGTCGTGCCGCCAAAGAAAAAACATTCCGGTAGCCATCAAGACCAGGATCAGAATTGCGCCGGTCTGCAACGAATTGATGACAACAGCGCCATACTTCCCGGTTTTGGGATCGTAGTGGTAGCAGAACAGCAGGATTTGGTCCACCGCCGAACCAATCTGGTTGTGAGATGCCTCTACCAGGGACAGTTTAAGATCCTTCGGTTCATATTCCACGCCGTACAAGTAACGCGCGACGCGCCCTTCTGGAGTAATGACCATCACTCCGCTGGCGTGCACAAACATCTTGTTCACGGGATCCCAACGATAGTGAAATCCGATGGATTGCATCACCGCCTTGATCGCTGCCTGACCGCCTACCAGAAAGTGCCAACCGTTGACGCCAGCTCTGCTCGAATAGCTATGAGAGTACTGATTGCGCTTCACCACCGCCTCGGCCGGAGTGTCGGCGGGATCGAAGCTGATGGCTACCACCTCGAAATCGCGGCCGGGCTTCAGCGATAAGGGCCTCAGCCCCGCCACCACGCCGCTCAGAATCTGGCTGCACAGCATCGGGCAGCGATAGTAAACCGGCGCCAGCACGACTGGTCTCCTGCCAAAGAAGGTTCGCAAGGGAACCGAAGCGCCGCTCTCGTCGCGGAAGACAGTGTCCAGTGGAATTTGCGCGTTCAGCCTTTGGTCGATGCCGATGCCGTTCAGGTTGGGAGGCACATATGGACCGGTCGCCGCTTGCAAGCCGCCCGAAGGCAGGGCCAGCGTAAGCAGAAGACAGACCATCCATTTTTTGGCGTTCACAGAAAACCTCATCGCGGCTCCGGCGCCACCTTTCCTTCGAAGCCCGTTTGACGGGTACCTGCTTCCGGTTGCGACAGCACCAGCTTCGGCGGCTGCTTTTGAGGCGGAATTCCGCGCGCTGCCAGAATGTCCATGGCGCGCTCAATCGGGATCGCGACTGTGCCCTTTGCTTTGTCCACCCAGTAGTAATGGCTCAATTCCCAGTTGTCGCGCGCGCGCAATGCATCCAAATCCTTGTGCGGCGATGGTTGCAGTCTCGGTTCGGGAGGCAGCGGATTCCCGCGCGCCGCGATGGGCAGCGGGGGCGGGCTACTTATGGCCCGTTCATGAGCCAGGTAACTGAACAGGAAATAAATCAACACGATCACGACCCAGATCCCGATCAGCGCCGAGATACCCGTGATAAACGTGTGCCGAATATCAATATCGGTATGCTCGAAACGTATATCGTCGTTTCGTGGTTCTCGTTCCTGAAGCAGGTTGTTATTCGCCATGCTGTAATGCCCTTTCGAGGTTCGGCGCCTGCAAGGGGAGCAAGGGACGCTTCTGGAGCTGCCACACGAATACGGTTATCCAGAGGCACCCGATAGAGGCCGGTACGACGAAATTCATCCACGTAAACCGGAAACCGCGCTGGTAGTATTGCGGCATCACGATCCACATCAGATCGACCCAGCGCATAAAGATGATCAGGCCGACGACGCAGCAGAGTGCTTTCACGTTTCGCTTCAAAGGACGCGAGAGCAGCATCAGAAACGGCACGATAAACTCAAGCACGATAAGCATGACTCCGAGCCAGCCCCAGGAGGTCGCAAACCTATGCAGATACCATGGAATTTCGTCAGTCAAGTTACCCGACCAGATGACCACCAATTGCGAAAATTCAAAATAGGCCCACAGCATCACGAAAACCAGTAGCAATTTACCCAGATCGTGTAAGTGCGCGGGCTTGAATCTGCTGGCCAGCGGCTCTCTTCGCGAAAGCAGTGCCATCATGATAATCACGAATGCGAATGCCGCCAGACCTTCACGAGCCACAAACAGAAATCCCCAGATGGTCGAGAACCAATTGGTCTCCAGGGATTCGGCCCAGTCGATGGTGGCAAACGTGATTGTGAAAACATAGACGAGCAGTCCTGGAGCGCTCAGCCTGGCAAGCCGTTTCTCCAACCCACCTTTCTCGTCCTGCTCAAGGGACCACTTGTTCAGGAAATACACAAAAATTCCCCAGACAATGAAGTAAACGATGGCCCGTCCGATGAACATCGAGGGATTCATGTATACGTGGCGATGCCGGAGGACGTATTCATTGCGAACCAGATCGGAGTGCGCCCAGTCGTAAAGCCAGGGCATTCCGAACGCGACGGGGATAAACAGGAGCGCGCACAACGGAAGAGTGCGACTTGCGGATTCGAGCGTGCGGCGCGTCATGATTCCCCAGGCACCCGCCGTCAAATACTGCAGCATCACGATGCCCATGCACCCCAGCGTCAGCCCGAGCCAGAACAGGTATCCCATCAGGTACGAGTGGAAAAAGTCGCCGGGGCTGTAGATGCCGCCGATAATGCTGGCGATGCCGAGAAGAATTCCGGCACCGAGCGCGGGCGTAAAGACACGCCGGAGATCGCGCTCCAGTTCGGGCGACACATCGAAGACAGAGTTCGTAGTCATCGCTGGACTCCCTGCCGCGGCTGATTTTCGGTGCTCAGTTCGCCCCGCTGGTCCGCGGGCACATCGTTTAGGGGAGCGTCGCGGCTGAGCTGCAAGGCTCTCACGTAAACGACAATGGCCCAGCGGTCGTTCACCGGAATCTGGTCTCCGTAATCGCCCATCGCGCCGTAGCCGTTCTTGATGACCTGATAAATGTAGCCGGGGGGCACGGAGCGCAGGCGATCTGTATGAAGATCGGCCGGAATTTTTAGGCCGCGCTGCGCAACCATTCCGTTGCCGTCGCCGGTACGTCCATGGCACGGGCTGCAGTAAATATCGAAGCGTTCCTGCCCGCGGTGCAGCAGTTTCGAATCCACCTTGAGCGGAATGGTATCGAGAAACTCACCGTTGTCGCCGCCGGTGTGAAAAGAGTCTGTGTTGTTCAGCTCATCGCGAGCAATCGTTCCGGGCGGAATGGGCCGCGCCTCCCGCCCGTCCGCGAAAAAGCGGCTGGCGCCGAGCGGTTTATATTTCGGCTGGTCCTGCATGTCCTGCCGGCAGGCGGCCAGCAGTAACAGCAGCGGCAGTATCGTAATGGCGCTAAACGTTCTCAACTTCCCAAACTCCCATCGGATTGAGATCGCGGAGAAAGGCGGCGGTCAGCTCGGAATCGTACAGCGAATCGCGCTTCTCGATGCATAGAAAGAAGCGGCTGCTGGTTGCTCCCCTAAACTCGGGCAAATTGAACAACGGAAAATGCGGCCGCGGAAAGCCGCACAACGCCAGCGTGCCGAAGAACGCGAAGGTACCGGCAAACAGCACCGTCAGCTCGAACAAGATGGGGATAAACATCGGCCAGCTATAGAGCGGCCGGCCGCCCACGTTGATCGGATAGTCGATCGCGGCAATGTAATACTCCATCGTCCATGCCGTTGCGGATCCTATTAATCCGCCAATCAAAACGATGGGAGGAACCAGGTTGCGGCCGGGAATAATTTCTTCCAGATCCTTGATTGCATACGGCGTGTACGCTTCGAACTTTCGATACCCTTTTCTCTTAATTTCGTGCGCCGCTTCCACCAGCGCGGTGGGATCGTCGAACTCGGCCACCATGCCGTAGGTCCCGAAATCGTTCATTTCTCGGTCCCTCCGCCGGGCCTCGAAAACGGCAATAACTCGCGTACTTCCGACATGGGGATCATTGGAAGGAACCGCACGAACAGCATGAACAACACGATGAACATGCCGATTGAGCCCCAAAACATTGCGTTATCCCAGAACGTCGCAATAAAATTCGACCAGGAAGAAGGCAGAAAATCGCGGTCAAGGGCGGTGACGATGATCATGAAACGCTCAACCCACATCCCCACCAGCACCACCATGGACACGGTAAATAGCGAGATTACCCTGGTGCGGACCTTGTAAAACCACAGGGCCTGGGGGATCACGACATTCAGCAGAATGACCAGCCAATAACTCCACGAATGGGGTCCGACAGCGCGATTGTGAATCGTGTACATTTCAAAACCGTTGCCGCTATACCAAGCCGTGAACGGTTCAATCAGATAGGTGTAAGCGAGAAAAAGACCGGTCACGAGCATCAGTTTTCCGCAGTTGTTCAAATGCCGCACGGTGATGAGATTGTGCAGTCCGTAGACTGTGCGGAGTGGAATGCCAAGCACCAGCACCATCGCGAACCCCGAATAGATCGCCCCCGCGACGAAATAGGGCGGAAAAATTGTCGAGTGCCAACCGGGCAGAATAGCGATCGTGAAATCGAAGCTGACTACCGTATGTACCGAAAGCACCAGCGGCGTGGCGATGCCGGCAAGCAGCAGGCAGGCCGTCTTGTGCAGCCTCCAATGATGAGAAGATCCTCGCCAGCCAAAAGAGAGCACGCCATAAAAGCCCTTCTTGAACCCACCCGCAGCGCGATCCCGCAAGGTGCCCAGATCGGGAATCATCCCGATGTACCAGAACAGGACCGAGATCGTAAAATACGTCGAGACCGCGAAGACATCCCAAACCAAGGGGCTGCGGAAATTCGGCTGCGCGGTCATGGTGTTCGGGTACGGCAGAATCCAGTAGAAGATCCAAGCCCGGCCCAAGTGGAACAAGGGGAACATCCCGGCGCACATCACGGCAAAGATGGTCATCGCTTCTGCGAATCGGTTGATGGAACTGCGCCAGCCCTGATTCATCAGCAGCAGGAAGGCGGAAATCAGCGTGCCCGCGTGGCCGATTCCGATCCACCAGACGAAATTCGTGATGGCGAAAGCCCAGGCAACTGGAATTTCAACGCCCCAAATGCCGATGCCTTTGGCGAGCAGGTACGTGATCGCGATTCCGAATACGATAAACAGAAACAAGCCGAATCCAAACGTGCACCACCAGAAAAGTGGCGTTTTTCGGGTGAGCACAATCGAACTGATCTGCTCGCTGGCTGTCTCGAAAGTCGTGCCCGACCCCACTACTTCCAGCGGGTTGTTGGGATCCAGCGGCCTTGTCGTGTGGCGTTGCCGTTCCTCCAGCGCGATCAACTCAGGCACCTTCAAACTCCGGATTGTGATTGCGGAGCTCAGCCAGATAAGTAGTTCGCGGACGCGTGTTCAGCTCCGCATACATCGCGTAGTTCAGCTTCTCGGCTTTTAGCTTGGCGACTCGGTTTCCCTTGTTGTTCTTGTCACCAAAAACAATCGCTTGCGTCGGGCAAGCTTGCATGCACGCCGTCTGAATCTCGCCATCACGAATAAAGCGGTCCTCGTTTGCCGACTTAATTTCCGCTTCCCGGATGCGCTGCACGCAATACGTGCACTTTTCCATCACTCCGCGGCTGCGAACCGTTACGTCCGGATTGCGCTGCATTTTCCAGGTTTCACTGTTCCAGTCCTGAAACAGCATGAAGTTAAACCGGCGTACTTTCCACGGGCAGTTGTTGGAGCAATAGCGGGTTCCGATACAGCGGTTGTAGACCATGTCGTTCAGGCCATCGCTGCTGTGATTGGTGGCCTGCACTGGGCAGACGAGCTCGCAAGGCGCGTTTTCGCATTGCATGCACGGGACCGGACAGTAATAAGCAGTCGGGTAGCTGATGTCGCCTTCGTAGTAGGTGTCTATTCTGAGCCAATGCATGGCGCGTCGCGCTAGCACCTGCTCTTTGCCGACTACCGCGATATTGTTCTCGGCCTGGCACGCGACGACGCAGGCCTGACAGTTGACGCAGGCCGTCAGGTCAATGGACATCGACCAGGCGTAGCCCTCGTAATTCCATTGCGGATAGAGCGTAAGATTGCCGGGCGGCTCATGCTCAGTCTGCTTTGCAAAATCCGGGTTCTTCTTGTATCCCTCCAGCGTGTTTCGAATCACGACATCGCGGTGCTCCATGGACTGATTCATTTGCGTGGTGGCCAGCGGATAGGGTGTATCCAGCTTCCGAAGCTCCACGCCGGTTCCAGTCCATAGTGCATCGGAAGTGCGTATCGCGTAGGCGTTAAAACCAGCGCCGTTACCGGCCCGTCCGGAGTGCCAGCGGCCCCAGCCGAGATCCACGGTGATGGATTCATCGGGCTGACCGGGCAAAATCCAAACCGAACCCCACACGCTGCGGCCGCGGTATTTCAACTCGACGTGCTGTTGGTTATCAAAGCGCAACCGCTTAGCTGTTTTGGGACTCAGGAAAATGGCGTTATCCCAGGTCAGCTTAGTCATGGGATGCGGCAACTCCTGCAGCCACATGTTATTCGCATAGCGGCCGTCGTACATGTAGACATCCGGCCGCATGACAATCTCCATGCCAAGGGAAGGCACCGGCCTTGGCGTGCCGAAATTATTGTTTGGCATCACCGTAATCGCGGGCAGCGCCGACCCGGCGATCAGTCCATCGTGCACCGACTTGCGCCACCATGCTTCGAAATCTTTCGCGCCGCTCTGCCGCGACCAGTGCGCGCGCACGATTTCGTAGGAAGAACGCCCCGGAAACTGCAGCACAGCATCGAGAATCTGAAGCTGCGAACGCGAGCCCGGATATAGCGGTGCGACCAGCGGCTGAATGATACTGACGGTGCCATCCAGCGATCGGGCATCGCCCCAATCCTCCAGAAAATGCGGCTCCGGAATGTGCCAGGTTGCCTTCAACGACGTCTCGTTGAACTGCGTTGCGGCGTGAATCGACGTCTTGACCTTGTCGAATCCGTCCGCGAAGTTAAAATCGGCGGGAGCGTTGTAGACCGGATTGCCTCCCATAATGACCAGCAGATCGACTTTGCCATTGTTCATGTCGCGCGCAAGCTCGCGCAGCGATTCGACCTGATCGACCGGCTGCACTTCCAGCGAGTCGGTATGAATGACGGTTTTGCCCGTGTTGCCGAGAGCGGCATTTATCGCGTGAGCGAGGGCATGCACTGCCGGAGATTGATGCTCGCCTGAGATGATCGCGCAGGCGCCTTTGTGGGCCTGGAGGTCGCGCGTAATGCGGGTTACCCAGAATTGGTATGCGCCATTGCTGGCGGCCATCCCGCCTATGCCGAGCGCGGCTGCCAGTTCGCGTGCAAATTCTTCTATTTCGGCATAGCGCAAAGCCAGCCGGTGATCGGCTTTTCCGCCTGTGGCGGTCATGCTGCTCTCGATCACGTACAGCCGGTTCATGTCCAGCCGGTCGTCTTGCCGCCGCCGGATTGCAAAATCGCGGGCATAGCGAGTGGATCCCCGGCCACACGCCAGAAAATCTGCATCGAGCGACACCACGATATCCGCGGTTTCCAGCTTGTAATACGTATGTACCGGTTTGCCGAAGACCATCTGCGCCGCTGCGCGCGCCGAATGCGGTCCTGCCGGATCGAACTGATGCCACTTTGCCGCTGGAAATTTCTTGAGCACTGCCTGAAGCTGCGCTCCGAGAGTTGGCGAAACAACCGTTTCGGTCAGAATGCGAAGTCCCGCGCCATGGTTCTCCTGAACCGGCGCGATGGCTTGCTGCCAGGCGAGCTGAAACGAATCCCAATCTCGCGGCAGCCCGAGATGAATTATCTCTCTGGCGCGGTCAGGATCGTACAGATCCATCAGGCAGGCCTGCGAGTGAACGCTGGTGGCTCCCAGACTGGCCGGATGATCCGGGTTGCCCTCCACCTTGGTTGGACGTCCGGTGTGACTTTCGACAATGACCCCTTCGGCGATGCCATTCACTGGCGCGGCTGTTGCGTAATATTTCGGCCTGCCCGGGATCACGTCCTCCGGTGGATCGACGTAAGGCATGATCGTCTCTTCGGGCTGCCGGGTGCAACCGGTGAGTCCGGCCAGGGCCATCGAACCGGCCATCAGCGAAAGGAAGCGCCGCCTGCTCGCTCCGGAAAACTCGATGCCTTCTTCCGAAAACTCTTCCTGCTCGATTTCCAGCGGATGCCCCTCAAACTCCTCCGGCGTGCGCCACAGGCTGGCTTTTCTGCTTTGCGTGAGCGCTTCTAGTGGAACGAAATCGTGATTGGGCATCTTTTTCACCGGTGGCAGGTCGAGCAGCTTGTGAGGCTCTGGATGTGATATTCGCGAACCAAACGCTTTCCGAGCGCGATCTGGTCGGGAGGCGGTGTGTAGTCCATCGAAAACACCTGATCGCGCGGCCGCACATAACGCTCAGGATGACGATGACAGTTCAGGCACCACTCCATGGTCAGCGGCGCCGCCTGCCACATTAGTGGCATCTTGTCCACGCGCCCATGGCAGGTCGTGCAGCCGATTCCGTGATGGACATGAATACTGTGATCGAAATAGACGAACTCCGGCAAATCGTTTACGCGCGTCCACTCGATCGATTTACCGCTGCGATAGCTCTCGCGCACCGGCTCCAGCATCGGACTGGTAGCCCACATCTGCGAATGGCAATTCATGCAGATCTTGGTTGCGGGGATGTTGGCGAAGGATGAATTTTCGACCGTGGTATGGCAGTAGCGGCAATCAATGCCCAGGCCGCCAACGTGATGCTCGTGACTGAAAGGTACAGGCTGTTCGCGCGGAACATTCTGCATCATTTCGTATGGCGACCGAACGATTAAATAGCCATACCAGCAAACTCCGCAAAGTGCTAAGACAATTGCGAGAATGGTCATCCTCGAAAATGTATTCGCGCTTCGCGAAAAGTATTGAGGCATCAGGATTGAGCCTTGCTCGGCCGCCGATCGTCCATAGCTTCACCATGAACTCCCTGCACGTGCTCAGAGGTACTCAATGCTACGAAGCAACATTTTGGTATCAAAAGCATTTATCAGAAAGTTCCTCTTTGACTTCGCTGATGCAAATGTTCACAGCCTCTTCAGTGGGAGCGGCAGATCACCCCGGCAACTTTCGTTACCGCTGAAACGTTCGCCTTCTCTAGTTGCCCCGAAAAGTTGTTAATTATGCTGGTCCAAGTCTCCTTCGAACGCGGCTAATGATCCTCGTTGTTACTTTTTTCGTCGCAATGCCCCGTTTGGATCAATAGTCCGTTTGTAATTCGGGGTAGGACAATCGTTATGTGCTGGAGAACGGGCGGGTTCGAATCGGCCACTCGGGACTCGAAAACACCCGTTGCAACGACTTGCATCGCCATCAATTAGCGGCATGCGACGCACCGAACGCGACTTCCAATAGTTCGTTCGTCACGGCTGTACAGACATCCGTCATCGTGACTGTTCGCCAGTCGTGGCTGAGAATAGGAGCGGAGGCAAAGTGGGCTCCGAAAGCTTATCTGGAAGCAAAGCTGGCGCACGTGAAAAAAGGCGCCTCAGCCCACTACTCGGAGATTCATCATGCCAGCAACAAAGTCGACCAGTGTGCTCGAACAGGAGCATCAGTCAATTCAAAAGGTGGTCGCGACGATGTCTCTCGCCGCCGATCGGCTAGATGCCGGGCATTCTCTAGATACCGCTATCCTCCGCGATATTATTACCTTCCTCCGCAGTTTCTCGGAGGAGTACCATCACGCCAAGCGGGAGCGATTTCTATTTCCTTTGCTCGAAGCCAGAGGAATACCTGCATCGGGTTGTCCCCTGGCGGTGCTGCGCCACGAACATGAGAAGGGGCGTACCTTGCTGTCGCAACTGGACGATGCCACGCAGTCGTTCGTTACAAGCGGAACGGGTAAGGACGTATTGCTCTCAACGTTACGCAGCTAAGTCAGGCTACCGGACGCGCATTCGGACGCCCTCCTTTGCCCATATGCAGATGTTGCCCTTGATGTGCCGCGGCAGAACGATCCCCGACCTCTTTGCGGTGTTAGGCGCCATGGATTACGTGCTGGCTGATGTCGATCGCTAAAGGAGGAATGTCGAATGTTGTCACCGGAGGAGCGGCGGGAAATCGAAGCCGAATTGCCGCATTATCCCAGAAAGCAAGCTCTCTCGATTGACGCAATGAAAATCGTACAGAAGCATAGAGGCCGGCTTTCCGATGAAGCCCTGGAGGATATCGCAGAGTTCCTCGGAATGTCTGCCTCGGATTTGGATGGAGTAGCGACGTTTTATAACCTGCTCTTCCGCAAGCCTGTCGGGAGGCATGTGATTTATGTCTGTGACAGCGTCAGCTGCTGGATCATGGGCGCCAAACACGTCACTCGCCAGCTCACGATGCAGTGCGGATTGAAACCTTCTTCAAAAGCACCAAGCAACTGCTAAAGCTCAAGATTTTTGTGGGCACCAGCGAAAAGGCGGTGCTGACCCAGATTTGGACAGCATTGATCGTAATGCTTTTGCTGCGCTGGCTGATGCTGAAGGCCACCTACGGATGGTCCCTGTCCCATCTGGTAGCCATGCTGCGGTTGCAATTATTCGTTTACCGAGACCTCACAGTCTGGCTGAATAACCCATTTGAAGGCCCGCCGGAACCAGTTGCGGCGGCGCAGTTGCAAATCGCGTTTGCCTGATGCCAGCCTGGACAGCACATTCCGTCAAACCTCAGCCCAGTGCCCTTGATTCTCAACTGTTCTGCCAATGCTCTCCGGCTAATTTGGACAGCTGTGGTGTCCAGGGCTCTTAAGCTTTGAGCTAGGCTCAGGCTAGGCTAGGGACATAGGCCAAACGGAAGCGACATATTCGAAGCCATCGCGATTCAGCGGCCCGAGCTGGACAGAAGAAGCCAGTGCCGTGTTTCTACGGCTTGCCTTGGGAGCAGCCTTTCTGTCTGCTGTCGCCGACCGCTTCGGACTATGGGGCGCGTATGGTCAGCCCAATGTGGCGTGGGGCGACTTCGCCCGGTTTGTGGCGTACACGGGCAAGTTGAACTGGTTTGCGCCGGCAGGGTTGGTGTTGGTATTAGCCTGGGCCGCTACCGTAGCGGAGACCGTGTTAGGTCTGGCTCTCATCGTGGGAATTTTCACCCGCCTTGCCGCTTTCTGGAGCGGATTGTTGTTGCTGTTGTTCGCGCTCAGCATGACCTACTCTCTGGGCGTGAAAGCGCCGCTCAATTTTTCGGTCTTTTCGGCTTCCGCCGGAGCTTTTTTGTTAGCCGCTTACCGCAAAACTCCAATCAGCGTGGACGCCTGGAGATTCAAAAGGCGGTTCTCCGCGGCCCGGCGCGTAAACGGCTCTGATTCGAATGCAATAAATGAAAGGAGCTTGAAAAATGAGCAGTCGGCGTGAGACAACAAAGGCGCTCGCCGCAATGATGACGGCCGGTTTCCCCGCACTTTTTGGTGTTCCCGGGTTGGCCAAGGCGCCTGGCAGCGCCTCTGCCCCGGTTTCCGATACAGAGCCTGCGACGCGGGTGCACGAGGTGATCCGGCACTCGCTTTCGGATTTGGAGGGGAAAGTGGCAACGCTCGTGACCGTGAGCTATGCCCCTGGGTCGGCTTCCAAGCCGCATCGGCATCCCGGGCCCGTCTTCGGATAACATTCTTGAAGGCGCCGTGGTAAGTCAGGTCGAGCCTGGGCCGCCCATCACGCGCCACCACGTAAGGCCAACTGGCCGGAGCACTGCTGAGAACGCGGAGACCCAGTGCCGCTGCGATGCCCCAAATACTCTCAACGATCACATTGAGTGAGCTGCCTTCGCATCCAACTGGATTGATTCACCGTTTGGTTCTTATTGTGAATAGAATT
Source organism: Bryobacteraceae bacterium (assembly GCA_049585195.1). GTDB lineage: Bacteria > Acidobacteriota > Terriglobia > Bryobacterales > Bryobacteraceae > KBS-96. The sequence continues at coordinate 14,687 of JBAUZG010000154.1, read as the reverse complement.
AACGAACGGCACAATAAAGCAACCGTCATATGGAAAGAACTGATCATCACAATCGCGAGTCGATCAAGAGATCGCGGTACCTATGCCTTCTCCTGGGGCGGCACGTAACCTGGGGGAAGCGCGGCGCCGGCTCCAAAAAAGTAATCTTCCATCTGTTTGAGCAGAAATTCCTGCGCTTCCTGTGTTCCGAGGTTCAGGCGATACTCGTTCATGAGCATCTTCATGTGCTCAATCCACATCTTCCACGCCTCTTTGGAAACGTTTTCATAGATCTTCTGGCCGAGCGGATTGCCCTCGAAGGGAACTTCGCTAAGGCCTGGCATCTCGCGTTGAAATTTTACGCAGAACACCTTCCGCTCTGCTCCGTCTGCGTGCTCCGCAATCGGAGGACGTCCGCCACTACAACCCATCTACAATCTCCTTTCGAATACAACCGCGTTATCCATTGCGTTCTCTCAATTCCAAATCAAGTCCGGCTCGCCATGGCCGCCAACGATTCTTTAATCGTCGGGCGATTGCCATTCTCCACCTCTCCCCGGCGCATCTGATGGAATGTTGTCAGAACGCTATTCGCTTTCGCCAGCGCGGCAACACGCTCAGCATAGAGATTTAGTTTGGAGCCGGGAATCGCCCACAGCGCTACGTCATCCGTCAGCACGTCCAGATAGGCGCGTGCCCCGCAGCAGCCCAGGCTCAGCGCTGCTCTTCCGCTATTAAACGCCTGCGGAACAATCGCGCACGCGGGGCGGCCCATCGCCGGTGGGAGATCGCCTTCCACTTGTTGCGCTGCCTCGGACAGAATCAGCATCTGGCCGGCGTTGCCGAATAGCAGCACGATATCGGGCATCAACGGTATCGATTCGAGCGGCCCGTAAACGATATGAGCAGTTCGCCGCTGAAGGACCGGAATACTGGGAATATCTTCTTCTCGAACGTAACCCAGATCTGCAAATACTTTGAGCGAATCGCCTCGGTCGATATCTTGCGCTTCGGTGGTCTTCAGATTATGCGTAAACATCCCAATCGCACAAAGACCGTGATCGCTTGCAGAGGTCGCGAACACCTCCGTTGCCGCTTCCTGCCAGAACCGGCAACCGGCGGGAACGCGACCCCTCCAGTGCTGAATGCCAGCCGGCACGTCGTCCGTGAAGCAGACTGCGATCGGAGGCAAAGTGAGGCCGATTGAGTCTGTCAATATGCGAGCGATCTCGCTAGCGTCGAAATTCAATGTTTCTCCTTTACGATTTGCGATATTGGTCGCTATCTCGTCATTACGATGCAATCTGCGCCGTGGATGCCCCGAGGCGCACGACATGGGCGACCATCTGCTGTTCATTAAAAAGCAAGTCCTGAAGAGTAGTCCTTTGTAAGACTCCATCAACGGCTGCTTGCACTGCCCGCCAGAGGACCCGTGCGGAACAATCGGCCAGGCGAACGCAGGTCTTCATCTGGCCCGGATGCATGGCACAGAAATCGCCCTCGTACAATCGGCCGCCAAGCAAAGCCATTACATCGCTCAACGCGATCTGGCTGGCGGGGCGCGCGAGTGCGTAGCCTCCGGTCCCGCGCGCCGCAACGACGAATCCGCCCAGGCGCAGCGTGCGCAGAAGTTTGCCGACGTACGCGTCCGAGACCCCTTCGGCATGGCCGATCTCGGGAATAGTCAATTTTCCGCCTGGTCCTTGCTGCCCGAGACGGATCAGGCAGCGCAGCCCGTATTCTTCATGGGACGTAAGTTTCATCGATGAAAAGCGGCTCAGGATTGCGCTTCGCGCGCTCTGAACATCCGAGCCTAACTCATCTTGACTAAACAGTCAAGACCGATATAATGAAAGCGGTCGCGGCGGGTTTGGCTCCGCTTGCGGTGGATGAGAACGAAAACTGTGCGCATTTTGCTGGTTTCCACATACGAACTTGGCCGGCAATCGTTCGGTCTGGCTTTTCCAGCCGCGTGCCTGCGTGCCGATGGGCACCAGGTCGCCTGCGCCGACCTCGCATTGGAAAAACTCTCTCCGGACGTCGTACGGAGTGCGGATCTGATTGGATTCCACCTCCCCATGCATACCGCAACGCGGCTTGCAGCGCCTGTGATCGAAGCCGTCGGACGCATCAACGCAAATGCGCACCTGTGCTGCTACGGTCTTTACGCGCCAGTCAACGCCGGTTATCTACGCTCTCTCGGAGTGCGGACGGTACTAGGCGGAGAGGTCGAAGACGAATTGCGGCGGCTCGCACTAAGACTTGCGGCTGGCGATCGATGCGGTTCCGCGGAATCGCTCGTCTCGCTCGAGCGCATACGTTTTGAAATACCGGACAGGTCGGGACTGCCGCCCCTCAACCGCTACGCCAGTATGTTCGACGGCGAAACGGATCGTGTCACCGGATATACGGAGGCCAGTCGCGGATGCAAGCACCTCTGCCGCCACTGCCCCGTTGTGCCGGTTTACAAGGGAAGATTCCGCGTGGTTCCGGCTGAGATTGTGATGGCCGACATCCGCCAGCAGGTGCAGGCCGGGGCGCGGCACATCACGTTCGGCGATCCGGATTTTTTCAATGGCCCCACACACGGCATGCGCATCGTCGAGCGGATGAACGGGGAATTCCCCTCGCTCACTTATGACGTCACTATCAAAATCGAACATCTGCTGAAGCGGCGCGATCTGCTGCCCGATCTGCGACGCACCGGTTGCTTGGTTGTGACTACCGCGGTGGAGTCGGTGGACGACGAGGTTCTCCGCAGGCTGGACAAGGGCCATACGAAGGCCGATTTTTTTGAGGTCGTCCGGTTGTTCCGCGAGGTCGGGCTGAATCTTTCGCCAACCTTTATTCCCTTTACGCCGTGGACGACATGGGATAGCTACCGTGAGTTATTGCGCGTTTTGGCCGAACTGGATCTGGTGAACCAGATGGCTCCCGTGCAGCTTGCGCTGAGGCTGCTGATTCCAGCGGGCTCGCGGCTGCTGGAATTGGAAGAGATCCGCGGCGTATTGGATGGATTCCAGCCGGATGCTTTGTCTTACAGATGGCAGCATCCCGATCCAAGCGTCGATAATTTGGCAGCGCGACTTCTCAAATTGGTCAACTCCGAACAGAAGCGCGGGGCATCGCGGGCAGAATGCTTTGCGGCGATTTGGTCGGAGGCGGGCGAGGGCGAACCGGTTCCGGCGCTGACCTCCGAGCAGAAGAAATCGCCACAAGTGAGCGAGCCTTGGTATTGCTGCGCTGAGCCAACACAGGATCTCGCCGCTAAAGTCTGATTGCAATGGCGTCCGGCGCGCGAAAACGTCTGCTGATCTTCGCCACGACCACCGGCTACCAGCTCAAGATGTTCCGGGAGGCGGCGCAGCGGCTCGGCGCAGACGTTAGCCTCGCCACCGACCGCTGTCATGTGCTCGAAGATCCATGGGGAGATCAAGCCATTCCGGTGCGTTTCGAGTCTCCGCAAGAATCCGTCGCCGCTGTGACGCAAGCCAGAAGCTTCGACGCGGTAGTCGCTATCGGCGATCGGCCTGCGTATCTTGCGGCACTCGTCGCGGAACGGCTGAACCTGCCGTTCCATCGGCCGCAAGCGGCTGCGGCGGCGACCAATAAGTTCGCTACGCGTGAGTGCTTCCGTAAAGCGGGGCTCCTTGTGCCCGCTTATTTCAAGATCCGAGTGAACGAAAATCCGGAGATCGCGGCCAGAGAGATTCGCTACCCCTGCGTGCTGAAACCGATTGCGCTCTCCACAAGCAGGGGTGTGATCCGGGCTAACAACCCACAAGAGTTCCTCTGCGCGTTTCGAAGAATTCGCAAGCTCTTGAAGACTCCCGGAATTGTGCGCCTAAAAGACCCGGCACTGGACTACATCCAGGTAGAGAGCTTCCTGCCGGGGCGCGAGTTCGCGCTCGATGGCCTGGTAACGGATGGGCGCTTGCAGGTGCTGGCACTATTCGATAAGCCCGATCCGCTGAATGGACCGTACTTTCAGGAGACGATTTATGTTTCGCCTTCGCGGGATTCGCTGAGCGTACAAGAGGAGATCGGCAAGACGACACAAGCGGCGGTAACTGCGCTCGGGCTGCGCCAAGGACCGGTGCATGCCGAGATGCGCGTGGATGGAGACCGTGTGTGGATGCTCGAAGTGGCTCCGCGCCCGATCGGCGGACTTTGCGCCAAGGCTCTGGTGTTTGAACAGGAGACGCCGCTGGAGGAACTGATCGTGCGGCACGCACTCGGCGAAGACGTTTCTGGCGTGCGCCTGCGCGCAGGAGCGGCGGGAGTGATGATGATCCCGGTGTCGCGTGCCGGCGTCTATCAGACTGTTGGCGGAGTGGAAAGCGCAGAAGCGTTTGCCGACGAAGTGAGGATCACCGCCAAAGAAGGTCAGCGCGTGTTGCCGCTGCCGGAAGGAAACACCTATCTCGGGTTTCTGTTCGCGTACGGCGAGATGCCCTTGGGCGTTGAGAAGCGCCTGCGGCGGGCGCACGATGCTCTAAAGTTCGAAATTAGAGAAATGCTGCCGGTCTTCAGCCGTTAGGCGGAGCGGCTGAAGCATGGATGCTTTTTCCCGAGTGGGTAGCGATACAATCGACCCGGCAGAGATCTCAAAGGAAGATTGATCGAAGGCACGTGGGATCAAGTTATGGATGTAGCGACGCGCTGTCATCTTGAGATACGGGCAAAATCGGAACGGGTGTTGACCATGATGAGATTTAACGATTATGGACAGCGAAGCGGCGAGATTGAAGGCGCTTTGAACCGCGTTGAGAAGAAACTTGGGCGGCCTGTAAAGAAGTAGGCGGCTTGCAAACGGTTTCAGCGAGATGATCGAAGAAAGGATCGCAATTCGACGGCGCCTCAATTGCGTGCTGGGCTTAGCTGCTCTGACCGCGGCAGTGCTTCTTCTTTGGCGATTCAAGCGCCACACCTCACGCGCCTCTGAATCGATCGATATCGTTGAAGAGAGTTCGCTTGAATCGTTTCCGGCTAGCGATCCACCTTGCTGGAATCCGCCCGGGTCTTTTGAACGAAGATCGAGCCGGCTTACCGCGTGGCCCGTCTGATTCCGGAACACGTCAGCGTGTCGGACTCGGCCCCTGTTTATCCGGCTTGACTGCTTCTTGGTTCATCGCGTCGAGGGCAAGCGCAGAATGTGCAGAGGCAGCGCCAGCCCGCATCTCCGCAGCAACCCAGATCGCTTCCATGATCTCTTGTCCGGTTGCGCCCTTCAGAGTCGCGCGTTTCGTGTGGCTGCGGATGCAATAGGGGCACTGGGTCACATGCGCCACCGCGATGGCAATAAGCTCCTTAGTTTTTGAAGGCAACGCCCCGTCGGCAAAAACGCGCTGGCTGAACGATTGGAAGGCGGCGTAGATGTCCGGCGCAAGATCCTTGCGTTTTTGAGTTAGCTCTTTCGACGGGGCAGGATACATCGAGTGCTCCATATCAAAGACTCCCTTCAGTTTGACGGCTCGTCATGCGCTCGCACGGGCCTTCATCATGCTGCCGCGCTTCTTTTCGAGTGCAGCCAGCACGCGATCGTAAGCTGAGGCAAACGAAGCTATCCCATCCACTTGAAGCTTTTCGGTAATCGCATCCAAGTCGATTCCAAGGTTGGATAGCGTTCGAAGCTGATCCTCGGCGGCGGACAAATCCTCCCGAACCGTGTCACCCCGCACGCGCCCATGATCGCGAAATGCATTCAGGGTTGCCAACGGGAGCGTATTCACTGTCTCTGAGCCAATGAGTTCCTCGACATACATCACATCGCGGTACTGGGGATTTTTCGTACTTGTACTTGCCCAAAGTGGCCTCTGTGCGCGGGCTCCACGCCGCAGCAGCGTTGAGAAGCCATCACCGTAAAAGATCTCTCTGAAGCGCTGGTAGACTCTCTTGCTATTCGCAATGGCGATCTTTCCGCGCAGCGCAAGCGCCTCGGGCGAGCCGAGCGCCTCCAGCGCCTGATCAACCTGTGTATCTACGCGACTTACGAAAAACGAGGCTACGGAGGCGATCTTTTCTGGCTCCTTGCAGCGCTGTAGTCCGCGAATGTATGCATTGGCAACCGCTTCATAGTGGCTGAGGGAGAACATCAGGGTGATATTCACGTTGATCCCAGCAGCAATTAACGCCTCTACTGCCTGTACCCCCTCCTTCGTCGCAACTACCTTAATCATCAGATTGGGCCGGTTCACGGTTCGCCACAGCCGTTGCCCTTCTTCAATCGTTGCCTGCGTATCGCGGGTGAGTTGCGGAGGTGGCTCGATACTCACGAAACCATCCAGCCCTTCACTCTCCTGGTATGCGGGCTGCAAGGTATCGGCGGCACTGCGGACATCTTCAATTGAGAGTGCGTCATAAACCGCACGCGCCTCGATAATAGGATTTCGGGCAAACAGTTCGCCCAATGCTTTGTCGTACTGCGTGCTGTCGTCGATCGCTTTTTCGAAAATGCTGGGATTGCTGGTGACGCCGCGCAGGCCGTCATTTTCGATCAGCTGTCTTAGCTCGCCGTTCCGGATCAAATCCCGTCGGATATAGTCCAACCATATCGACTGGCCTCGTTTCCGCAAATCCAACAACGGATTCATTTCGGCTCCCTCCTTTACTCGATTTTGTCAAACATTGGGCACGCGGGACGCCCAAAAGAAGGTGGCATCAGGACGCACTCAACACGAGCCCGCAATGATTGCAGGATCCCGAGGTGACCCACGGATTCTCGATGCCGCGCTTAAACAATGCAGTGATCAGCCGGCGAGGGTCGCCCAGATCGCTCCATCCGATATCGCCGAGGCTGGCAACGGCGAGCTTGCCGGTACTCACCGACAAAACCTGCCTGGAGAAATCGCCTATGGGGAGCTTCTCGTAAAGCGCCTGCATCATCGCGCCTTCCATCTCCGGATTGGCCAGGGTCAACACGGGTTCAAAGGCGCGATACATATTCGGAACCGTTTCTTGAATCATTTCCAGAAATGCGCTGGCGCGGCCTACCATGACAAACGTATTCCAGAGGCAGCCCTGTTCCAGCAACCTCTGTGCGGTCTGGGAGGATGGCTTTTCCCAGAAGCGCTTCACGTGCCTCAGATGGCCGCCGAAGCGGTTCGCGGTATTCGCCTCCGGTTCGATCCAGCCATATTCGACTTCGGGCTGTTTCGGCGCGGCGCCCAGCAGAATCACCGAGCGCGTGTTGATCTCAGCGAGATCGAAGGCTGATTCGACTCCGTCCATGAATTTCCCTTCGTCGGAGTAAAAGTGATCCGACGGAAAGAATGCGACCGCAGCATGCTTGTCGAGTTCAAGGACTCGCAACAGGCTCCAGAGAATTGCGGGAAGCGTTCCTCGATTACTTGGCTGTACCACCATCTGGATTGGGAGTACCGTCTCGAGTTCCGTAGCGTAGAAAGGCTCGTGCGCCCTCGTCAGCACGAAGAGTGTTCGGCTAGGATCGACGCTGGACGCTATCCTGAGCCGGGTTTGGGAGAGCAGCGTTCTGCCTCCCAGCAGTGGACAAAATTGTTTGGGCCGGTTGTCATCTGAGACGAGCTGCGTCAACGACTTGAGGCGAGTTCCATCGCCTCCCGCCAAAATCACGCCCCAGCGGTGCCTCTCGTTTCGGCTTCTGTGCATTCGAGTTCCTTATCTGAATTCAGCGTTGCCCAATGCGCCGGCAACTGCATCGTAAGTTAGAACATTGTTGTACTGGCGCAGCCCGGCGCTCGCAATTCGGTGTCTGCGCGCCAACTTCTAGTTACATTCTGACCAAAGACCCAGAAGAACACAATGAATCACGTATCACTCGGAGTGGAACGGTTGTAACTTAGGTTCCTCTGGCGGATTCGACATGGAGCCCACGCGGGCTCGCGATTGAGTTAGGTTGGCTTAGACTCGGTCGCCTCACTGAACAGTTTCGACAGCTTTGCAAAAGACTGCACCAAATTCAACGTTTGGCCGACTGCGCCAGGAGCCGCGAAGCATCGTCCCATAGCTGTTGCACAATGATGCCGGCCGGTTCAGCGCGAGCCAATTTGGCAGCTTGCCCAGCCCACATTTGCATCCGTTCGGCGTTAGTGGCCTTCGGTGCCGATTCTCGCATTGCGGAGGTGAGTCCGCGCTGAATGGGATACGGTGCTGGAGGAGGAGCATCTAATGCAGCACGCAGGTCATGCCGTTGCGATGCTGCGGCCGGGTCGCCCACTAAATGCACGCGTGACGATCGTCTCGTGGGCGTGCGTGTGCGCAAGCCTGTCCGCATAGGCGGGATGTGTCTTAGCTTCCGGAGCGCGCAGCAGGCCGGTTCCGATCTGCACCGCGCTCGCACCCAAGATCAGCGCCGCGGCAACTCCACGTCCGTCGGCGATTCCACCAGTAGCGATGACTGGCACGGCAACTGCTTCGATAACCTGCGGTAACAGAGCCATTAGGCCTATCATTTGACGATCGGCTTCGTCCGCATGTGACGGCGGGCACGCTCCCGCCATGGGTGCAAGCAGGATCGGCAGGCGAATGCCCAAACGATCCGTGAAAGCCTCGGGCGCGCGCATGGAGATGAATACCTTTTGTCGAACATGCCTAAGATCCGAGCAAAGATCCCACTTTCACCATGCGCGCCCTCGTTGCGTGCGCGCGTGTCCCAACCCGTCCAAGCCCTGTAACTCAGCCACGCGAACCGCTTGCGAAATTAACGTACCGAGTCAGTCATCGAATGCACTCAAGGTGTCAGGAATCGATTCTTCGTGACGGGTGTCCTCAAGACCGTTACGAACGATCTATTGTCCGGCCACGGCGACCTGGCTCAGATTGGATGCGAGGGATTCGCGAAGAGCGATTCTGCCGTGACATCAATACCCGTCTGAAAGAGATAGCAGATGAACTGTGTTGAGGACTTGTTCGTTTTGTTCGCAGATCTGGGTGGAAAGCCAAAGTTTTTAATATGACGTGGCCTCTCGTTCTCTATTTCGTGCTTGTCCTAGTGCTCGTCTCGGGAATGCTCCTGGTGTCCTATGTGCTTGGACCGCGGCATCAGAGTCCGGCGACCGGCTCGCCCTACGAAGCTGGAATCGTTTCCGAGGGTTCGGCGCGTGTGTGCCTCTCGGCCAAGTTCTATCTGATCGCGATGTTCTTCGTGGTCTTTGATCTCGAAGCGGTGTTCTTGTTCAGTTGGGCCGCCGTGGCTCGGAAGAGTGGATGGACTGGCTTTTGGGAGGCGTTCGTATTTGCAGTCATTTTGATGGCAACGCTTGTATATCTGGCTAGAATCGGAGCGCTTAACTGGTCCGCCTTCAGGCCCACTCCATCTACGGAAGGACGAAACTAATGCGATGGTCGTGGTCCAGTCCACAGCGGGGGACGCCAGACGCAGAAGCTGCGCTATTAGATGAGGAAGTCAAGCGCAGCGTTGTTCTCGCCAAGATTCAGGACTTAGTGGCCTGGGGCCGCAAGAATTCGATCTGGCCATTCAATTTTGGTCTTTCCTGCTGCTACGTCGAAATGGCCACAAGCCTCACCAGCAAATACGATGTGGCGCGCTTTGGCGCCGAGGTCATTCGCGGGACGCCGAGAGAAGCGGACTTGATCGTGATCGCCGGCACGGTCTTCATCAAGATGGCTCCGGTCATCCAGCGGCTCTATGAACAGATGATGGAACCGCGCTGGGTAATTTCAATGGGTTCGTGCGCGAATTCCGGGGGAATGTACGACATCTACAGCGTTGTTCAGGGCGTGGACAAGTTTCTTCCGGTCGATGTCTACGTGCCAGGATGTCCACCGCGCCCGGATGCATTCCTCGAAGGATTGACTTTACTGCAAAAGGCAGTCGGAACAGAACGCCGGCCTCTGAGCTGGGTCGTTGGCTCCCAAGGCGTGGAACGGCTTCCAGGGCCCTCGCTGCGCGATCTCAAAAGGCCCGCGCGGCAAAAGGCAACTGACTTACGGACACCCGATGACGTGTGAATGGAGATGATTGAAAGCGCGACAACATCGCTTGAAGCCCAATTCGGCCCTCTGTCCACGGCTTCGGAAGTGAATAGGGATGGTATCGCGACATTCTGGGCGCCTCGTGAGCAAGTGCATCACATTTTGTCGTTTCTGAAAGAGCAGATCAGCAGCCCGTACAGAATGCTATACGATCTCACCGCCATCGATGAGCGCACGCGCCTACACCGCTCTGGTGAACTCCAGAGTGACTTCACAGTCGTCTATCACCTGTTTTCCTTTGAGCGGAACGAGTACATCCGAATTAAGACAGCTCTCGAAGAAAGCGCTCTCTCAATCGATAGTGTTACCGATCTCTGGCCTTCCGCGAACTGGTACGAGCGTGAAGTCTGGGACATGTTCGGAATCCGGTTTACGGGCCACCCGCACCTCACCCGCATTCTGATGCCGGTGACCTGGGACGGTCATCCTCTACGCAAAGATCACCCTGCGCGAGCAACGGAGATGGGGGAATTCCGTCTCCCACAAGCCAAACAGGATGCAGAGCAAGAAGCCCTCCGGTTCCGGCCCGAGGAATGGGGCATGCGGCGCACCAGGGCGGGCAGCGAGATTCTTTTCCTGAATGTGGGACCGCAGCATCCTGGCACGCACGGCGTGTTGCGGGTCGTTCTCCAGCTCGATGGGGAAGAAATTTTAGATGCGGTGCCAGAGATTGGATTCCATCACCGCGGCGCCGAGAAGATGGGGGAGCGGCAGACCTGGCATACATACATACCGTACACGGACCGCATCGATTATCTCAGCGGCGTGATGAACAACCTGGGCTATTTGGTTGCGGTTGAGAAATTAGCCGGGATCAAGGTCCCTCCGCGAGGGCAGGTCATCCGGGTGATGTTGGTCGAACTGTTCCGCATCATCAGCCATCTGGTGTGGTACGGAACATTCGCCCAGGATCTCGGACAATTGTCACCGGTCTTTTACACCTTCAACGACCGCGAGCGGGCGCTCTCGATTATCGAGGCAATCTGCGGCGCGCGTATGCACCCCAATTGGTTTCGTATCGGAGGTGTCGCGCAAGATCTGCCGCGAGGCTGGGAGCGAATGTTTCGGGATTTCCTCGCTTATCTACCGCCACGGCTCGCCGAATACGATCGCGAGGTTTTGCGCAACCGCATTTTTCAAGCGCGCACAAAGGGAATTGGAGCGATCACCACGGACCAGGCCATCGAATGGGGCATCACGGGACCAGCTCTGCGGGCTTGCGGCTTGGCCTGGGATTTCCGCAAGAAACAACCGTACTCAGGATATGAGCGGTTCGAATTCGATATTCCTACCGGCCAGCGTGGCGATTGTTTCGATCGCGCGGCGGTGCGGGTGGAAGAGATGCGCCAAAGCCTTCGCATCATCAAGCAATGCGTAGACCATATGCCGGACGGTCCCTACAAATCGGATCATCCGCTTGCGACGCCACCCAGAAAGGCCCAGACGATGCACGATATCGAGACGCTGATCACACATTTCCTGAGTGTGACCTGGGGACCGGTGATTCCACCCGGCGAGGCGCTCGGAGCGATTGAGGCCGCGAAGGGCAATAACGGCTATTACCTCATCAGCGATGGTGGAATCCACTCCTACCGGACGCGCATTCGGACGCCCTCTTTTGCCCACATGCAAATGTTGCCCTTGATGTGCCGCGGCAGAGTGATCCCCGATCTGTTTGCGGTGTTAGGCGCGATGGATTACGTGCTGGCGGATGTCGATCGTTAAGGAGGAACGTCGAATGTTGTCTCCGGAAGAGCGGCAGGAAATCGAAGCCGAGTTGCCGCATTATCCCAGAAAGCAGGCTCTCTCGATTGACGCAATGAAGATCGTACAGAAGCATCGAGGCTGGGTTTCCGACGAAGCGCTGCAGGATATCGCTGAGTTTCTCGGGATGTCTGCCTCCGATTTGGATGGAGTGGCTACCTTTTATAACCTGCTCTTCCGCAAGCCTGTCGGCAGACATGTGGTTTATGTCTGTGACAGTGTCAGTTGCTGGATCATGGGCGCCAAACACGTCACTCGTCAGCTCACGGCACAGTGCGGGGCACGACTCGGAGAAAGCACAGCCGACGGGCGTTTCACTCTTTTGCCCATCGTATGTTTGGGCGCGTGTGATCGCGCTCCGGTGATGATGGTCGATGACGATCTCCATGTCGATCTGGAGCCGGCCAAGGTCGGTGAAATCCTCGACCGGTATGAATAGCAATGGAGACGCCCCTTACCAAAAACATCGATCGGAATCAGGGTCCTCCTGATCTCTCCGCCTATGAGCGCACCGGCGGTTATCAGGCGCTGCGCAAAGCCTTAGGCTCGATGACACCCCAGCAGGTCGTCGAGGAGGTAAAAACATCGAACCTGAGAGGCCGCGGTGGCGCAGGCTTCCCGACTGGAATGAAGTGGGGCTTTATGCCGAAAGATGCGCCTGGGCCCAAGTACCTGGTCGCGAACGCGGATGAAATGGAGCCTGGCACATTCAAGGACCGTTTTCTGCTCGAAGGTGATCCTCACCAATTATTGGAAGGCATGATCATCGCCGCTTACGCGACGCAGGCCGATGTCGCCTATGTGTTTCTACGCGGTGAGTACAAGCTGGCCGAACGAACGATTTCTCGAGCGATTGCGGAGGCTTACGAAGGACGTTACCTGGGGAAGGACATTCTTGGCTCTGGCTACAGCTTGAATCTGTATTTACATCTCAGCGCGGGCCGATACATGTGTGGGGAAGAGACCGGGTTGCTCAACGCGCTCGAAGGCAAGCGCGCGAATCCGCGCGCGAAGCCGCCGTTTCCGCCGGTATCGGGGTTATGGGGTAGGCCCACCACGGTGAATAACGTCGAGACCCTGTGCAATGTTCCCCACATCGTCAGCAACGGCGCGCACTGGTTCCGCGATCTCAGCCGCAGCAAGGACGGGGGCACAAAACTCTACGGGGCCAGTGGAAAGGTTCGGCGACCTGGTTTGTGGGAGCTGCCGATGGGAACCACCGTCCGCGAAATTCTGGAGGAACATGCAGGCGGCATGCGCGAAGGACTCCGGTTTCGTGCCCTCCTGCCGGGCGGCGCCTCGACCGACTTTCTGATGGAAGAGCATCTGGACGTGGCTATGGATTTTAACGAGCTTCAGAAGGTGGGCAGCCGCCTGGGAACCGGAACCATGATCGTGCTCGACGACCAGACGTGTCCAGTTGGCATGCTCTGGAACCTCGAACATTTCTTTGCACAGGAATCGTGTGGCTGGTGTACGCCGTGCTGGAGCGGCCTGAACTGGGTGGAGCGCATTCTGAACGCGATGGAGGAAGGGCGGGGCGATCCGAGTGACCTGGAGAAACTCGCGTTTCAAACACAGTTTCTGTCGCCTGGTCACACGTTTTGCGCATTGGCGCCTGGCGCCGCGGAGCCGCTGCAGAGCGGGCTCAAGTACTTTCGCGAAGATTTTGAGCGCCACATTCGCGAGAAACGGTGTCCGTGGGAATGAAGATGGCAACCGTCTACGTAGACAATCGCGCGTACGAGATGAATCCGGAGCAGAATCTGCTTCACCAATGTTTATCTCTGGGCCTCAATCTCCCGTATTTCTGTTGGCATCCGGCATTGGGTTCGGTAGGCGCTTGTCGCCAGTGTGCCGTGAAACAGTTCAGGCACGAGGAAGACAAGCAAGGCCGGATCGTCATGGCATGTCTGACTCCTGCATCCGACGGTACGCGCATTTCTATAGAAGATCCGCAAGCGGTGGCATTCCGGGCCGGCATCATCGAAGGCTTGATGCTCAATCACCCGCATGATTGCCCGGTTTGCGATGAAGGCGGCGAATGCCATCTGCAAGACATGACCGTCATGACCGGGCATGATTATCGCCGTTATGGATTTGAAAAGCGAACGTTTCGCAATCAGTACCTTGGCCCGTTTCTCAACCACGAGATGAACCGGTGCATTCAGTGCTATCGCTGCGTTCGCTTCTATCGGGACTATGCCGGAGGCAGCGATTTCAATGTATTCGCGCTGCGGCATCTCGTCTATTTTGGCCGCAATCGGGATGGGGTGCTCGAGAACGAATTCGCCGGCAATCTGGTGGAGGTCTGTCCTACAGGCGTTTTTACGGACGCGACGCTCAAACGCCACTATACCCGGAAATGGGACATGCAACTGGCTCCGTCAGTCTGCGTTCACTGCGGCCTGGGATGCAACATCACGATCGGCGAGCGATACGGGCAGTTACAGCGGGTTCTGAACCGGTACAACAGCGAGGTCAACGGATATTTTCTGTGCGACCGTGGCCGATTCGGATATGAGTTTGTGAATAGCGAGCAGCGCATCCGGCAGCCCAGGCTCCAAACAAAGGCGATCTCGCCCGAGGCCGCGAAGGATCATCTGCAAGATCTCGCTGCCAGTTACTCCGGTGTGATTGGAATCGGTTCTCCGAGAGCGTCGCTAGAAAGCAACTTCGCCTTGCGCGCGCTTGTCGGCCCGGACCGCTTCTACGCCGGAATCCCATCGAGCGAGCTGGGCTTACTACGCCTCATGCTGGACATTCTCCGATCGGGTCCGGTGCGCACTCCGGCACTTCGCGAAGTGGAATCATCGGATGCCGTCTTCATCCTCGGAGAAGATGTCACGAATGTCGCGCCGAGGATGGCTCTGAGTCTGCGGCAGGCCGTGCGCCAGCAACCGATCGAAGCCGTGAAACGCTTGCATATTCCGCCCTGGCAGGATCTCGGCATACGCGAAGTGCTGCAG